>JAZUPD010000062.1:0-36855 GCA_045604985.1 Eubacteriales bacterium
CTGCTGACACTTCGGGTATGAACCGAATGCTCTGGCCAACTGAGCTACGCCGCCATATGGTTGCGGGAGTGGGATTTGGACCTCACGACCTCCGGGTTATGAGCCCGACGAGCTACCAAGCTGCTCTACTCCGCGATATCTTTTCCCGTGCTTCTTGGTGCCGGAAGCCGGGGTCGAACCGGTACGATACTCACGTATCACGGGATTTTAAGTCCCGGGCGTCTGCCAATTCCGCCATTCCGGCGAAACCAATCTTAAGCACGCCACTGAGATACGATCATCTCAGTTCGTTCTCCTATTATATCACACATTTTCCCCGTTGTCAACCCCTTTTTATATAATTTTATTCACACTATTTTCTTTTACATCAAAACAAGGTGTGCAGACATTGATTGTTTTTTGTTAGTAAATAGATCCGCTGGTTGTTTTTATGATAAATTTTTGAGTTCCGAGAGCTCTTGTATTTACCGCATAAACTTTAACCGTTATCTTATTGGAATAGGTTGCGTATGTACATTCACGCCCCGGACTGATTTCACGCCAAAAGCAACCGTTTATATAGACATACATATTTGTTTTGCCATTATTGACAACCGTGACTTTATCCGTTCCCAGGTTCGTAAATTTGCAGGTCTTTGTTGTCATTAAATAATCACTTGCCCTGCCGTTTATCGTTTTCCAAGCTGCAAATGACTGCACACAAAAAGCAAACATCATTGCAAATATCAACATCAATCCTATTATAGCTTTAATTCTTATTTTCATCTTTTTCTCCTTGTTATTATTTGCCTGCACACCCGTTTTTATTTATCCCGTATGAAATATACCAAAACGGGATATATTTATTATACCACTTTGGTATAATAATGTCAAGAGTTTTTTATAAGGCGGCGGAAAAATGAGATTGAAAGAATTAAGAAGACGAAAAGGCGTTTCTCAACTAAAGCTTGCTATGGACTTGAATATGAATCAAAACAGCATAAGCAGATATGAAACGGAAGAAAGAGAAGCCGATTATGCTACGCTTATCAAAATTGCGGATTATTTCAATGTTTCAATAGATTATCTGCTTGAAAGGACTGACAATCCTGAAATAAACAAATAAAAACGATCTTCTGCTGAGAAGGTCGTTTTTTGCATAGCCCAAAAGCATAATTGTTCATTTTTTAAGACAAACCCGCAGTTTTTTAACATATTTTGCAAGTATTTCATTTTAATGTTGCAAAAAACGACTTGAATTTTGCAAAAAGCCTTGACAAATAGTATGTATACCTGTATAATAGTAGAAAAACAAATTGTATACAAGAATACAATAAAGGAGGATTTTAAATTGATTGCAAAGAATTGTGCTTCAAATCTGTTGGAACAATCTCAATATCAGTATTCGTTGCAGGATGTGCCGGATCCTAACCTATATAGGGATATTTACCCATATACGGAGATTCCGAAGGTCGCCTTCAACCACCGTCATGTGCCGATAAATATGCCGGAGAACATTTGGATAACAGACACTACCTTCCGTGATGGTCAGCAGTCTCGCGCTCCCTATACGCCCGAGCAGATCTGTGACATCTATAAGATGCTCTCCCGTCTCGGAGGACCTAAAGGTCTTATCCGTCAGAGTGAATTTTTTGTCTATACGAAAAAGGACAGAGAAGCCGTTGAAAAATGCATGGATCTTGGCTATGAATTTCCCGAGATAACCACATGGATCAGAGCTAAAAAGGAAGATTTTCAGCTCGTTAAGGAAATTGGTATCAAGGAAACGGGTATTCTCGTCTCCTGCTCCGATTATCATATCTTCAAAAAGCTTGGAATGACAAGAGCACAGGCACTCTACCATTACCTTGGAGTTGTAAAACAGGCATTTGACGCAGGAATTCGTCCCCGTTGCCATCTGGAGGACATTACAAGGGCAGATTTCTATGGCTTCGTAGTACCTTTTGTAAACGCTCTTATGGAGCTTTCGAGGGAAGCCGGAATACCGGTAAAGATCAGAATGTGTGACACGATGGGCTACGGCGTTTCTTATCCGGGCGTTGCGCTTCCGCGAAGCGTTCCGGGTATAGTTTACGGTCTGCACCACTTCTCTCATGTTCCCAGTGAAATGCTTGAATGGCACGGTCATAACGATTTCTATAAGGGAGTTTCAAATGCAACGTCCGCTTGGCTTTACGGTGCTTCTGCCGTAAACTGCTCGCTTCTCGGCATTGGTGAGAGAACGGGCAATATTCCGCTTGAAGCAATGGTGATCGAATATGCTTCGATGCGCGGAACATTTGACGGAATGGACCCCACGGTCATCACAGAGATCGCACACTATTTTGAAAAGGAGCTTGGTTACGAGATACCTCCCATGACTCCATTCGTTGGCAACAACTTCAATGTTACAAGAGCAGGTATTCACGCAGACGGTCTCATGAAGGATGCGGAGATATATAACATTTTTGACACCGAAAAAATCCTTAACAGACCTGCGGAGGTCTCCATCTCAAACACAAGTGGTCTTGCGGGTATCGCATATTGGGTAAACAATCATTTCGATCTCAAGGACGGGAATGCCGTAACAAAGCAGGATCAGTTCGTCATTGATATGAAGGCAAAGATCGACGCTATGTATGTGGACGGCAGAACCACGATCATGGGTGATGAGGAGCTTGAAGAAATAATCAGAGGGCTTGCACCCCATCTCTTGTGTAAGTGAGGAAAAAAGATGGTAATAAGCGCAGGATCGGGGTCTCTTGAGCTGAAGGTCTATGAGGCACTTACAGAGGCGATACTCGGAGGAGAGCTTAAAGCGGGAGATCCGCTTACCGAACTTGGACTTTCCGAAAAGCTCGGAGTCAGCAGAACACCCATAAGAGCCGCACTTCACCGCCTTGACGAGGAGGGGCTTATTGAGATATCTCCAAATCGGGGTGCCGTGGTTTTGGGTGTTGACACCGAGGACCTTATTGATATTTACCGCATAAGAATGAGACTTGAAGGGCTGGCTGCGGCAATGGCTGCTGAAAAAATGACGGAAGAGGACAAGAAATCCCTCGCCGAAACAGTTGAACTTTCGGAATTTTATATAAGGAAGAACGATGCTGAGCATATAAAGGAGCTTGATACTGCATTCCACTGTGAAATTTTCAAAAAAAGCGGAAGCAGAATGCTCTGCAAGATACTGACAGACCTTCACAAAAGCATAAAAACATACAGAAAGCTGTCGCTTTCGGGCATCGGACGCATCGAAGCTTCTGTTAAGGAGCACAGAGAGATTCTTGAAGCTATCTTGCGCACGGATGCCGGCGAAGCTGAAAGATTGACTTATCTTCATGTTGAAAACGCAATGAAAAGCACAATAAACGCAATTAATAATGGAGTATAAAAAGTAAAAATGGGACTTACAATTGCACAAAAAATTATTAAAAACCACCTTATATCCGGTGAAATGAAGGCGGGAAGCGAGATCGCACTCCGCATCGACCAGACACTTACGCAGGATGCAACTGGCACTATGGCTTATCTGCAGTTTGAAGCAATGGGCACAGAGAGAGTTAAAACAGAGCTTTCCGTTGCTTATATCGACCACAACACTCTGCAGGCGGGCTTTGAGAATGCTGACGACCACAGGTATATCCAGACGGTAACGAAGAAGCACGGTATTCGCTTCTCCCGTCCCGGAAACGGTATCTGTCACCAGGTTCATCTTGAACGCTTCGGAGTTCCTGGAAAGACCCTTATCGGCTCTGATAGCCATACCCCCACAGCGGGCGGTATAGGTATGCTCGGCATGGGGGCGGGTGGCCTTGACGTTGCCGTTGCAATGGGTGGCGGAGCATACTACATAACTATGCCAAAGATAATTAAGATAAATCTCATCGGAGAGCTTCCTCCCTATGTTGGCGCAAAGGATATAATCCTTGAGGTTCTTCGCCGTCTTGGAGTGAAGGGCGGAGTAGGTTCTGTGGTGGAATACGGCGGCGATGGAGTTAAGACTCTTTCCGTGCCACAGAGAGCAACGATCACAAATATGGGCGCAGAGCTGGGGGCAACAAGCTCACTCTTCCCCTCGGATGAGGTTACTCGCGCTTTCCTTAAAGCAGAGGAAAGAGAAGCAGACTTTGTCCCGCTTGCTCCCGATGCGGATGCGGTTTATGATGCGGAATACACCATTGACCTTTCCGCTCTTGAGCCTCTTGTGGCTTGTCCTCACAGCCCTGATAATGTAAAGCCCGTTTCTGAGCTTGAAGGAATGAAGATAGATCAGGTATGTATCGGCTCTTGCACGAACTCATCTATGCTCGATATGCTTACGGTTGCGGCAATGCTGAAGGGCAAGACTGTTCATCCCGATGTGAGCCTTTCCATATCTCCCGGCTCAAAGCAGGTATATACCATGCTTGCTGAGTGCGGCGCACTTGCAGATCTTATTGCGGCGGGTGCAAGGATTCTTGAATGTGCTTGCGGACCTTGCATCGGCATGGGCTTTTCGCCCAAATCGGCGGGGATAAGCCTTCGTACATTTAACCGCAATTTCGAGGCAAGAAGCGGCACTGCAGATGCGGGCGTTTATCTCGTTTCTCCCGAAACTGCAGCGGCATCTGCAATTTCCGGTGTTATGACAGACCCCAGAAAAAGCGGAGATGCACTTCACATAAAGATACCGGAGAATTTCAAAATAAATGACAACCTCATCGAAATGCCCGCTACACCCGATGAAGCGGATGCTGTAACTGTTGAGAGAGGACCAAATATCAAGCCTATTCCCGTTGGAAAGTCTCCCGAGGCAGACCTTGACACAGTTCTTATTCTGAAGGTAGGAGACAATATTACAACAGACCATATCATGCCTGCCGGAACGAAAATTCTTCCTTACAGATCAAATGTTCCGAAGCTCAGCGAATTCTGCTTCACTGTTTGCGATAAGGATTTCCCTGAGAGAGCAAAGAAGATGGGGGGCGGAATAATCGTAGGTGGCTCGAACTACGGTCAGGGGTCATCTCGTGAGCATGCGGCTCTTGTTCCCCTCTATCTCGGCATCAAAGCCGTCGTTGCAAAGAGCTTTGCGAGAATCCATATAGCAAATCTTATCAACTTTGGCATAGTCCCCATGACATTTGAAAATCCCGAGGATTATGATAAGCTGAAGGAGGGAGCAAAGCTCACCATCAAGGGCTTTGCAGATGGAGTTGCAGGCTCGGATAGGCTATTCCTTGAATGTGAATGTGGTGCAAAGATACCTTTGAAGCTTGACCTTACTGCACGTCAGAGAGACATCCTTTCAGCGGGTGGTATGCTGAATTTCACAAAGAACAACGGTTAAAAGAATATAGTGATATATCGTTGTATCGCATAGAAATGTTTTCTCGGAAAATGTTTTGGTTTTATACCAATGATCGTTTATCAAAAAGAAGCGATAAGGTAAAAAGCCCCCTCTCGGTGCGATGAGCGTATGCGCTTACCATAGGCAAGGCTGTTTCCGAAATGCCGAACCGAGTTTTCTGCTGTGCTTGTCATTATACCGACACCCCATATTAAAAATTACTTATAAAAATAAGCAAAGGAAGTAACCAAAATGATAAATAATTACAATGCACAGCTTGAAGAAGCTTGTGCAAAATTCAGAAAAATTCTTGAAGATCAGCTGGTAAGAGTTGAGGATATGAAGTCGCAGGGCGATTTCGTTGATTATGCGTCTCTTGAAAAACTCCGCATAGGCGTTTGCGGCGGCGACGGAATTGGCCCGATAATTTCCGCAGAGGCTCGCAGAGTGCTGGAATTTATGCTGGATGACATGGTGAAGGCGGGAAAGGTCGAGTTTGTAGACATAAATGGCCTTACGATAGAAAACAGAATAGCAGTTGGAAAAGCTATTCCCGATGATGTTATGGCAGAGCTTAAATCCTGCCATGTTATCCTTAAGGGCCCCACAACGACACCTCAGAAGGGCAGCGGTATGCCAAATATCGAGTCTGCAAACGTTGCAATGAGAAAGGCACTTGACCTTTTTGCCAATATAAGACCTGTTAAAGTACCCGAGGAGGGAATAAACTGGACTATCTTCCGTGAGAATACCGAGGGTGGATATGCCGTTGGTTCAAGCGGATTCAATGTAACTGATGACCTTGCAGTTGACTTCGTCGTAACCACAAAGCAAGGCTCTGACAGAATAGCACGCCTCGCATATGACTATGCAAGAAAGAACGGCCTTGACAGAGTTTCGCTTGTTACGAAGGCAAATGTTATAAAGACCACAGACGGTAACTTCCTTGAGGATTGCCACAAGGTGGGGGACCTTTATCCCGAGATCACAACAGACGAATGGTATGCGGACATCATGACCGCAAAGCTTGTTGACCAAAAGAGAAGACGCGATTTCAAGGTTCTTCTCCTTCCTAACCTCTACGGAGACATCATTTCCGATGAGGCTGCCGAGTTCCAGGGAGGTGTCGGAACTGCGGGATGTGCAAATATCGGCAAGAAATATGCGATGTTTGAGGCTATTCACGGCTCTGCACCCAGAATGATAAACGAGGGCAGAGGGGAATATGCAGACCCTTGCTCCATGCTTCGTGCCTGCGTAATGCTTCTCTCGCATATCGGACTTCAGGACAGAGCGGATAAGCTTGAAAAGGCACTAGACTTCTGTATGTTCGAGGACAAGAAAATGACTATTACAGGTCGTCCCGGCGGTGCAAAATGCTCCGAATTTGGCGACTACGTTATGGAAACACTGAAAAATCTTTGATAAGTCAATAATAACGGGGCTGAACTGATTCTTTTGGTTCAGCCTCTGTGTTTTTTAGGGATATACAGTAGAATAAGGAGTTTATTCCCGAAAATTTTAAACAGATGTGGTCGATCTTTGCAAAATTAAGAAAATTTTAATCATTTACCCACTTTTCTTTTAAGAATTTTTCTGTTAAAATATTGTTGAGGTGATGAAATGAACTATATTCTTGTTTGTGATGACGAGCGAGACATCCGCTCGGCACTTAAAATATACCTTTCCGGAGAGGGCTATGGAGTATTTGAAGCCGAAAACGGCGAAGAAGCTTTAAAGACGCTTGAAGAGCATGAAAGCGAGATAAAGCTCGTGCTTCTCGACATAATGATGCCCGTGATGGACGGCATAAGCGCGATGGCTAATATTCGGGAAAAATACAATATACCGATAATTCTGCTTACTGCAAAAAGCGAAAACACCGACAAGGTGCTTGGACTTAATGTTGGGGCAGACGATTACATAACAAAGCCCTTTAACGCTCTTGAGCTTCTTGCAAGAGTACGCTCGCATTTGCGGAGATATACGATGTTCGGCGGCGAAAAAAGCGTACGGTGTCCCGATACACTTACCCTTTGCGGAATAGAGCTTGATATTAAAACGAGAGAGGTCAAGGTTCTGGGAGAGCCTATTTCACTTACGGGGACCGAATATGAGATACTCCGTCTTTTCATGGAGAGACCCGGTGAAGTGCTTTCAACAAAAGAAATATACAGACAGGTCTGGAAAAGCAATCCCATCGGTGAGGAAAACACCATTGCGGTGCATATAAGGCATCTGCGTGAAAAGATAGAGATAAACCCTGCCGAGCCGAGATATTTAAAGGTTGTTTGGGGGCAGGGATATAAGCTTGATGCAAGGGAGGAAAAAGCATGAGAAAAAGTATTGCGATAAAGGTGACGGCATTTTTGCTTTCGGTATTGTCTCTTATAACGGCGGCACTTTCGGTTTTTGCCTTTGTAGGGATGCTTGCGGGCAGCTTCTATACCAAACCGCTCGAATCTGTCAGAGAAAAAGCACTCTCGGATCTTGCATATCGGGAGGCTTTTAATGCGGCGGATAGATTTCATTATACCTCGAAGGAAAACATGGATAAATACGCATCAAAAAGAAATTATTATTTCGAGCTGCGTGATCTTTCGGGGAATCTGCTCTATTCAAATCTTGACGGAAACGCTTACGATTTCTCCTTTACTCATATAAGGGCAATTGAAGAATGGATTTCCTCTCCCGACATTGCAGGCAGTGAAATGCAAATAGCAGAAGCAGAAACAACGGATAGAGAGTCCTTCGCCGTTACCGAGACCGAGGACTATAATTGGTCTGAGACTGTCAAGGTCACGGAATATGAGGTCACACTCTATATTCCGAGTGAATTTTTTACAATTGATACCGTATCATTCGTTGATTCTTTTGTAAAGACACTTTATGGAATGAAATATTCCATTTTCATTATCGGCGGCTCGGCGATTTTGCTCTTTATCGTATCTCTTGTTCTGCTCTGCTGCAGTGCGGGCTGGAAATCGGGCGAGGAAAGACCGAGAACGAGCCTTTTTGATAAGATTCCGTTTGACATATTCACCTTTATCTATGCCTTTATAGTCCTCTTTTCGACGGCAGCTTGCTTTGATTTTTATTGGGAAAATTTTGAATTGATATTTGTGATATGCATATATATCATCGGCGCATCGGTGCTTGTGGTTTCCTATATTTTCAGCTTTGCCGCAAGGGCAAAGACGGGTGAGTTGTTTAAAAACACCGCCATTTGGTTCGTGCTTAAAAATATTTTCAGATTTTTGCGCCTCATATGGCGGGGTATAATAAAGGTTCTTTCAAATCTGCCGATTTATTTAAAAACCCTGATTTTGCTGTTCCTGCTTGCTGTCTGGTCATTTGTTATTATGGCTGTGGAAATGTATGATCTTCCTATAATTATCTTTGTTTGGCTTTTAGGTGGAACAATTATAGCATTTTATGCGTTGTATATAACGTACGGGATAGATAAGCTGAAAAAGGGAGGCGAGCGGATAGCATCTGGAGATCTTGCCTATCGTATAGATACTTCTCATATGCCCAGCGACCTGAAAAAACAGGCATATGCTCTTAATTCCATCGGAAACGGAATGTATGCGGCTCTTGACGAACGCATGAGGAGTGAGAGATTCAAGACAGAGCTTATAACAAATGTTTCTCATGACCTTAAAACACCGCTTACGTCTATCGTAAATTATGTTGATCTGCTGAAAAGCGAGCGTGCTTCGGAAAAACCCGACGAAGAAAAGATAACCGAATATGTAAAAGTGCTTGAAAGGCAGAGCGAAAGACTTCGGAAGCTGACGTATGACCTCGTTGAGGCGTCAAAGGCGTCAACGGGCAATCTTGAAATAGAGCCTTGCCCGGTTTATATCGGGGAAATGATATCTCAGGCAAGAGGGGAATATTCCGAAAAACTTTTGGAGCTTGGTCTTGAGCTTATAGTGCATATTCCCGATGAGCCTCTTTCCGTTATGGCGGACGGAAAGCACCTTTGGCGAGTTTTCGATAATCTGATGCACAATATAACAAAATATTCCCTTCCGGGTACAAGGGTATATATTGATGCGGCAGAACGAGACGGTATGGTGTATATAGTTTTCCGAAACACTTCAAAATATCTGCTGGATATTAGCCCTGATGAGCTTACCGAAAGGTTCGTAAGAGGCGATTCTTCAAGGCACAGCGAAGGAAGCGGACTTGGTCTTTCCATTGCTAAGAGCCTTACGGAGCTTAATGGCGGGAGACTTGATATTTACGTTGACGGAGATCTTTTTAAGGTGGTTCTCAGCTTTTATCCTTTAAAAAACACACAGAGTAAATAAGAAAAGCATTAAAGCTTTCTTACAATGAACATCGGTATACTCACATGAGTGCCATTATAGCTTTTTGCGAGAGTTTTTTAGAAAAAGGAAGTAAAAAATGGATCTGAGCATAAGGAATATAGGAAAAAAGCTAAAAAAGATAGCGAGGTTTATTTTTAATCCCCGCCTTCTGTTCTGCTTTGGCATCGCATGGATGATAACGAACGGCTGGTGCTATGTTATTGCTGCTCTGGGAAAATTTTTTGATATTACATGGATGATGGTGGTTGGTGCTTCCTATGCAGGACTGCTGTGGCTCCCCTTTACTCCCGAAAAAATTCTGACCGTTATTATTGCTATTTTTCTTCTGAAGCTCATTTTTCCTCATGATAAAAATACCCTTGCGGTTCTCAGAGAGGAATTTGAGGAGGCAAAGATAGGCATTAAAAGACTTTGGCAAAAAGTTTTCAAGAAAAAAGACGAGCAAAAATGAAAAACATTAGGCGGTCTTTAGTTTTTTTCTAAAGCCGCCTTTTTTGTTTTTTCAGAAAAAAACAAATTTTTTCAAAAAAACTATTGCAAAATTATTTTTCTTGTGGTATAATGTTGTCTGTTGCGGAGCAGTACGCAAAAATTTAATAAATAGGGGTATAGTTCAGTCGGTAGAACACCAGTCTCCAAAACTGGGTGTCGTGGGTTCAAGTCCTTCTGCCCCTGCCAAGAAAAAGCCATTTGCAAAAGCAAATGTCTTTTTTCAACCTGATCCGATGCGTCGGCGGAATAAACCCACTGTTGCAGATGAACCCTGCCTTATAGCAGTCGCTGGGGGCATATTTTGATTTGATTGTTAAAACTAAAAACAAAAAAGGCTATCGCTGCTGCGATAGCCTTTGATGTACAGCAAGTTAAAATCGGTAATTTTATAATTACTTGATTGTAACAGTTGCGCCTGCCTCTTCAAGAGACTTCTTGAGAGATTCAGCTTCGTCCTTGGAAACGCCTTCCTTAAGAGTCTTAGGAGCACCCTCAACAAGCTCCTTAGCTTCCTTAAGACCGAGACCTGTAACCTCACGAACAACCTTGATAACATCAAGCTTCTTTGCACCGAAGGATGTGAGCTCAACATCGAACTCAGTCTTCTCTTCAGCGGAAGCACCGGGAGCAGCAGCACCGGGAGCAGCAGCAACTGCAACGGGAGCAGCGGAAACGCCGAATTCCTCTTCGAGAGCCTTTACGAGATCAGCAAGTTCAAGAATAGTAAGTTCCTTGATTTCTTCAAGGAGTTTTGTTGTCTTTTCTGTAGCCATTTTAATCTACCTCCGAAAATAATAATTTTTTATTTTAGATTGTGCGCAAAAATTTCATGCGCATTTGGTTTGGCGAGGGCAAATAAGGGCAATTAAGCCTCTGCTGCTGCCTCTCCGCCTTCTTCCTTGTCGATTTTTGCCTGGAGTACATAAGCCAGTCCGTAAAGAGGAGACTGGATACTTCCGAGCATCTTTCCGATAAGTGTTTCCTTTGAGGGGATATCTGCGAGAGAGATAACGGTGTTCTTATCAACAACCGAACCGTCGAGATAGCCTGCAAGAATCTCAAAGGATTCGATCTTCTCAGCGTATTCCTTCATTACCTTTGCGGGAGCAACAGCATCGGATTCGCTGATAGCGATAGCTGTCATACCGGAAAGGTACTGCTTCATGTCGCCGAGACCTACCTCTTCACAAGCTCTGCCTGTGAGAGAGTTCTTCATAACCATGTACTTAACGCCGGCCTTTCTGAGTGCCGCACGGAGCTTTGTATCGTCCTCAACGGTGATTCCGCTGTAGTTTACGAGTACGCCCGCGGGAGAGTTCTTAAGAAGCTCTGCCAGCTCGCTTACGGTTTGTTTCTTCTGTTCGAGTATTGCATTACTGGGCATTTCATTTCACCTCCCATTGTGAAAATTCAGACTTAGCAATAAATATAAAAAAATCTTTCTCCGAAAAGGCTTGCTCAAAAAAAGCGCGCACGAAGAAAGATTGCATAACAAAAATATTAAAGTTATAAAATCATTCCTCGGCAGGAGAGCTGCATGGTGCCGCCTTTACGGGAACCTGCTGTCTTTGGATAACGGTCGTATTATACCATGCTTTTTTTAGTTTGTCAAGTGTTTTTTAAAAATTTTCTAATTTTACACTTAATAACGATTTTTTAGGTTCACATCGTGTTTTTTGCCTGAATCTTACTACCTTCAAAGCGGAAAACAACACAAAACAAACAAAATTTAACAAAAAACAAGAAAAAACAAAGAAAACTATTGACAAACAAACATAAATGTGGTAAAATGTGGACAGAAAGTAATCAAAAAACCAAAACTCTGTTGGTTTTCAAACGAAATTTGATACAAAATTTATAAAACCAAAGGAGAAATCCATGAAGTTCTATACAGAGCCTATTGAAAGATCTCCGAGAATACCGCTTCTTGTTGAAGCTCTCTTTGAAAAAATGCCTCAGATCGAGGCTGAAAGAGCGGTTTTGCTCACCGAGTCTTATAAAGCCACTGAAGGAGAGCCTATCATAACGAGGCGTGCAAAGGCGTTCGCCCATATTCTCGAGCATATTCCGATAACTATAAGAGATAACGAGCTTATAGTCGGTGCCTCCACAAAGGCCCCCAGAAGCTGTCAGGTCTTTCCCGAATATTCCTATGAATGGCTGATGGATGAATTTGATACCGTTGAGCATAGAACGGCAGACCCTTTCTATATCTCCGATGAAAACAAGGCGACACTGACCGAAGTATATAAATATTGGAAGGGAAGAACTACGAGTACTCTTGCAACGTCCTATATGTCGGACCAGGCGAAAAACGCCATCGAGCATGGAATTTTCACTCCCGGAAATTATTTTTATAACGGAATAGGACATCTTACGGTCGATTATAATAAGGTCCTCTCTGTTGGATATAACGGAATCATTGCTGAGGCGAAGGCTGAAAAGAAAAGGCTTAATCAGGGAGATATGGATTTTGCGAAGCGCACCCATTTTCTTGATGCTGTGATAATGAGCTGTGATGCTGCGATAAAGTATGCCGAGAGATACAGTGCTCTTGCAAAAAGCATGGCAAAGACGACTGCGGATTTTGGCAGAAAAAAAGAGCTTGAAGATATAGCAGCTGTTTGCGCAAGAGTTCCGAAGCACGGAGCGGAAAGCTTCAGGGAGGCTTGTCAGTCCTTTTGGTTCGTTCAAATGCTTCTTCAGATCGAATCCAGCGGTCATTCAATATCTCCCGGAAGATTTGACCAATATATGTATCCTTATTATAAAAAAGATCTTGATAGTGGAAAAATTACCCGTGAGACTGCACAGGAGCTTATAGATTGTATTTGGGTCAAGCTCAATGATCTTAATAAGGTGCGAGATGCTGCGTCGGCAGAGGGCTTTGCGGGATACAGTCTTTTCCAAAACCTCATCGTCGGCGGTCAGGATAAATACGGCAGAGATGCCACAAACGACCTTTCGTTTATGGCGATAACGGCAACAGAACACGTTTTTTTGCCTCAACCCTCATTCTCTGTCAGAGTTTGGAACGGCTCGCCGCACGAATTTCTCATAAGAGCGGCAGAGCTTACGAGAACGGGGATCGGCTTCCCCGCCTATTATAATGATGAAGTCATAATTCCGTCTTTACAAAGCAGAGGACTTACTCTTGAGGATGCGAGGGACTACAATATAATAGGATGCGTTGAGCCTCAGAAGGCGGCAAAAACAGACGGCTGGCATGATGCGGCGTGCTTCAATATGTGCAGACCTCTTGAAATGGTCTTTTCGAGCGGTAAGGACAAGGGGATTCAGATAGGTCCCGAAACAAAAGACGTTTCCGAGATGCAGACATATGAGGAATTTGAGAGTGCTTATCGCCGGCAGATGGAATACTTTATCGAGCTTATGGTAAATGCAGATAACGCCATTGATCTTGCCCATGCGGAGCGTTGCCCGCTTCCGTTCCAATCCTCGATGGTCGAGGATTGCATCGGCAGAGGAAAGAGTCTCCAGGAGGGCGGTGCGGTGTATAATTTTACGGGACCGCAGGGATTTGGAATCGCAAATGTTACCGATGCACTCTATGCTTTGAGAAAGCTTGTTTTCGAGGACAAAAAATATACTCTTTCCTTCTGGAAAAAAGCACTTGAAAACAACTACGGTATGGATATGGATCAGGCCATGGCGACCAAGCTCACCGAGGATATAATAAAAAGTCTTCTCGCGAGCGGAAAAGAGCCTACCGCAGAGGACATAAAGACGGTATATCTTACCGTGAGAAGAAATGATGCATCGGCAGAGGATAAAAAGAAATATGAGGAGCTTCTTTCTGATATCGTTTCGCTGACAAAATTCGGCAACGACGATGACGAGGTGGATTCATTTGCCCGAGAAGTTGCTTATACATATACGAAGCCACTCGAAAGATATAAAAATCCCAGAGGAGGAATGTATCAGGCGGGACTTTATCCCGTTTCGGCAAATGTGCCTCTTGGCGCACAGACCGGTGCAACTCCTGACGGCCGACTTGCTTATACTCCCATTGCAGACGGTGTTTCCCCTGCGGCGGGAAGGGATATAAAAGGCCCAACTGCGGCGGCGAACTCTGTTTCCTGCCTTGACCACTATATCGCATCAAATGGAACTCTTTTCAATATGAAGTTTCACCCATCGGCTCTTAGCGGACGAGCAGGACTTGAAAATTTCGTGGCTCTTGTGAGAGGGTATTTTGACAGAAAAGGAAGTCATATGCAGTTTAATGTGGTAAGCCGCGAGACGCTTCGTGATGCACAGAAAAACCCCGAAAAATATAAATCTCTCGTAGTTCGTGTGGCGGGATATTCCGCACTGTTCACTACTCTTTCAAAGGGGCTTCAAGAGGATATTATTAACCGTACCGAACAACAAGGCTTTTAATTACCGTTTATAGAAAGGATATAAAATGGAAAGCACGCTTCAAACCACAAGGGGCAGAATATTCAATATACAGCGCTTTTCTCTCCACGATGGACCGGGTGTGCGAACCATTGTCTTTCTCAAGGGCTGTCCGTTGCGATGTGCATGGTGCTGTAACCCGGAATCGCAGTTGTTTGACATAGAGCAGATAAATACTGCAGGGGTGATCAAAACAGTTGGCGAGGACAGAACGGCAGGTGAAATTATCGAGGAGGTCGAGCGAGACAGAGTCTATTACAGACGCTCGGGCGGAGGAGGACTTACTCTTTCGGGCGGAGAATGTCTCATGCAAGCTGATTTCTCCGAGGCACTTCTGGCACTTGCAAAGGAAAAAGGAATATCCACCGCAATTGAGACGACGGGATTTGCAAAACCCGAGGTCATAAAGAGACTTTTGCCCTATGTTGATACGGTTCTGATGGACATAAAGCACATAAACGGTGAAAAGCACAGGGAATTTACTCAGCAAGATAATTCGCTCATCCTTCAAAACGCAAAAATGATAGCGCAAGAGGCAAAGCAGCTTATAATAAGAGTTCCCGTTGTGCCTACATTCAACGATACCGAAGAAGAGATAAGAGAAATTGCAAGCTTTGCACGAACCCTTGAAGGAGTTAAGGAGCTTCATCTGCTTCCTTACCACAGAATAGGCTCGGACAAATATGCAGGGCTTGGAAGAAAATACAAAATGGAGCATATAAGACCTCCCGAGAGAGAAAAAATGGAAAAACTGCTGAGCGTAGTAAATAAATGCGGTCTCAGTGGCAAGATCGGAGGCTAAAAACGAAAAATGGAAAAGCAAAGAATAATTCAGGAGCTTGTGCCAGGTAAGCAGATAACTCTTGCTCATATCATAGCAAATCCCGATGAGATCTTATATAAAAAGTTAGGTCTTGATCCCGCTGTTGAATATTCAAGATCCGCCATCGGAATTTTGACCTTGAGTCCTGCGGAAACGGCGATAATTGCGGGAGATATAGCCATCAAGGCATCCGGAGCACAGCTTGGCTTTGTTGACAGATTCAGCGGAACTGTGATAATAACAGGAAGCTATTCCGAGGTTGAAGCTTCTATGGTAGCTATAACCTCATATGCCGAGGACACACTTGGCTTTACCGTATGTCAGCTGACAAAAACATAATGAAGAAAACTCTGCTGGTTGGCAGAAGGGGCGCAGGAAAAACCACACTCACTCAAGCCTTGAAGGGTGAAAAGATAAGCTATCACAAAACGCAGTATATAGATTACGGCGATTGGCTTATAGATTCGCCCGGGGAATACGCCGAGGTTCACGGTCTCGGTGCAGCACTTGCCATATATTCCTATGAAGCAGATATAGTTGCGCTTCTCATTGCGGCAGACGATGATTACTCGCTCTTTCCTCCGCTTTGCACCTCAATGGTGAACAGAGAGAGCATAGGAATCGTCACCAAAATTGATAAATCAGACCCGATCAGGGCAGAAAATTGGCTCCGTCTTGCGGGATGCCGAAAAATATTTTTGGTCAATTCCAAAACAGGCGAGGGAATCAACGAAGTTTTTCAATACTTAAAAAAATAAAATTAACATAAGACAAGGAGAACAAAAGATGGTAAACGAGTTTGAAATCAAAAAACAGATATGCGAAATCGGTAAGCGTATCTACGCAAAGGGAATGGTTGCTTCAAATGACGGTAACATTTCCGTTAAGCTGAATGACAATGAATTTCTCTGTACACCCACAGGTGTTTCAAAGGGCTTTATGACCCCCGAATACATCTGCAAGGTTGACAAGGACGGAAAGGTTCTTCAGGCAAATGCGGGCTTCAAGCCCTCCTCTGAGATCAAGATGCACATGAGAGTTTATAAGGAAAGACCGGATGTAAATTCTGTTGTTCACGCACATCCTCTCTATGCAACGTCCTTTGCTATTGCGGGCATTCCGCTTACGGAGCCTATCATGCCGGAAGCTGTTATCGCACTCGGTTGCGTACCGATAGCTGAATATGGAACGCCTTCAACAGAGGAGATCCCTGATGCAGTTTCCAAGTATCTTCAGCATTATGATGCGGTGCTTCTTGCAAATCACGGCGCACTTTCTTTCTCTGATAATCTTCTCAATGCTTATCACAAGATGGAATCTCTTGAATTTTATGCACAGCTTCTTTATCAATCAAAGATGCTCGGCGGTCCTAAGAAGCTGACAGAGTCTCAGGTTCAGAGACTTTACGAGATACGCCGTCAGTTCGGACTCAAGGGTAAGCACCCTGCAGATATCTGCCCCAATGTAAAGGCAGGCAAGCCCAGCTGCCACGGCTGCGGTGGTTCTTGCTCTCACAGCAATGCAGATGCTGATACCGTTGCAATGATAACAAAGCTCGTTCTTGAGCAACTCGGTAAATGATTTTACTCCATGAACGAGGCTGAAATAAAAAGAATCGTTGAAAATACTGTCTCCGCCATAAAGGGAAAAAAGGAAATGACGCTCTCACTTGCCGAAAGACTCTGTGATGCAGTAATTAAAGATGCGGAGAGAATTGGTGTGAAGGCTGTCGTCTGTATTTCGGATGACGCCGGAAACCCAAAACTCGTCAAAAGCATGGATGATGCATATATCGCAAGCTATGATGTGGCTCTTGGAAAGGCATATACGGTGGTGGCACTGAAAATGTCCACGAAAAAGCTGTCGGCTCTTGCACAGCCCGGTGAAAGTCTTTACGGAATCCAGTTTACGGGTGGCGGAAAGATAGTAATTTTCGGTGGAGGCGATCCTCTTATTGGGGATGACGGCAGGATAATCGGAGGTCTGGGAGTCAGCGGAGGAACGGAAGAACAGGACACTGCGCTGTCAGCCTTTGGAAAACAGTATTTTGAAACTCAAATGTAAAAACATAAGAAAGGAAATTTAAATGGATATTAAATCCACGGATATTGAAAGAATTGTCAGACAGGTGCTTGAAAATATTGGTGATGCGCCTGCACAAAAATCCTCTGTGACATCTTTTTCCGGAAAGATTCCCGAAAAGAGCAGAGTTGCAATGCTGACAAAGCTTGAGCATTTTGATATCGAAGAGCATCCCATTCCCGAGCTTGGTGATGACGACATTCTGGTTAAGGTCGAGGGGTGCGGTGTTTGCGGAACAGATGCTCATGAATTTAAGCGAGACCCGTTTTCGCTTATTCCCGTCGTTCTCGGTCATGAGGGCACGGGCGAGGTGGTAAAAATTGGTAAGAATGTTAAAAAGGACAGTGCCGGAAAGCCTCTCGGCGTTGGCGACAAGGTCGTCACCTGCATGATCTTCAAGGATAACCCCGATATCACCATGTTTGACCTTAACAAGCAGAACGTTGGAGGGGCAGATGTTTACGGTCTGCTTCCCGACGACGATAAAAAGCTCAACGGCTGGTTTGCGGATTACATACTAGTAAGAGGCGGTTCAACCATCTTTAATGTAAGCGATCTTGACCTTGATTCAAGAATACTTATCGAGCCTTCGGCGGTTCTTATCCACGCTGTTGAGAGAGCAAAGTCCACGGGGATTCTTCGCTTCAACTCCAGAGTCGTTGTTCAGGGGTGCGGACCCATCGGTCTTATCTGCATAGCGGTTCTCCGTGCAATGGGAACTGAAAACATCGTTGCAGTTGACGGCGAGGCAAAGAGACTTGAATTTGCAAAGCTAATGGGCGCAAATGCGGTTGTCAATTTTAAGGACTATAAGGGGATCGAAGCACTTACGGGTGCTGTAAAGGACGCTTTTGGCGGTCATCTTGCGGATTTTGCCTTCCAGTGTACAGGCTCTCCCGTGGCTCATGCAAATATCTATAAGTTCATCCGTAACGGCGGAGGGCTTTGCGAGCTTGGCTTCTTTATAAATGGCGGAGATGCCACCATCAATCCTCATTTTGATATCTGCTCAAAGGAAATAACAACGGTAGGTTCGTGGGTGTATACTCTTCGCGATTACGTTACTACCTTTGATTTCTTAAAGCGTGCAAAGGCGATAGGACTTCCCATGGAGAAGCTGATAACCCATAAATATCCCCTTGAAAAAATCAACGAGGCACTTGAAACCAACCTTAAAATGGAAGGTCTCAAAATCGCTATCGTAAATGAATAACAAAGGGTGATAGAATGGGAAAAGCAGTTGGAATAATCGAGGTTTTCGGTCTTGTGGCGGCTATGGTCGCAGTTGATGCGGGCTGTAAAGCGGCAAATGTTACCGTTGAAACACTCGATAAAAATAAGCCGGGCAATGCAGATGCGCTTCCGGTGCCGCTGATAGTTGCGGTGAAATTCAGAGGAAGCGTCGATGCGGTAAATGCGGCAGTAGATGCCGCAGAGCAGGCGGCAAAGAATGTTTCGGGAGTCATCACAAAGCATGTAATTGCTAATACAGAGGACTCCACCGAAAAAATGCTCAAATTAAATGCATTTGATAAAAATTGATGAAAGGAATTAAAAAATATGGCACTTGAAGCACTTGGAATGATAGAAACAAGAGGACTTGTTGCAGCGATCGAGGCGGCAGACGCAATGGTAAAGGCAGCAGAGGTAACTCTTATCGGCACAGAAAAGATCGGCAGCGGACTGGTATCCGTTATGGTAAGAGGAGATGTTGGCGCAGTTAAGGCGGCAACAGAGGCAGGAAGCTCTGCCGCATCTCACCTTGGAGAGCTTGTTGCGGTTCATGTCATCCCCCGTCCTCATGCGGATGTTGAGAAGATACTTCCCACGCTCTAATATAAGAGGAAAATATGAGATCACTTGGATTTGTTGAGGTCAGTGGCGTAACGGCGGCGGTAGATGCCCTTGACATTATGTGCAAGAGCGCAGATGTAACTCTCGTTTCTTGGGAGCGAAAGCTGGGCGGAAGACTCGTTACCCTCATGATAGAGGGGAGTGTTTCTGCTGTGAATGCGGCGGTGGAAAATGCTTGTCAGTCTTGCATAAAAAAGCCTGTGGCACACGCTGTTATAGCAAACCCGCATCCTGAGCTTGTCCGTCTCGTGGAGCTTTCGGCATTGAGAATAAAGAAAGCAGAGAAGAAAGCAGAGGAAAAGGTTGCAGAACCTCAAAAAGAAGAACAAAAAAGCCCAAACGGCAAAAAAACAGTAAAAACTAAAAAAGGAGATAAATAATTATGGCACTTGAAGCACTTGGAATGGTAGAAACAAGAGGACTTGTTGCGGCAATCGAAGCGGCAGACGCAATGGTAAAGGCAGCAAATGTTACACTCATCGGCACGGAAAAGATCGGCAGCGGGCTGGTATCCGTTATGGTAAGAGGAGATGTTGGCGCAGTTAAAGCGGCAACAGAGGCAGGAAGCTCTGCTGCATCTCACCTTGGAGAGCTTGTTGCAGTTCATGTGATCCCACGTCCCCACGCAGATGTTGAGAAGATCCTTCCCACACTGAAATAATTTGAAATAATTTAAGGAGGTAATATATTATGGCACTTGAAGCACTTGGAATGGTAGAGACAAGAGGACTTGTTGCGGCGATCGAGGCGGCAGATGCAATGGTTAAGGCAGCAAACGTTGAGCTTATCGGCACAGAGAAGATCGGTAGCGGACTTGTTTCTGTTATGGTAAGAGGCGACGTTGGCGCAGTTAAGGCGGCAACGGAGGCAGGAAGCTCTGCTGCATCTCACCTTGGCGAGATAGTTGCAGTTCATGTGATTCCACGTCCTCATGCAGATGTTGAAAAGATCCTTCCTTCTCTTAAGTAAGAAGGTCGGAAAACGAACCGCAAAAGCGGTTTGTTTTCCGAGCGGTATGCTCCTCATAGGAGCATACCGCTCGGAAAATAAACTGTTTTTAATCTGATAAGGAGAACCGAAGATTTATGAGGGTGGGTAAAAAAATTCTCCCGAAGGGAGAGCCTCATATTTTTGGTATGTTGATATAAAAACAAAAAATCTCTTGAAAGGGAGTAAAAATATGATAATCGGAAAAGTTGTCGGAAGTGTTGTTTCAACAAGAAAAAATGAAAAGCTCATCGGCAGTAAATTTATGATAGTCGAGGCACTTGCAAAGACAGGAAATTGCCAGAGAGTCGTTGCTGTTGACAATGTTGGCGCAGGCATCGGCGAGCTTGTTCTCGTAACTCTCGGAAGTGCCGCAAGAATCGGTCTTGACTGTGCAAATTCCCCTGTTGATGCGGCGATCGTTGGTATTATTGATGACGAGAGCGGGATCCCCGATCTTAAACAAAAATGATACTTGATGAATTTAAAGAGCTCCTTAGAAAAAAAGGCGTTGTAGGTGCGGGCGGCGCAGGCTTCCCCACATATGCAAAGCTTTCGGGGAGCATTGATACCGTTATTCTCAACTGTGCCGAGTGCGAACCGCTTTTGAAGCTTCACAGGCAGCTTCTTGAAGAATATGCCGTTGAGATATTGACTGCACTTGACGAAATTCTTTGTGCAACGGGTGCCGAGAGAGGTATTATTGCGGTCAAGGCACATTATAGATCCGCTATCGACGCAGTTAAGACCGAAATAGGTGATCATCCGAGACTTTCTCTCTTTAAGCTTGACTCTATTTATCCCGCAGGAGATGAGCTTTTGCTTATAAAAGAGGTCACGGGCAGACTTGTGCCACCCGGTAAGCTTCCCGCATCCGTGGGAGTTATGGTGAGCAACACCGAAACGGTTTATAATGTGTATAATGCCATAAAGGGCAAGCCCGTCACAGATAAATTCGTCACCGTTGCGGGTGAGGTGGCTTCTCCCGTGACCCTCTGCGTGCCGATAGGAACTAAGCTCTCCGAAATCGTGGAGCGTGCAGGCGGTGTAACACGAGATAATGTGGATTATATAAGCGGCGGTCCGATGATGGGAAAAATAGTTTCGCCATCTGATATTGTGACCAAAACTACCAATGCACTTCTTGTTCTTCCATCGGACAATGTTGCCGTTATGAACAAAAAAAGAAACGCAAGGATAGGACTTCGCCGAGCAATGTCTGTTTGCTGTCAGTGCAGAAGCTGTACCGAACTTTGTTCAAGACATAATCTGGGTTACGGTGTTGAGCCGCATATGGTAATGAGAGTACTCTCAAACGGAGGAAAAGGCGAGGTATATAAGCTTGCAGAATCACTTTTTTGCTCCGAATGTGGTCTTTGCGAGGCGTATTCATGCCCACAGGGACTTTCACCCAAAGCCCTTATCGCAGAGCTTAAAGCAAATGCGAGAGCGAACGGCTTTAAGGCAGAAGATCCGAAAATTTACGAGCGCAAGGACAGCTCTCTTCGTCGTGTTTCATTGGACAGGCTTCGCAGTAGGCTCGGTCTTAATAAATATGATGTCCCTGCTCCTCTTGATGGCAAAATTGAAGTTAAAAGCGTAAAAATACCGCTTCTCCAGCATATAGGAGTACCGTGTGTGCCTACCGTAAAGGAAGGCGATAAGGTTAAGGTCGGGGACGTTATCGCATCTGCTCCTGAAGTAGCACTTGCAGCTGATATTCATGCTTCGATCTGCGGAAAAATTGGGACTGTAACACAAAAATATATAAAGATCACAAGGTGAAAAGATGAAAAAAGCACTTGGAATGATAGAATTTAAAACGGTTGCTTCCGGAATTACCGCTACTGACATAATGCTAAAGACCTCAGAGGTGGAGGTGGTTCAGGCAAATCCCGTTTGCCCGGGAAAATATCTTGCAACGATTGCGGGCGAGATAAGTGCCGTCAAGGCGGCGATCGAGGCGGCAGAGGCGTATAATTCTGCCATGCTCATTGATAAATTTATTCTCGGAAATCCCCATGACACGGTGCAGGGTGCTATCTGCGGCTGTCTTGAGGTTGAAAATAAATCTGCTATTGGAATAATCGAGACATTTACTGCTGCAAGTGCGGTGGTAGCGGCGGATACTGCGGCAAAAACTGCGCTCATTGAGCTTGTTGAGGTGAGACTTGCCAAAGGAATGTGCGGAAAATCATATGTAATTCTTACAGGAAGCGTTTCAAGCGTTACCGCTTCCATCGAGCGGGCAAAGGCTGGCGTAGAGGACGGTCTTTTCCTTGATTCATCCGTTATTGCAGGCCCAGACCCAAGACTTTGGGAAAGTATTCTTTAAGGAGAGCGCAAAATGCTTGCAATAGAAAGAAGAAGAAAAATAATTTCAAGGCTCAACTCCAGCGGCAAAGTCATTGTAAACGAGCTTGCAAAGGAATTTGATGTTACTGAGGAGACTATACGCCGTGACCTTGATAAGCTTGATAAGGAGGGCATTGCCTCAAAAACATATGGCGGTGCGGTTTCCAAAAGCGTTTCAGCTCTTGATCTTCCTTATAATGTGCGTGAGAACGTCAATGTTGAGCAAAAGGAAAGGATTGCTGAAAAGCTTTCTCAGGTCATAAGAGACGGCGAACATATTATGGTGGATTCCAGCTCAACAGCCCTTTACCTTATCAAGAAGCTGAAGGATAAAAAGGATCTTACTATTATAACAAACTCCGTAAAGGTGCTTTTGGAGCTTGCGGATAAGCCTGATTGGACTGTGCTTTCAACCGGCGGAATGCTTAAAAAGGGCGCACTTTCACTTGGCGGCTCGTCTGCCGAAAAAATGATAAATTCCTACCATGTTGACACAGTGGTGATCTCCTGCAAGGGACTTGATATGAGTTTTGGGGTTACAGATTCAAATGAAAACGATTGCAGAATGAAGCAGGCGATGCTGGAATGTGCCGCCAGAAAGATACTTGCCCTCGATTCGGAAAAAATTGATAAGAAATCCTTCATACGAATTTGTGCACCAACGGATATTGATATGATAGTTACAGACAGTGAGCCGGATGAGGCTTGGCTCTCTTTCTGCGAAAAAAATGACATAGAAATTATATATTGAGGTTTGAAAAATGGCAAATATTACAGAAGCCGAGATAAGGCAAATAGTTGAAAATATAATAAAAGGAAATTCTTCTTCCGCAAAAGGATATACCAGCGTTTCATATGAGGGAAGAAGTTTTGTCGGAATATATTCCGATATGAATGAGGCGATAGATGCGGCAGAGAGAGGCTACAAGGCTGTTCGAAGCATGACGGTTGAGCAGAGAGAGAAGATAATAAGCGAGATACGCCGTCTTACAGTTGAGGAAGCTCCAATAATGGCTGAAATGGGAGTCCTTGAAACCGGCATGGGAAAGGTCGAACACAAGAGACTAAAGCACATTCTCGTTGCTGAAAAGACTCCGGGTACAGAGGACATAGTTTCGGATGCCAAGACCGGCGACAGCGGTCTTACTCTTACGGAAATGGCACCCTTTGGCGTTGTTGGTGCTATAACTCCAAGTACAAACCCATCCGAGACGGTCATTTGTAATTCTATCGGTATGATAGCCGCAGGAAACGGTGTTGTTTTCAATCCCCATCCAGGTGCGATCTGCGTTTCAAATTATGCGGTGGACCTTGTAAACCGTGCGTCAAAGGCGGCGGGCGGCCCCGAAATTCTGGTCTGCTCAATGGACAAGCCCACACTTGACAGTGCCGCAATTATGCAGAGCCATCCTAAGATAAGGCTTCTTGTTTGCACAGGCGGTCCGGGAGTGGTTAAGGCAGTTCTTTCCTCGGGTAAAAAGGCAATAGGCGCAGGCGCAGGAAATCCCCCCGTTATCGTTGACGATACCGCCGATATAAGAAAAGCAGCAAAGGATATAATCGACGGTTGTACTTTTGACAATAATCTCCCTTGCATTGCCGAAAAGGAGGTCTTTGCCTTTTCAAATATCGCAGACGAGCTTATAGGTGAAATGCTCAGATGCGGCGCATATATGATAAATTCTGAGCAAGCGGCAGCACTTGCCAAAATAGTTCTTGAAGAAAAGACGAACAAAGCGGGCAAGACCGTAAAGACGGTAAGCCGCACCTGTGTTGGCAGGGATGCGGATGTTATTCTTGCAAAGATAGGTATAAATGTTGATAAGAGCATCCGTTGCATTATCTGCGAGACCGACTTTATGCATGATTTCGTTCAGCACGAGCTGATGATGCCTATTCTTCCTATCGTGAGAGTTGAAAATATCGAACAGGCGATCGAGCTTGCCGTAAAGGCGGAGCATGGTAATCGCCATACGGCTCATATGCATTCCAAAAACATCGACCATCTTTCAGCTTTTGCAAAGGCTGTTGAGACCACCATCTTTGTCAAAAATGCACCTTCCTATGCAGGAATAGGCTTTGGCGGAGAAGGGCATACCACATTTACCATTGCAGGTCCTACGGGCGAGGGGATCACCTCCGCACGCTCATTTACGCGTCGCCGCAGATGCGTTATGGCGGATAATTTCAGAATTATTTGAGGTTTGATATGAAATATACTGAGGCAGAGCTTAAAGCTCTTGTAAATAAGGTTATTGAAAGAGTAAAGGATGACGGAGACAGGGCAGGAGATATTCCCGTGGGTATTTCAAACCGCCACATACATCTTACGGTAGAGCATGTTGAGGTGCTTTTCGGCAAAGGATATAGGCTCACAAAGTTAAAGGACCTTTCCCAGCCAGGGCAGTATGCTTGTCGTGAACAGCTTACTATCGTAGGTCCTTCAATGAGAGCCATTGAGGGTGTGCGTGTACTTGGGCCTGAAAGAAAAAGATCTCAGGTCGAGATATCGAGAACAGACAGCTATCTTTTAAAGGTCAAGCCTCCCGTGAGAGAATCGGGTGATCTTGACGGTTCTTCTCCCATTACCATTATTGGTCCAAAAGGCGTAGTAACGCTTGATGAGGGATGTATAATCGCCAATCGCCATATACATATGAGCGAGGACGAGGGCGTGGCGTTCGGTCTTTGTGACGGAGATTATGTTGACGTTGAGCTTTCTGGCGAGAGAAGAAGTCTTTTTTATGATGTTCAGGTGAGAGTTCATAAGGATTTCAGGCTCGAAATGCATATTGATACGGACGACGCAAATGCGGCAGGTGTATCAAACGGCTTCAAGGCAAAGCTCATAAAGTGATAAAAAAAGCAGCTGATTCATGTAAAGCGGGTCAGCTGCTTTTAGCATATATCCGTGTACAAACAAAAACGGGAGGACTTTCGCAGTCCTCCCTTATATCTATATATCTTATATCCGACTAATTAAAAAAACAATTTTAGATTTCCATTGGAGTAGCTCCTAATTCAAGATGTTTTGGTGTTGATTTTCTTCAGTATAAACCGTGTGTACATAACTATTCACCCATAATCTATATCAAATCATCTTGTTTTTCAACTTATATTCTGTTAGCTATCAGCATCGAAAATCATATTAGTTCATTGGTTCTTCTCCTTATAAAACCGTTCTGTGACGGTATAAACTTCTAGGTGGATATTTCTTCATAACATCACTCCTAACCGAGAATACTAGATTTTTAGGGGAAGACTAATTAGTTCATCGGAATATCTCCTTTTCTGTTTTTATCTTGGTGTGGGGTCGTGTAAGGCGTTTTAAAATCATAGCTTTACATCCCTCCTTAGATTAAACTGCCTTTCGAATCAGGTCTTCGTCTTTCTTTTTTCACCTATATTATATCAGATATTGTGAGATGTGTCAATAATCTTTTGATAAAAAAATAAACTTTGTTGGTTTTGCACAAAAATGGGCATAATTTTTAGGCATTGGAACGAAGAGAAAAAAGATCTTTTGCCGAAAAAGAAAAAATTTACGAAATAGGTATTGAAAAAAATAAAAATGTCTGCTATAATAAATATGTTATGCGGCTGATCTCGGCCGATTTTTTTTGTTTTAGATTGCAAAAAATGGATAGCTTGAAGCTTTATATCGAGCCTGGATTTGAGAGCAGAATGATAAGATCTCCTCAAAGTTATTTATACACGTCATAATTCTATCGTATAGAAAAAGAAAGATGTCCAAACGCCTGTCTGTAAAAACAAAAGAGGTTTTTTGAGCAAAAATAAAAATGATATGATACGTATAAGGCTGTGCAGGAGAAACGCAGTCCCTATTTATAAAAATTTTTTGTGTTTCACCGTTTGTTGAATTAGAGTTTAACTTTTTGTTTATCATATAAATTGAATAATTGTCAAAAAGGAATGGTAATAAAAATGAAAAAAAGCACGAAGAATATACTTATAAGCTCGGGCGTTGCGGCAACTACGATGGCGATGATTGCCGGTGCGACTGTAAGTGCAAGTAAATATCTTATGAAGGTTGCTCTTGACAGAAATATGCCCAAAAGCACGGGAAAGGGAAAGCACCGTCTCACCGGCTCTAAAAAGCTGGAGGAGGTTTCTCAGGAAATAGAAAGAAATGCGGCAGAATTTGAAAAGACAGAAGAAATAGAGCAATTTGAAATAAAGACTCCTGATGAAATAACTCTTGTGGGACATTGGTATCCCTGCCCCGATGCAAAAAGAGTGATAGTTGCGATGCATGGCTGGCGTTCGTCCTGGTCGAAAGATTTCAGCATTATATCCCAATTCTGGCATAATAACGGTTGCAGTGTTCTCTATGCGGAGCAGAGAGGGCAGAATAACAGCGGAGGATATTATATGGGTTTTGGTATGCTCGAGAGACATGACTGTGCAGAATGGGTAAAATGGGTGAATGAGCAGACAGGCGGTTCGCTTCCTATATATCTTGCGGGGGTTTCCATGGGAGCGGCAACGGTTCTTATGGCATCGGGACTTGAGCTTCCTGAAAATGTCCACGGAATAATGGCGGATTGCGGCTTCACATCTCCCCATGCCATCTGGAAGCATGTTGCGGAAAAGAATTTGCATCTTTCTTATGGTATTATCGGAAAAATTGCGGGCGATATGTGCAGAAAAAAGATAAATATGGGGCCAAGGGACTATTCGACCACCTTTGCACTGGCAAATTCAAATATTCCCGTTATATTTGTTCATGGCTCGGACGATAAATTCGTGCCTATCGAGATGACATATGAAAATTATAAGGCTTGCGCCGCACCCAAAAGGCTGGTTGTGATTCCCGGTGCGGAGCATGGCATGAGTTATTATGTTGATAAGGAGACTTATGAAAAGGAAATACTCCTTTTCTGGAAGGATTTTGATAATGTAACGCCTAAGAAAAAAGAGGAGAAGCAGGAAGAAATCACAGAAGAGTCTATTTAAATAACTTTTTGTGCTGATGTAAAAATTTCCGACATTTTCGCCCGACCTTGAAAAAGAAGAAAACTATGATAAATAAATCCAAAGATTGCCTTTCTGTTTGATGATGTGAAATTATGAAAAACAATGATATTCAAAAGCGATACCACGGGATCCGTGTAATGGATGCAAGAAAGAAAGTCTGGGTTTTAAGAACTGCTTTGTTTATAATATGGGCAAGCGATAAGGCAGAGATGCTACAATAATCGCAAATGGCAAAACGACCTACGAGCTAAAGGACAAAAATCGTCCTCCAAACTCTTTGGTTAAGCTTTGCTTTTTCTCTGACTTTTTCATTGAAGAAGCTGATGAATACCAAAAGCCCTGCAAGGATCTCTGCTTGCGCCCCTTCGGATTGGGGCGATGGCTGGGATCCTTTTCCTATGCTTAGAGTTGCGTCAAATCGAAGAAGAGTTTGGCAAATAAGACTATGTCGGCACAAAAGTTAAAAGGGAGATAGAGGATGCAGAATAATGTTCTTGGCTTTTGAACGATTTGTTATGTTTCATAGAAAAATTAGTTAAAATTTATGACTTGACATACAATAAAAAGCAAAAAATACTTGACAAAAGGTCGTTTGTATGATACAATACAAAGGTCTGAAAAATGAAAGAGCGGGGTGTGGCTCAGCTTGGTAGAGCGCTTGCTTCGGGAGCAAGAAGTCGCAAGTTCAAATCTTGTCACTCCGACCATTTTTAATGCTATATGCACAAAAAATCAGTCCTTTTCGTAAGATTTGGACTGATTTTTTATTTATTTTTCACGATTTCGCATTGCTGCTATTTTGTATGATTTTTGCCACAGCGCAAGTTCCCTGAACAAGAGATCGACAAAGGCTTATTTTCGAGGCTTTTTCATCGTTTTCTTGAAATCCCCTTCTTTGCTTACTGCATCGCAAATTTTGAGGGCTGACGATTGCTTTCCGTCAGCCCTTTAACTTTATTTTTCATATCCCAAGTCTTCCAATAGTTTCATAACACCACAACTATAACCGCATCTCGGTACAGAAGCATTATAAAATAGTTTTACCAGATAAATGGAAAAAGCCTGTGTTTTACCTTCTTTTTATAATCCTCATAGCCGAAAAGCTCTGCCGAAAGAAGTTTTTCCTCTTCGACGATTCTAACAGCTATAACGAAAACATAGGGCAAAAAGCAAAGAAATGTCCAGAGCGATCCGAGAATTATCGGAATTGAAAGAAAAAGCCATATTGTCGCACTGTACATTGGGTGACGAACAATGGCGTAAAGCCCCGTGCTAATAACTTTTTGCCCTTCCTGAAGTTCGATACTTCTTGAAAGATATGCGTTTTCTCTCATGACCTCGGCATAGATTATATATGAGATGAGAAGCACTATAGAGGCGGCAACAACTGCCCACATAGGCACGTTTGACCATCCGAATCGGAAATCAAGACCCGCAACGATAAAGCCAATGACAAACAAAAAACCCGAAATTGCAACTATGCTTTTTTGAGTTTTATCCTTTTCCTTTGAATCAAGTCTTTTTCTTAGGAGAGAGGGGGATTTTATGAGTAGCACCGCCCCCATAATAAGCATCGGTACGAAAAGCAAAACGATAAATATCCAGCCGTTTATAAAGAGAAGGCTTCCTGCGCTCAAAAACAGAATAGAGCAAACGATCGCAAGACCGAAAACGAATTTTATAAGAGCTTCAAAAATCAAATTCATAATAACACCCCTTTTTTAATATTTTAGCACATTTTTTTGGTTTTTTCAAGGAGCTTAGGGAAATATTCAGTTGTTAGGTAAAGGTGTCTGCAAAGCCAAGTATCAAATGCCACATACATACAAAAATAATAATGCAACCAGCAAAATATTTATAAAAAATTAAAAAAAGACGATAAGTTTTCAAAAAAAGTATTGACAAATAGGCTATCAATTGTTATAATAATTGGGTATAATTTTTCGGGGTGTGGCGCAGTTGGTAGCGCGCGACGTTTGGGACGTCGATGCCGCAGGTTCGAATCCTGTCACTCCGACCAAAATCGCGGTTTTGACCGCTAAATTGAAGCCGCAAAGCTACTATAACTTTGCGGCTTTATGTTAAATTTGGAGTTTGGAGTGACAAGAAAAGGATGATCAGGCGTTTTGTTGACATTGAAATCAATACAAGCGATATTGAACAAAGCAAATTGAATATTGAAAACAAAACCAGAACCAACCTGTTTTCTTGGAATGGTCAATTTTCCCCACAATTTGTGGAAGCATTACTCAGTAAATATGCCGCTGAGGGAAATATGGTCTATGACCCTTTTTTAGGTTCTGGTACTACAGTTTATGAATGTGCCCGACAAGGTATTTCTTCTATTGGTGTTGAGTTAAATGCATCAGCTTATCATATTGCCAAGTTGTATGAACTTTGTAATATTGATTATCAAGAACGGCAATTGATAATCAATCAGGTAGATAGTTTGGTTTTATCAAACCCGGACATTGACGGTTTATCACAATTAGCGAATTCAAAGAATAATCCGTATATATCCAATATTGTTTCTGCTCTGATTGTTTTGATGGATATATATTATAATTCTCCTGATAGCGTGTTTATCCTGAAAAAGTGGAGTAAGTTAAAAGATACACTTTTAGCATTACCATATTCACCACAACCAGTATCCGTATATTTAGGTGATTCAAACACTATAAAATTGGCGGATAATTGCGCCGACATGCTTATCACTTCGCCTCCCTACATCAATGTTTTTAACTATCATCAAAAATACAGACAATCAGTAGAACTTTTAGGATACAATGTTTTAAATATTGCACGAGGAGAAATTGGTTCAAACAGAAAAAATCGTAGTAATAGATTGCTGACAGTTATTCAATATTGTATAGATATGGCATTATCCCTTTACTCTGCATCCTTCGTATGTAAGGAAAATGCGAGAATGATATACGTTGTTGGTCGTGAATCCAATGTGTTGGGATATTCTTTTTGTAATAGTGAATTGATTTATCGTATAGGTACAGAGGTTCTTGGGTTCGATTTTATGTTAAGGCAAGAGCGAGCATTCAAAAACAGGTACGGACAGATAATATATGAGGATATACTACATTTTTCTAACACAAAATTGTCCGCTACTTTATCAAAAGAGGAAGTTATTGACCGTGCAAGAAATATTGCCTATGATGCATTGGCTGAAAAACAATCTTTGTATCCTCTTGACGATAACATTAATTTTATCGTTGATGCATTAAAAAAAGTTACAATAGTAAAAAGATCGGAGGCTATTTATGAGTAGAGGAACACATGGCGAAAAAATAGTTGCCTTGTTAGAAAGCGAGAAGTTGCCTTCCGCTGATCGTTCTCGTGTTGAGGAAGCTATAAAAACATACGATCAATGGATTATTGATTTACATAACACCACCGGAGAGAGTCTTGACGAGTTAATAACATCTTTAGTTGCAAAGTTAAGTGAATATAAGTACTACATTGATATTAACTTGATTTTTGATAGTACAAAAGATTTTCTGTACCGCCAGAAAGGTCAATTGAAATTGGATAATACCGTTATAGAAGAATTTTTACCTATCTTTGTCAAGAAGTGCATTGAAAAAGAATTCGGCTTTTGTAATATAAATATTAGTTCCCAAACACCTACCTTCTCATCTGTTTATTTCGAGTCGAGTTTAAGCTCCCCTGCAAAAGGTGGCGGCTTGTGTATAAAAACGAAAGATCAAGATTTTTCAATGAGTAGGAAACTATATATGAAAACCTCATATGATGCTTCCTTTGCTCCAGAAAAAACACAAACTATTGAAACACATTTAGGTTATGTCCTTGCCGAACTAAAAACCAATCTTGATAAAACAATGTTTCAAGAAGCATCTGCTACTGCACATGATGTTAAGTTAGCAGTAACAGGTTCCAAATATTATTTGTTATGTGATTTCCTTGATATGACTCCCATAAGCACGGCTACAACTGATATTGATGAAATCTTGATTGTAAGAAAAGCAAAACGAATTTCATCTAATGTTAGAAAAGAATTTAGCACCTATGAAGGTAGACAAAAACATCGTGCTTGGTATACAGGTTATTTAACCGAACATCCTTATGCGGCAGATGTTTTTAAACGTTTTATAGAACATATTTTCTCACAAATGAAGAATGAAAGTTTAATAGAGGAAAGCGTTTTAGATATTGGTTATTTCTAATTCTCTTTCTTTGCTTTCTGCGACTCAATTTTTGAGGGCTGACGATTGTTTTCGCCAGCCCTCGCTCCGTAATGGAACGAGGGCTGTTATTATCTATCCTTCAAGGATACATATTCTGTTTCTTCTTTTACGTTTATGTAAGCAGGACGTATGATCTTACCTGCGTTCTGTATTTCTTCCATACGGTGTGCGCTCCAGCCTGCGATTCGTGCAATGGCGAAGATGGGTGTGAAAAGCTCATAAGGCAGTCCGAGCATTTTATAGACCATACCCGAATAGAAGTCCACGTTCGCACTGACACCCTTATACATTTTGCGCTTCTCGGCAATGATCTCGGGAGCCATCTTCTCAACCGTTTGGTAGAGCTCAAATTCCTCGTGAAGACCTTTCTCTATCGAAAGTTGCTCGGCATAGTGTCGCAGAATGTCCGCTCTTGGATCGGAGAGTGAGTAAACGGCATGTCCCATACCATATATGAGTCCTGCTTTGTCAAATGCTTGCTTGTCGAGAAGTCTGACGAGATAATCCTTCACCGCATCCTTGTCTTTTGTATCAATGTTCGCTTTCATATCATCGAACATCTGCATCACCTTAATGTTTGCACCGCCGTGGCGTGGACCTTTCAGTGAGCCAAGCGCGGCGGAAATCGCAGAATAGGTGTCTGTTCCCGACGACGTTACCACGTGTGTTGTAAAGGTTGAATTGTTACCGCCTCCGTGCTCTGCGTGAAGAACGAGCGCAAGATCAAGAAGTGCTGCCTCAAGTGGCGTATACTGCCCATCCTCACGGAGTATGTAAAGGAGATTTTCCGCCGTGTTCAGTTCCTTTTTCGGATAGTGGATGAACAAGCTCTGACCGTTGTGGTAATGCTGGAAGGACTGATAGCCGTAAACCGCAAGAAGCGGAAATTCCGCTATCAGCTGCAAGCACTGGCGCAGAATATTTTCGGTGGAGATGTCGTCGGGATTCTCATCGTAGGCATAGAGCGCCAACACACTTCTTGAAAGGATATTCATCATATCCTTGCCGGGAGCCTTGAGGATCATATCACGAACGAAGGACGGAGGCAAGGATCGATAGACCGAAAGCTGCTCGCAAAATGCATCAAGCTCATCCTTGGTCGGAAGCTTTGAGAAAAGAAGCAAATATACTGTTTCCTCGAATCCCGTGCGCTTATCCGAAACAAACCCCTTTACAAGATTTCGAACATTAACGCCTCGGTAATAAAGCTGACCTGCGCACGGAATGGCATTTCCTTCTGCATCGATCTCCTTTGCCTTGATATGCGACACCTCGGTAAGCCCGGCAACAACGCCGTTGCCGTTGAGGTCACGCAGACCGCGCTTTACATCGTGCTGTGCGTACATATCGGGGACGATGTGATTGCTTGTATCTGAAAGAGCCGCAAGCTCCTTGATATACGGTGTGATTTCTGAATAGTTCATTTGTTTACCTCCTTGTAGGTATAAAAATAGTATGTGCGATCCGGCAAATCGGTATCTCAATTGTTATAGATGTCAAAGGAAGAATACTATAATGGTACAGATGAATATAAATGCTGCCGTTCCGATACTGAAATAAGCGACCTTGCGGCTATTATTCCATTGCATATAGCTTTGGCAAAGCATTGTTACACCCATCAAAGGCATATAGATATTTATAGCCTGCTCCCAAATATCAAATATCTGCAATACTGCCAATACCACGACGGATAGGCTTGCAAGAATTGATATTATAGTGACGACCTTTTGTAATAAGGGCGCATTTTTCCAATTTGTTTTCATAATCAAAGCTCCAATCTGAACTTGGTCGGTTTATCTGTCCGATATATCACCGCCACCTGTTCATTCACGCTCGGTGGAGTGACAAAGGATTTAAGCCATTTTTTCTTGACGATCTCGTTTCCGTCTACGGTATATTTCACCGTAACGATATGCGGAAAAGTCGCGCCGTCAAGAGCGTGCTTTCTGATGGGCTTGGTATTGACCTTCAACCACCACTGCTTTTTGACAGATAGGATTGTGCCAATCGTTGTGTTTTCCGAAAATGGATTTCCGTTTTTATCAAAAGCATTTTTCAATGCTCGCTCTGTAAGAATAGCCGAGAGGATTATTAGTAAAAGCGGAAATACCAACATTGACGCGCCCACATATCCCACGGTTTTTGTGTCTGCCCCAATGAAGCACAGCATAATACCTGCTACGATAGGAATGAGTGCCAAACCACATATAAGCCATATTTTGCCACAGTAACGGTGTGCAAATTCCCAAGTATCTCTGTTTTTCATTGACCTTGAGGTACGGTATCCGAAAACATAATTGATTTCTTTCGGTGCTTTTTTAAGAAATGCTCTCCCGAACAATACCATTACGGTCGGTATCAGCAAATCCATAATGAGCATATAAATCCAAAAGCCCATTTCTTATCTCTCCCACTTTTCCATCAACGCTCTGATCTGCGCTGCGAACTTAGCGTTTTCCTTATTCGGACGGCTCTCACAACGCTTTGCAAGAGCGAGAAGCGCTTCTGCCTGCGAGACGAGATCACGGTGAATATTATTCTTTCTGGAGCGTGCTTTGGCAACGTCGGCTGCCGTAACGCGCTTCTTTTCGGTATAAGCGGTCATAATACCTTTTACAAGGTCATACTCGGTTCCGCTGTACGGTGCTTCTACCGCATACCCGCGCTCCTTCAGCTCATCGGAAAGGACAGCGATAGACTCCTCGTTTCCGTGGTTAAGAAATACGGTACGAGGCTTCTTTTCAAAGCTTTCAAGCCACGAAATAAGTCCCTGCTGATCGGCATGTCCGCTTGTACCCTTGAGCGACTTGATCTGCGCTCTTACGGCAATATCCTCACCGAACAGGCGCACATTCTGGACACCTTCAATGAGGTTCCTGCCAAGCGTTCCCTCAGCCTGATAGCCTACGAACAAAATGAGATTCTGCGGTCTCCACAGATTGTGCTTGAGGTGATGGCGGATTCTGCCTGCCTCACACATTCCACTCGCTGAAAGAATGACCTTGGGTTCGAGCGTTTCGTTAATACGTTTAGAGTCCTCCACTGTAACAGACAATCTGAGTCCGTCAAATCTGATGGGATCAATTCCATCGTCTATCAGCTTTCTCGTTTCATCATCAAAGCAAGCGGGATCGCATTTGGAGAAAATCTCGGTTGCTTCAATTGCCAAAGGGCTATCCACATAAACGGGAAAATCCATATTTTTGACAAGCTTTCTTTGCTTTATCTCACGAATGGCATAGAGAAGCTCCTGAGTACGACCGATTGCAAAGGACGGAATAACCACGTTTCCGCCACGTGACAAAGTGTTTTCGATGAGCTCAGCCAATACTTCTATCGTGTCCGTATGACGCTCGTGATTGCGGCTACCGTAGGTGGATTCGAGAACAAGATAGTCTGTTTCCGCAACGGGTGCAGGATCCTTGATGATCGGCTGATTCGTGTTTCCTACGTCGCCGCTGAATACGATCTTCTTTTCCGTATCTCCCTCTCTGAGCCATATTTCAATTGCCGCAGAGCCAAGCAGATGTCCAATATCCGTAAAGCGAATATCCACGCCTGCGGACACCGTAATTCTCTCGTTATATTTCACTCCACGGAAGAGCTTGATCGCACCGAGCGCATCTTCTATTGTATATGTCGGAGTGAAGTTCTCTTCCCCCGAGCGCTCTGCCTTTCTGTTCTTCCATTCAATCTCGCTCATCTGGATGTGTGCACTATCCTTGAGCATTATATCTGCCAGCTTCGCCGTTGCCTCTGTTGCGTATATGATGCCACGGAAGCCGTCTTTATAAAGTCTTGGCAACATTCCCGAATGGTCGATATGAGCGTGTGTCAAAAAAACTGCGTCAACCTGACTTGCGGGAACCGGCAAGGCAACGTTCTGAAACACGTCAATTCCTTGTTCCATACCGCAATCAATTAAATAATAGCGGTCGTTGATCTCAAGAAGTGTACAGCTTCCCGTCACCTCTTGCGCAGCACCTATAAATTGAATTTTCATAATTCGTTGTTCCTTTCAAAACAATATCTATCGGATTAACAGCTACTCCACCCTCATCATTCTGTATCCAACACCGATGTGCGTTTGGATATACTGAGGTGAGTCGGGTGTTGCTTCAATCTTTTTGCGTAGCGTTGCCATAAAGACACGGAGAGAGGCTACGTTATTTTCCCACGCCGCGCCCCATATTTTTTGTGTAATGAATGTGTGCGTTAAGACCTTACCCAGGTTTGCGGCAAGCAAGCACAATATTTTGTATTCGATAGGGGTTAGATGTAACTCATCCTCTCCGAGATAGGCACAGCCTGCGGCATAGTCTATCCTTAAAGCTCCGTTGATAAATACAGGGCTTGCGCCTTCGTTACGGTTCGATGCTAATCTTCTTTGCGTAACACGAAGCCGCGCCAAGAGCTCCTCTACGGAGAAGGGCTTGGTTAAGTAATCGTCCGCACCTGCATCAAGGGCATCAATTTTATCTTTATCTTCACTTCTCGCACTGATCACGATGATAGGCATTTCCGACCACGTGCGTATTCTCTCGATGACCTCAACGCCGTCCATATCGGGAAGTCCGAGATCCAGCAAAACAATATCGGGATTGTGCGAGGATGCTTCCATTATAGCATTGTTTCCGTTCTGTGCCGTTATAAATTTGTATTCGTGCGCCTTTAAGGTCGTTGTAATCAGATTGCGAACGGGCGCATCGTCCTCGACTACGAGTATAAAGGGTTTATTCACTGCTCTCCACCTCCTCCTTTGGTAATGTAAAGGTAAACACCGCACCGTGCGGCTTGTTGTCGGTTACGGTGATCTCACCGCCGTGAGCGTTCACAATGGATTTGCAGAGCGCAAGTCCAAGACCGAGACTTCTGCGGCTGTCGGCAATTTTTTCAGCACCTGTGTAGAACATATCGAACACACGGGGCTTTATCTCGTCTGCAATTCCGTGTCCGTTATCCGCTACGGTAATT
>JAZUPD010000063.1:0-4272 GCA_045604985.1 Eubacteriales bacterium
CCAACTCGTATATTTCATTTATTATTCTTTCGGTATTATCCTCGGAATATTCCATCTCCTCGGAGATTATTCTTGCAAAAATCGCGGGAGAAACGGGTTTATTAGATTTTGAGATTGAAACAAACAAGCATTTAAAGATTTGAATCTTAAAAAACGACTTATATTTATTGACTCGGTTTCAAAGAGTTTCATTTTCATCACATATTTTATACGATTTTATGAAAAATGTCAATATATTACCACTACAAATATTAAAATGTATCTATATGGATTTACCATAATGCTTTGATTAGATAAAAGAATATCAAGTTAAAAAAAGGAGAGTTTTAGAACAGAAAGGCTAAAAGCTTTTTGATGATTTTGAGTCTGTTCACGTCAAGCGTTGCGATAGTATAGTTTGAAAAGAGAGCAGGTTTTCATAAAATACCGTTTAATATGTAAAAAAGAAATGCTGCAAAATGGTTAAAAGAACGAAAAAGGGCGTATGCCTGAGCATACACCCTTTTGGCGCGCCATGCAGGATTCGAACCTGCGACCTACCGGTTCGTAGCCGGGCACTCTATCCACTGAGCTAATAGCGCAATCTTCATCGAACATTCATCCGACATTATGGTATTTTATCACACTTTTAGTCTTTTGTCAATACTATTTTTGAAAAATATTTGGCTATTTTTCTTTTTTTGTTTTTTTACATAAATATACCGAAAAGTATTGAAAAATTTGTTGGGAGATGATATAATATAATCGGTAATACCTTTTCGCAGGAGGGTTCTATGAAAAAACGCATTCTCGTTGTCAGCAGCGCAAATATGGGTTTTGTTATGAATGTTTCAAGAATACCCGAGGCGGGAGAAATGATAATGGAAGAGGGCGGATACAGCCTTATACCCGTTGGAAAGGGTTCTAACTCCGCAATTGCCGTAGAACGCCTTGGCGGAGATTGCGTTTTCTGTGCAAAGCTGGGGAGAGATGCAAACGGTGAAGCCCTCCGAAAATTTTATGAGGCAGAGGGGATAAATCTTTCGGCGTTCAGGAGTACCGACGAAGCACCAACCGGATTTGCCTCCATCATGGTTGAGCCTAACGGCTGTAATAGGATAAATGTTTTTTCGGGGGCAAACAAGTATCTCAATGCAGATGACGCCGAGGAAGCACTTCTCTGCTATCCGGATGCGCTTTTTATGAATTTTGAGATACCTAACGAGGCAATTATCACGGCCGCTTATTTTGCGGCAAAAAAGGGCATTCCCATCATTATTGACGCAGCGCCTGCAAAGCCCGAGTTTCCCTTTAACAAGCTTCCGCCGCTTGAAATTTTCTCGCCCAACGAAAGTGAGACGGAAATATATACCGGAATTAACCCAAGTAATGCAGACAATGCCCTTCGCGCTGCGGTTGCACTGCAGAAGATGGTCAAGAGCCATTATTATGTTATCAAGCTCGGTGACAAGGGGGCTTTGGTATATGACGGAAAATATTACAGCATAGCCTCATCCTATGAGGTAAAGGCTGTTGACACCACCGCCGCAGGAGACAGTTTTACTGCTGCTCTCACTCTCGAATATTTGAGAAGCGGAAATATTATGCGTTCGCTGCGATATGCAAATGCGGTTGGAGCGTATGTGGTCAGTAGAACGGGTGCAAGCACCTCGATTCCCAATGAAAAACAGCTTTCGGATTTTATGAAAGCATACGGAATAGAGATTTAATAAAGGAGGATATATCGTAATGAAAACGGTTTATTTTACATTTAAGGACGGAAAGAGAAAGGCTCTTACAATGAGCTATGACGACGGAGTTATTCAGGACAAGAGGCTTGTCAAGATCTTTAATGATAATGGTATCAAGGGTACTTTCCATATCAACGGAGGTTTTTTCGGCGCAGTTTTCCATCATCCAAGACTTGTGGCAGAGGAGATAAAGGATGTTTATGCGGGACACGAGGTCTCCTGCCACGGTTATACCCATCCTTTTCTTGAAAAACTTGCTCCCATGGACGTCATTCACGAAATTCTTGATGACAAAAAGGCTCTTGAGGATGCTTGCGGATATGTTGTAAGAGGTATGTCCTATCCATACGGAACATATAATGACGAGGTCATATCCCTCATAAGTAAGCTTGGCATAAACTATGCAAGGACCATCGTTTCAACAGGCGGTTTCAATATTCCCGACGATTTTATGCGCTGGCATGCAACCTGTCATCATAATGATAGTCGCCTTATGTCACTTCTTCAAATGCTCAAGACCTCAAATAGAAATCCTGCTCTTATGTATGTTTGGGGACACGCATATGAATTTGATAACAACAACAACTGGGAAGTCATTGAAAAGTTTTGTCAGGAAGCGGGGGGCGATCCGGACATTTGGTATGCCACAAATATTGAAATCTTCGATTATGTCACCGCTATGAGGCGCTGTGAGCTTTCTGCCGACAGAACTATGCTCTATAACCCAAGTGCGGTTTCTGTTTGGGTAGTAACAGGGGACAAGACTTACGAATGTAAGGGCGGAATGATGACCAAATTTGATTGATTTTGGAGGATTATAATGAAAAAGATAAATTTTACACTTTTATGTATTCTTTTTTGTATTTTCCTCATCGCTTGTGGAGGAAAGGTAAATGAAAATGGTGTGGATAGCGGAACAGACTTTGGCGAGACCGAGTCGATTACCGAAAAGCTTCCCGAAAGAAACATTACGACGATTTACGGAATGTTTAACGAGCAATATGACTTCGTTTATGAGGATATATGCCTTGTTCCGGGAACGTTTACACAGCAAAATCCCGTATATTCGATGATAGAAGAATATAATGCGGGCTTTGATCGCAGTTCATATGAATCCATATCTTCCCGTTTGCCTGCCATATGCCATTTGTCAAAGGAGCTTTCGCTTACGGAGATCGACCTCAACGAATATTATACCGCCTGCTTTGAGATGGGAATAACGGATATAATGCCATCAAGTGAGACGATGAAGGCGATCGTCGAAGGCGGTGAGGCAGCGGTAGCTGCCTGTATTCACCCCTCAGCCCTTGCAAAGGACGGAAAAGCTTATACTCTTCGTCAGCTTCTTGAATACGATATTCCCGGCATAAGTGACGGAGAAATCAAGGCAACCGTCGAGAGAGCTAAAACATATTACGGCTCGTCACTTCTGAAAAGCGAAATTCTCACCGAAAAGATGAAAGAAAGGCTTTCTTCCCTTGGTTTTGAGGTATTAAAGGAAAATATTGGCAATATCTGCACTCTTCATGCCGACGAATATCATACCATTCCCCTTCAGCTTGAGGCTTTAGTGGATCCCGAGTCTCTTGAGAGTTGGAAGAAGCAGCAAAAGAACTTGGAATGCGGTGGTGGAGCAAATATTGCAGATTTTGTTAAAGAGTTTGAGATAACAAAGGAAAAATTCATCGAGATTTATAATGGAGAAAACGGAACTCTCGGTCATTATAATATTGACGCTATCTACGGAGAAGATGCCGAAGCATATTACGGCGAAAAGCATTCCGGATATACCGCTGCAGTTGAGGCAGACCGTGCGATGGCGTCACTGAAGGCAAAGATTGCACAGGACAAGAGCATGACGGATTTTGTTACGAATGTTCATGAGTTTTCTCTTGCAGAGCTGCTTATTATGATAGATAAGGACAGTGCGTACATAGCGGAGCTTGAAGCATTTATGGAAACCCTAATTGCTCTTCCGTCATTCAAAATCGAGGAGATATATAGCAAAAAGGATGAATACACCCGATTACTAACGAAAAGATCCGTATATGCCCTTGACCGTATGGCAAGTGGCAGGAATATCTTCGAAAATGCTTACGATGCACATAGCTTGATAAAGAATTAAAAGCTATTATGCTGCCAATAAAAGGCGTGAAGCAAAAAAACGAAATGACCAAAACAGCACGGAAAATCAAGCTCCGTGCTGTTTTGCTTTATAATCGGCGTTTTTAATTCAGCATAACTAAAATATCATTTTTGTCAATAAAATACCCCTAAGATGGATGTGGCGTCATTTAACGTTGTTAATTGAGCAAAATCGAAAAAATTATTTTGCTGATCCTATTTACTTTTTTCACTAAAGGGTGTATAATAATATATCATATCGAATTTAACTTCTAAAAAAGACCTGCTAATAAAAGTCAAGACCTAAAATGAAAAAAGTTCAAAAAATTTGAACTTTCAAAAAATGGCGTGACAAAAAGACCGCCGCATTATGTAAATTTTTGCGCCGGGTAAGGTAAATAAGGGCAAAGCACAGAGG
>JAZUPD010000064.1:0-12285 GCA_045604985.1 Eubacteriales bacterium
GAACAAGTTGAAACTCCGATTTCTGAAGCTATACAAAAAATTACGTTGATTAATGAAAATCAACGAATATATCAAAACGGAGAACAAACTTATGATGTGTGGCTCACACGAGGAATAATATTTCACTTTCCAGATCGTGAAATATCATTCGAAAAAGACAATATCCCGTTTTCGGAAGAGATAATTATTCGAAAAGGATACGAGCTTGAAAAACAGCTTTCAAATGAAAAAGATTTTCTTGAAGGTTGGGATGATGAAATTACACCTCAGTGTTCAAGAGAATATATAGTTATCAAGTAAACAAATCTGTTAAGGCAGGATGAAAGTCCTGCCTTTTTTGTAACAAAACTTGTATAACTTTTATTACAAACTGTGGCACTCCAATCATACAAATGTAGGAGTCCGATAATGCACAGCATACACAAATTTGAAAAAGAAATAAGATTTCCGTCAGGATTTCCTTCATTTCCCTCATTATTACCTTCAAATTCGGGCTTATTTCCTTCAAGATTTCAAAAATTGAAGAAAAATTTGTTGTCCCCCATTGACAACAGTCGTGAGCGGTAGCCCTATCATCCAGAATGGTAAAATTGTGGGAGCTGTGACGCATGTTTTTGTAAACGATCCAACGAGAGGATATGGCATATTTATTGAGAATATGTTATCGGAAGCAGGAAATATTAAATAATAACAAAATAAGATGCCCGCATTATATAAGCGAGCATCTTTTACTTTAAGTTCTTTTCCTCAGAAAATAATTAAAATGTCTCACCAAAATTAGAAATTATGGTGCTTTCATGAGCGGTCTGTTGCAAAACTAATTAAACAATGCCGCCGAGATCAAATTCAGCAAGCCATTTGTTTGCCTTCTCGCTAACGCCTCGCAGACACTTCTCGTCAAAAGGAGTATCAAGTCCTGCATTTTTCAAAAGTTCGGTAAAGGTACGGCTTCCACCCTGCTCGGTATAAGCAATATAGTGCTTCCAAGCATTATCCTTATCCTCCATTATCATTGACCAGAACTGAAGTGCTACGGTCTGTGCGAGGCAATAGTCAATATAATAGAAGGGACTCTGATAGATATGACTCTGTCTCTGCCAGCCCTCACCCTCTCCGTAGAAAGGAATATCGCCGTCTATTTTCATCCAAGGCATATAAACGCCCAGAAGCTCTTTCCACGTTTTGTGACGCTCTGCAGGAGTCATTTCGGGCTTCTCATAAACGATATGCTGGAAATGGTCAACCATCGTTCCATAGGGAATGAAGGTCAGAGCACCTGCAAGGTGACTATAATAGAATTTCTTCGTGTCAGAGCCAAAGAATCCCTCCGCCCAAGGCCATGCGAAAAATTCCATGGACATGGAATGAACCTCACAGCTCTCCATGCTTGGCCAAATGGTGTCCATCGGAACTCTCTTTCTGTTATACCAGCAAGCAAATGCGTGGCCCGCTTCATGAGTTATAACCTCGACATCACCTTGTGTTCCGTTGAAATTCGCAAAAATGAAGGGTACCTCGTATTCAGCAATACCTGTGCAGTATCCGCCGCCTGCCTTGCCCTCGGTTGAAAGCAGATCCATCAGCTCACCATCCAGCATCGTGCGGAAAAATTCACCTGTTTCACTTGAAAGCTCCTCATAGAATTTTTTTCCATGAGAAATTATAGCGTCGGCATCGCCGCATGGCTTAGGATTTCCCGAGCGGAACATAAGCGCATTATCCGCAAAGTTCATGGGATATTCCTTGCCAAGTCTCTTTGCCTGTTCTCTATATATGGCATCCGCAACGGGAACAAAATATTTTACAACTGATGCACGGAACTTCTCAATGTCCTCTTTAGTATAGCAGTTTCTGCCCATTCTGTAATAACCGAGAGTTGTATATCCCTCATAACCGAGCTTTTTGCCCATTTTGTCACGAAGTATCGTAAGCTTATGATATATCTCGTCAAGCTTTGGCTGGTTTTCCTTATACCAAGCTCCTTCCGCCTTCCAAGCGGCAAGACGGCGAGCGTCATCTGCATCGTTTTTGAAGGGTGAGAGCTGTGAGATGGTGTAAACACCGCCCTCAAATGGAATCTGCGCTGAAGCTATTAGCTTTTCATATTCTTGAGTCAGCTCGTTTTCCTCTTGAAGCTCGGGAATTATTTCGGGAGAAAAGGTCTTAAGTGCGATTTCGGCATTGATGAATACTATGTCGCCGTATTCCCTTTCAAATTCGGCTCTGAAAGGACTTTTAAGCATAAGGGCAGTCCACATCTGTTCGTATTCCTGAAGCTCGGGCATTGCCGAATTCCAAAAATTCATCTCATCGTCGTAGAATTTATCTCTTGTGTCGATGGTGTGGCGAACATTTGCAAGAGTTGCCATTGTTTGGATGTGCTTCAGATCATTTTCCTTTTCAATGAAAATCTCCTTTGCTTCTGCATAATCTCTTGCCGCTTCAAAGCGTTTGCAAAGCTCACCAAGCCGTGCCTTGACTTCATCCAGCGCAGGACGCTCGTATTTCATTTCAGAAAATTTCATTTTTATATTCCTCCGTTTAATTTATTCAAGATATAAATTTATCAAATCAAAAAATTCGTTGGGAATTAAAATAGTGTCAACAAATTTTGCATAACCGCCCTCGTAGATAGGTAAATACGAAGTGCTTCCATCAGTATATTCTATCGTCATTTTATTCTGTACGGTAAGTCCGAAAGCAGTGTCACTCAAAATATATCTGCTTCCCTCAAAGCATATCCATAAATTCTCAATATATCTCTTGTTTTCGATCTCACAGAGTACATTGTCCTTTGGGTCGCTGTATATGATCTTCTTTATTTGGCTGCTATTTGGAATGGTTTCACTAAAAACGGGTAATTCGCCGTCAAGGGTGTAGACTCTTTGAAAAATCACATATTCTTCAGAGGGCTCAGCCTTTGCACATATGCGAAAATTAGGGCTGTACCCGAGACATTCGTAAATTTTTTCTCCTACGGGTGTAAAGGTTGCGCTGATACTTCCAGCAGGTATTTCCTGCTTCTTTTCATAGTATTCGGGGATGCTGTATTCAACTGTGCCAAGCTCTGCACCTATTTCGGGAGCGAGCTTATAACCGCTGCTGTAATTTGCCCCATTATAACGGATAACGGTTGCCCAACAGACAATTTCACGCTCGGACATGGTTTCTACATCACTTTGGGTCGTATCTGGCGAATCGGTAACATCTTTCGGTGTTGACTTATTGCAGGAAGAAAAAATAAGCAAGGAAAAAAGGACGAATGCAAGAATTTTTTTCATAAGCAGCCTCTTCACATTTGTTTTTTTAACTTTATTATAACATATATTTCTTAAAATTTCAATAAAATCATTGACAACAATTTCAAAAGGATGTAAAATGAAATCAAATATTAGAAACGAGGTGCTTTAATATGGGATATTATCTCTCTTATCTGTTGATGCTTCTTCTTCCAACGGCAATAATAACATTTTTTATCGTAAGTCTCGTTCTTTTTTTAACAGCAAAGCTAAAAAACAAGAAAACTCCATCTTTTTATTCGGAAGAACAGGTTAAAACGAGAAGAATTTGCCTTATAATTTCGTCTGTATTGCTTGGTTCGATAATTTTGGGGATAGTATTTATTTTCAGCATATTTTTAATGGCAATATCATTTATGTGAGGCAGTGATGAAAAAACGCTCTTTTTTAATTCTCCTTATTGCGGTGCTCTCTGTTTGCACACTGCTTACCGCAGCTCATATAATTTATGCTTACCGTGCATATGAGCAATGCTCCATTATCTATTTTATCGGAAAGGAGCTTTGGTAATATGCAAAAAGCGATTTCTAAAATTTCCATATTACTTATTGTTGTTTTTCTTTTTGCAACTTTTAATTTTGGCGTATATATGCTGCTCACAAGCAGACTTTCCAACAATTTCAGCGGTACAGATCAGGCTAAAATGATAGATGTTGGGACTTATCTCCCACATAATGAAGCTTCGCTCCTTCCCCATATCGACTGCACTCTTTCTCTTGAAGGAGAATTACCCGTGCTTGACGGTGCGGCGGCTCTTGTTCCCATTTATGCTTCGATTATCGACACTTTATATCCCGTCGGTTCTGTTACATATAAAGGCGGCGAATTTTCCGACGATAATTATTACGGAGAAAATTTTGCCTCCGACAGCAAGATGCAATATAAAAACACTGTGAGAGGATACAAAGCCATCACAGACGGAGAAACCGATATACTTTTCTGTGCTTCTCCCTCTGAGGAGCAGGTCAAATACGCCGAGGATAAGGGCGTTGAGCTTGTTTACATTCCCATTGGACTTGAAGCCTTTGTTTTCTTTGTGAACGCAAATAATCCCGTTGAGAACCTGACTACCGAGCAAATAAGGAGCATCTATTCGGGTGAGATAAGGAACTGGTCAGAGGTCGGCGGTACAAACAGGATAATCAATCCCGTTTCGCGACTTAGCGGAAGCGGAAGCCAGACCACAATGGAATCATTTATGAAGGATAAGGAGGTTGGAAAAAAGTCCTTTTTTTCTATCTTCGGCGGCTCGATCGGATTTTCCTTCAGGTATTATATGAACGGAATAGTTGAAAATGAAAACGTAAAAATTTTGTCCCTGAACGGAATTGCGCCGACTCCCGAAAATATAAAAAACGGCACATACCCCGTAATTGCAAAATTTTATGCGATTTACCGCAAGGATAATGATAATAAAAATATTCCCATTCTTATAGATTGGCTTCTCTCGGATGAGGGTCAAATTCTTATTGAGAAAAACGGATATATAGGTATTAAATAATTTACACGGCAAAAGCCAAGGTCAACGAACCTTGGCTTTTGCCGTGTAGATATTTATAATTCATTCCGGTCGCAAGAATTTACCGTCCACAAGCTTGAAATCATATTTGCCAACAAAGACACCCGATGCGGTGAAATAATAATCATCCTCGAATTTAAGTACCGCAAGATCATACATTCCGAGAAAATCATAATATCCCTTTCTATGATCGAGTTCAATGTGATCTTCCTCGGTATATTTTGTCATATCAACGATTCCCTCAAGATCAAGAGTGCCGCTCATTACCTTATCGCCATCGGAAAATCCAACGGTCATAAACTGTCCCTCGTCCGTCTTTTCGGCATATATTTTCTCGATATTCACCACATCGCAGATCCTTACGCTTTCGATAACAGGAATAATCACCCTATCAAAATAGTCGTCCGAATCGCCGTCAAACCATGAATAGAAATATATCTGAGTCATAAAATTATCGGGGGTTATCAACTCGACATAATATACACGCCTTAAGGCTCCACCGACCATTTCCCTACCCGATATCACCGACCATTCCTTAATATATTTTCCGTCTCCATCGTGATGCTCAAGGCTGTTCTCATCGAATTTAAATTCGGTCCAGCCAAAATGATTTTCATATGTCATTTTGTTGTATTCTTCGGGAATCTTTATAAGAATTCCGACAAACTCGGCTCTGAGGTTGTTTTCACTGCGTTTCGTATCAAACATTCCGCTATCCCAAGTGTGCGGTGTTTTGTATATGAAGCCATACGTCCCGTTACTATATTCTTCTTTTATGATATTTCCGGCTTCATCGCCCTCTGCTATCCAATAGAGAGTACGAATATTATCAAGATATTTATCCGATCCGTCATCTATCCACTGCTTATCCTCAAAGCTAAGCTCATAATCCACATAATAAATATCATAATAGATATACATATCGTCTCGCAGTATCTCGCCCGTACTGTAATCCATCAGAAATTCGCCCTTTTCATTCTTGGCTCTTATGGGATACTGCTCCATAGTTTCTGGATCGGTATTCCAAGTGGCACTGTGTGCAAGATAAACTCCGTCTGCTTTCTGAAAATACGGCACGCAGGGTGCATCATAGCTCCACCAAGTATGATACAGCTTGCCCGTAAGGTCTTCTATAAAGAAGCTCCAATCGCCTGCATTCATATATTCAATGAGGAAGCTGTTTCCATCGGGAGATGGTGTCATTCTGTATTCCACATCGGAGGGAAAACGATGCTCATATATGCTTACACCCTCTTTATTTGTAAAGGTTATAGTTTTATAAGTCTCGCCCTCTTTACCAAATTCGATAAACCATTTACCCATAACGCTGTCAGCACTTCTCTCAGCGTCATTGGGAATAAAGGTGATAACCTCAACTCTCCATCTGACTTCATTCCAGTAGAGACAATTCCAGATATCATAAAGCCTATAACCTATAAGCATATCATAGCCGCCCTCGCAGGGAATTATAACATCCACCACGGACTTTGCATTCCAATCATTTGTAACAAGCTGAAGCGAAGCAAAATCAAGAGAATCTATGCTCGGAATTATTGCTTCCTCGGGCTTTTTCTGACCCTCGGTAATGCCGCCATAGCAGAAGGTGTCCTCGGGGATGATTCCCGTGCTGTAATATTCAAGAACATCCTCAAATTGACTCGTTATATTCTCGCCGTTACTGCGTCTGAAAGCCTCCTCGATGGTAATGCTTCCCCTTATAAAATCCTCACCGGGGCAAGGCGCCCCCGCAAGCATGGTCAGATAAAAAGGAACATTATCAAAGCTGCCTGCGGTAAATTTCATTCCCTCGGGAAAGCTTCCGTCAACAGCCGGACAAGAGGAAAAAACTCCGTCTGCCAGCTCCATGATGCTTGCGGGAAGATTTATCGCCTTCAGAGGCAACCCCGCAAAAGCGTTATAGCCTATATAAAGCAGTCCTTCGGGGAAGATCACTTCTTCAAGCTTCGACATCTGAAAAGCATGAGCTGCGATATATTTGACACCTTCGGGAATGGCAAAAAACGTGCTTTTTTCATCGGTATATTTGAATATAGTCTCACCGTTTGCACTCATAATAAGTCCATCCCTCTCAATGAAATCGGAATTTTCCGAAAGATCCAGCGATTCAAGAGAAAAACAGCCTGCAAACGCATCATAATCAACATCTTTTACCGTGCTTGAGAGAGCAATAACTTTAATTTTGCCCGCATTTTCGCTTGAAAGAAATGCATAATCTGCAATTTTTTCAATTCCTTCGGGAATAACGAGTGTATCAACCGCTTCTCCTTTATAGGAAATCAGCGTCGTTCCGTCAAGCTCAAAATTTTCGTATTCAGGCAAGCTGAAATCATAGCTTGGAAGTTTTTCATCATTATTTTTCATCATAAACGGCAAAGCCAAAACCGCCGCCAAGAGTGCAAATGAAGCCGCAATCAATAATACGCCCTTTACTCCAAAGCGTTTCTTTTTTAATCTGCTCATATCTGCGGCTTCAACGACGTATTTTTCATCAATAGATGATATTATTCCGAAAAGCTCGGTCTTTTTCATATGTATATTCCCTCCTTTATCAGTTTTTTGCGAAGCTTTACACGAAGTCTTGAAAGCCTCATTGCAACAGCTCCTTCGTTTTCTCCCATAGCAGAAGCGATATCATATGCAGTATCGGAATAATAATATCTTCTAACAAATACTATCCTATCTCTCTCCTTTTGCTCGGATAAAAATCTATTGATAGTATTGATTATCTCCCCCTCGGAAAGCTCATCCATCCAATCGTCCTTTGAAATGACCTCATCAAGCTCATCCAAAATCAGATCAAACTCTCCGTTTCTCTTTGCCGCATGGTTATAGTTATATTTATTCAGAGAAATATTCCGAACAAGCGAGCAAAGATATGCGGGAAGCGATCTCGGTTTTTGCGGTGGGATACTGTTCCAAAGTCCGAGCATGGCGTCATTTACACATTCTTCTGCATCCTCATTGCTTTGGAGAATATTATAAGAAACAGAATATGCAAGTCTGCCGTATTTATTCTGACACATGGCTATGGCTTTTTCCGAACGGGAATTAAATAGTTCGATTATCATTTTTTCCGCCCAATCGTCCTTTCGTTTGTTTTCTGTCACCTGCTAAAACTCCTTTCCGAGGTTCTTCGGATCGCCTCTGCCATATATGTAAAAGTTTTTTGTTTTTTATAACGTCTTTTTCTAAAAAAACTCGGCGAACAGAAAAATTCGTCCGCCGAGAAGTGTTTTTTACTGATTATTTCTGAATTGAAGTGCATAAAGGTCTGAATAAACGCCGCCCTTTTCCATAAGCTCGTTATGATTTCCCTGTTCGATTATCTTACCATCGGAGACAACAGCAATTTCGTCTGCATTTTTTATAGTCGAGAGTCTATGGGCAACAACGAGTGTGGTTCTGCCTCGGCAAAGCTCGTCAAGTGACTGCTGAATGAGAATTTCCGTGGTATTATCAAGTGCGCTTGTTGCTTCATCAAGAATGAGAATAGGAGGATTTTTGAGGAACACTCTCGCAATTGAAAGTCTCTGCTTCTGTCCGCCCGAAAGCTTGACGCCTCGCTCGCCTATCTGAGTATCATAACCATTTTCAAGCGTCATAATATAATCGTGGATATTGGCACGCTTTGCAGCCTCGATAACCTCTTCATCAGTTGCATCGAGTCTTCCGTAAAGGATATTTTCCTTTATACTTGCTCCAAAAAGATAGATATCCTGCTGAACGATACCGATATTTTTACGGAGGGATTCCATTGTGATGGAGTGTATCTCTTTTCCGTCAATGAATATCTCACCCGAGGTCACATCATAAAAATGTGGAATCAGATGGCAGATCGTAGTTTTTCCGCCGCCCGAAGGGCCAACGAGCGCAAAGGTCTTCCCCTTATCTATCTTTAGGTCAACGCCAAGAAGCACGTCCTTTTCTCCGTCATAAGCATAGGTAACGTTTTTAAGCTCTATTTCGCCCTCAAGAACTCCAACATCCTGCGCTCCCTCGCTGTCCTTTTCAGGCTCTGTGTCCATTATCTCAACAAATCGTGAAAAGCCTGTAACGCCGTTCTGATACTGTTCCATGAAATTTATAAGGGTCATAACAGGAGAGATAAAAAGATTAACCGAAACTACAAATGCGGAATAGTCCGCAAAATTTATAACGTCGTTATAGAGGAAAAATCCGCCGGCGATAAGGATTATAACATTAAAAATATCGGTGATGAACGATGTTGACGAATGGAACTGCCCCATCGCCTTATAGGCTCTGCTGCGTGATGAGGTATATCTCTCATTTCCCACCTCAAATTTTGACTGCTCCTTATCCGCATTGCAAAAAGCCTTTGTAACTCTGATTCCCGAAACGCTGCTCTCAAGAGATGCGTTTATATCAGCAGTTGCCACTCTGCTTTCGGCAAAAGCGTCTCTCATTTTTCTTCGCAAAACAAGTGAGATAAGCAGAAGAAACGGAACGCAAGCAAAAATTATAAGAGTAAGCCAGACGTTTATGCTTGAAAGATAAACGAACGATGTTATTATTGAGATGGCAGAAATGATAATATTTTCCGGACCGTGATGAGCAAGCTCACTGACCTCAAAAAGGTCATTCGTCATCCTCGACATTATTTTTCCCGTCTCATTATTATCATAAAAGCTATAAGGGAGCTTCTGCAGATGGGCAAACATATCGGTTCTCATCTGTGTTTGCATTTTTACTCCCATAACGTGTCCGTAATACTGGATAAAATAATTCAGCAACATTCTGAAAAGATAAAGTCCGAGCAGAATTGCTCCTGAAATAATTATCAGCTTATATTTTCTCTCCGGAATGAGGGTGTTGAGCATAGTTCGGGTTACGATGGGATATACGATTCCCACGAGAGAAACGATAAGCGATGCCAGCATATCAAGAACAAATATCCTCATATAGGGTCTATAATAAGAAAGAAATCTTTTGAGCATTTTTTCACCTCTTTTTCATCTACAATATTATACCTTTTCATCAAAGCTATGTCAATAACATATCAAAAATTTGCGGACCAAAATCACGGTCCGCAAATTTTGAAAATTATTGTTCGATCTTCTCTTCCTCTTCATCAGCCGCCGGCTCTGCCTTGCATACTATCGCTGCTTCTATCTGATGGTCTTTAACATCGGATACTTTAATGGCAAGACCGCAAGCTTCAATCTCAAAGCTCGTTCCATCCTCGGGAACTGAGCCGAAATTACCGAAAACAAGACCTCCAAAGGTATCATACTCGTCGACAGGAAGCTCCATCCCAAGTGCCTCGGCAACCTCTGAAAGAGGTGCAACACCGCTTATCTTCCAAGTCTCGGAATCGAGCGGAACTATTTCCGGTTCTTTTTCCTCAGCAGTTTCCTCATCGGTAATATCTCCAACAAGTCTTTCGATAAGGTCGTTAATTGTGATGATACCGTGCATTCCGCCGTATTCATCGAGAACAACGGCAAAGAAATTCTTGGTCTTACGCATATTTCTGAAAAGAACATCTGCCTTCACTGTTTCAGGAACGAAATACGCCGGTCTTACAGCTTCGCTAAGCACGGTTTCCTTGTCCTTATTTTCAAGTCTGAAATAGTCTTTTGTATTAAGTACGCCAACAACATCGTCAACGGTTTCACCGCACACCGGATAAAGGGTGTGGCGGCTATCATGTATGGTCTTGTCCCATTCCTCAATAGATTCATCCATCCAAAGGAGGGAAACCTCTGTTCTGTGGGTAGAGATTTCATCTGCCGTGAGGTCGTCAAATTCAAATATATTCTGAATAAATTGCTGTTCCTCACTATCAATCGTTCCCTTTTCGCTTCCCGCATCTACCATCATTATGATATCTTCCTCGCTGACGCTTTCCTCGTTTTCATTTGGGTCGATACCCATAAGTTTGAGGATCCCGTTGGTGGAAGCGGTGAGAATGAACACAATGGGAGCAAAAAGCTTTGATATATGATATATCAAGCCTGACATTCCAAGCGCAAGAGCCTCAGCCTTTCGCTGAGCAACTCTCTTTGGAACAAGCTCTCCGAAAATGAGGGTGAAAAATGAAAGAATTATAGTTATAACAACGACCGCTATGGAATTTACGCTGGAAAGTGCCGAGCCTGAAAGCTGAAGCTCAAAGGTCCTGACAGCCCATCCAACCAAAGGACCTGCAAAGTTATCTGCCGCAAACGCACTCCCGAGAAATCCCGAAAGTGTTATCGCAACTTGTATGGTAGCAAGAAATTTTGCGGGCTGGAAGGTCAGTTTTTTTAACCGTTTCGCTCTTTTATCTCCCTGCTCTGCAAGCTTATCAAGTTTAGTATCATTCACGCTTATTACTGCTATCTCGGCACAGGCAAATATAGCATTAAGAGCTATAAGCAAAACCTGAAGCAGCAACATCAATATTAAATTACCCAAAATAATTTTCCTCCGTTAAATCTTAAATGATTATTCTACTTTTTTGCTTTTTGAATTTTGCTTATGACAACACAAAAAGACACAGCCGTCTTTCCCAATCAAAAGGACAACGACTATGCCACCTCAAAATTATGCTATTAGTAGAGGGAGGCTTACTATCTCCGGATATACAACCGTCTCCGTCCATTTTTTCGTTTTTTCTCCTTTCCAAAGTTATTGTGCCTATTATACACCATATTTCTGCCTTTGTCAAGGTTTTTGATAAAAAATAATGTTCATAATATTCATCATTACAAACAAGTATACGGCGGGCATCCTTACATCGCAGGTAAGATTTTTATAAACCTTTAAAAAGAATCCCTGCTTTTTTGCAATATGAAAAAGCAGGGATATAAGAAGATCATTTTAGAACATTGCCCTCTTTGTCAAAAAGAGGAAGCTTTTCAAGGTAGATTATGTCGGATCTGTCGGCGGCTTCTCCCTCGGCAAGAACGAACATTTTTCCAACGACATTACCGCCCGCAGCATCCACCAGCTTTTCGAGGGCTATGAGAGATTCTCCTGTCGAAACCACATCGTCAACGATGAGAATCCTCTTTCCTTTCATCATATCTGCTTCAACCTTATCAAGATAAAGCTTTTGCTCACCCTTTGTCGTAATTGAGGTTACGTCGACTTCAAAAACACCGCTCATATAAGCTTTCGCCTTTTTGCGGGCTACAACATATTTTTCATCTCGATGCTGGCGAGCCATTTCGTGAGCCAGCGGTATTCCCTTTGCCTCTGCTGTGATTATGTAGTCGTATTCGGGGGCTTTTTCAAGCAGTGATGCGGCACAAGCCTCGGAAAGCGGTGCATCGCCTGTGAGAACAAAGCCTGCGATATAAAGCTCATCGGTAACGGGACAAATTGTAAGTGATCTTTCAACCCCCGCAACCTTAAGATCATAAAACCGTTTCATATTTAAAACCTCGCTTTGCTGAAATCTGTAATTATTATACATTTTTTTACCGCCTATGTCAAGGGCTA
>JAZUPD010000065.1:0-33932 GCA_045604985.1 Eubacteriales bacterium
CAAGTGGTGTTATAATTACATTATATATGATTTTATGTCATATTACAAGAGGATTTTTTAAAAAGGAGTAAAATCCAAATGGAACAGATTTATGCAATACCGGTAAACGAGGCTTTCAGAGAATGTAGAGGAAAGATAGAAATCGGCTGCCCCTTTTGCTCTATTCACAGAAAGCTGGAGGAAAATGAACTTGATCTCATTCTCGGAGCTTCAATGATGGAGCCTGATACAAGAATAAAAACCAACAAAGAGGGCTTCTGCCGCAAGCATTATGACATGATGTTCGTACGCAAAAATCGCCTTGGAATGGCACTGACCCTTGAAAGCCACCTTGATGAGCTTCGTGAAGAAATAAAGGACACTCTTGCCGTCAAGATCGCAGGCAAAAAGGGCGAACGGGCAGTAAAAAGAATAAAGGCTCTTGAGAACACCTGCTATGTCTGCAAACGCATCGAATATCATTTCGAGCATATGATAGAGACCTCGGTGCTTCTATGGGAGAGCCAGGAGGATTTTCCCGCACTCATAAAGGAACAACCCTATTACTGTTTGCCCCATTACCGCAGAATGGTGGAATACGCCGCTAATCGCCTGAGCAAAAAGAAATATGCGGAATTTGAGGAGCATTGCTCTGCTCCTCAATACAAATATTTCGACAAGCTTCGGGAGGATGTTAGCTGGTTCTGCAAAAAATACGATTACAGATATGACGAGGAGCCTTGGTATGATTCCAAGGACGCCGTTGAACGTGCCATAAAATTCCTGCGCTCGGATCTGCACAATGATTAAGGAGAAAAAATATGCTTGATCTTCTTGAACTACATAAAAGATTCATTCTTGACCATCTGCACGAAGGCGATACCGCCGTGGATTTCACCATGGGGAACGGATATGACACCGCCTTCCTCTCAAAAACCGTCGGAGAGAACGGCAAGGTCTATTCCTTTGATATTCAGCAGCCGGCGTTGGACTCCACCGCAAAAAATCTTGAAGAAGCGGGCTGTCCCAAGAATTACACACTCATAAAAGACTCACACCACAAGGTACTGGACTATGTTAAAGAGCCGATAAAGGCAGGAATGTTCAATCTCGGTTATCTGCCCGGCGGCAATAAGAGCATAACCACCATGCGAGAGACTACCATGCCCGCAATCGAGGCGGCTATAAGCCTTCTCGACAAAGATGCAGTGCTTAACGTTGCAGTCTATCCCGGTCACGCAGAGGGCAACGCAGAAGGAAAGATGATAACAGAATATTTGGCGACTCTCGACCGCAGAAAGATCTGTTGTACTCAAATAAAAATACTCAATTCACCCACCTCACCATATTTCTTCGTTATAGAAACCAAATGATGAAAGGAAACGCAAAAGCGCACCGAACAGATGAATAATTTTGAAGAAAACAACGAATTCGTTAAGAGAAAAATACCGCCCGACGGAAAGAACAGCACACCCCGAGGACCGCTCGGCGAGGTAAGGAGACCTATTACTCAAAGCCAACCGCACCCCGTGTCAAGACATCCGAACGGTATTCCACATAGTCCTCAAAAAGCCACAGTCGGCACAGAAAGACCTCAAAGGGCGCAGACGGGAAGCATACCGAGACCTTCTCACCAAATGGAGAATAAGCCAAGAGTACCTCATTCGCCAATTATGAAGAAGGAAAAAAAGCAGCTTAACACAGGATATATCATAAAAAATATTTTTATCTTCTTAGTAATGCTCGCCGCACTTCTTTTGCTTGGATTTGCGCTTATTCTCTCGTCACTCTACGTCGCTCCCAAAAAGGATAGAACGGTATACAGTTATTATTACGGAGCAGGTGACAAAACACCCTTAGACGAAGTCAAGGTCAATCGAGTTGTTTATATAAACATGACAGAGCTTTCAGAGCTTTGCTCCTTTACCGTCAGCGGAACAAAGGCTTCTCTGCGCTTCACGGCAGATGAAGGCGAATATGCAGAATTTACCATTGGAAGCGTTTCGGCAAACGTGAATGGGGATATCATCAATATGGAAGGCGCAGCTTTAATAAGAAACAACGAGAGTGTTTGGGTGCCTCTCTCCTTTTGTGAATCCTTTATCCAAGGCATGACGTTCGAGAAAAACGAGGATGAGAAAAAATTCATGATACTTCGAAACAAGATACCCGAAAGTTCGGACGAAGCTCCCGAATACGAGCCCGTGACCTTTCGTATAAAAGGCTCGCAGACCATTGACAGCGTTGATGAAGATCCATATATAGGAGAAATGATAAATCTTGGCTTCAAAAACGATCTTTCGGAATACGAGCAGTATATGGCCCCACAGGACAGGGACGCTTATCTTATTCTCGTAAACAAGACTAATACCATCACCTCGGATTATGTTCCTGAAAATCTCGTTTCCATCGTCAACGTCAGAAATGACGGACGCAAGGAGCAGATGGTTGAATGTGCTGAAAAGGCACTGGAAGCTCTTTATATTGAAATGAAGAGCGCAGGATATACCGATGTTTCAGTAACGAGCGGCTACCGCTCATATAACAAGCAAGTCGCTCTGTTTTCTACCTATCTGCAAAATGAAATGAAAAAAGACCCCTCTCTTTCCGAGGCTGAAGCCAAGGAGATCGTTCTTACATACTCTGCATTTCCCGGCACAAGCGAGCATCACACGGGACTTTGCTGTGATATGCATAATCTTGGCTCTGCCGACAAGGCTTTTGCAAACAAGGAAGCATATACATGGCTCAAAGAAAACTGCCACAAATTCGGATTTATCATCAGATATCCCGAGGACAAAATTGATATAACGGGCTATGATTTTGAACCTTGGCACTATCGTTTTGTTGGCAGATATCACGCAACGAGAATGTATCAGCTTGGAATGTGCCTTGAGGAATATGTGGAGCATCTTAAAAGAAGCTCTGAAAACTAAATAAAAACGGGTTTTGTCAAGCGGTCAACTACCTATCAGGTTTCAAAATTTATAAAATCAACAGAGCTGAGCAGAAAATTTGCTCAGCTCTGTTCATATCATATCAAAATAATGTTATAAACCAATTTGCAGCCTTCATCACAACGGGCAAAGTCAGGATTGAAAAGAGAGACGTCACTCCCACCGTCTGCGCCGCATATCCCGGAGCGATATCATAAATCTCGGCAAACATGGTGATATTTGTGGCACTTGGCAGTGCCGCTGCGGCTGTTGCAAAAATAACCATATAATCTGGCAAGCCGATAAGCTTTGCAACGATACAAACAACGAACGGCATAATGATCAGCCTTATAAGACTGATATAATAAATTCTCATATCACCAAAGATCTGCTTCGTGGTTCTCGTTGCAATAAGCGCACCCACGATAAGGACCGAAATTGGTGTGCAAAGATTATTAAGATATCCTGTGTATGACACAATAAATGCGGGAATGTGTATCCATCTCATAAGAAGATAAAGCCCGATACCGATAAAACAAGGCACAGTTCCAAAATTGAAAAGTATCTTCTTAGCATTCATCTTGATATCGTTTCTGCCCCTGGCGAGAATGACCATTCCCACAGTCCAAACGAAAAGGTTAAAGCCGATAATATAAAACGATCCCCAGAACTCACCTATATCACCGAAAATAGATCTGAAAATGGGAAAGCCTATAAATCCGACGTTGGCAAATATAAGAGAAAACTCTGCAATTTTATGCTCATCAAAATCCCTCACCGTTTTTGAAGCAAAAAACGACATGACGCATAGGAGTATATGAACCCCTATTCCAAGTGCAAGCATAGCAAAGCCGACCTTTGTATTCTCGGCGGAATATTCTATCCTTATCAAAGAATATACTATCATCATCGGCTGAGCGATATATACTATCAGCTTTGAAAGTCTTTTTGAGGCAACGTCATCTATTATCCCCAGCTTTCTTGCGCCAAAGCCGGTTAAGAGGAGCAGAAAAAGAACCACCATTATTTGAATAAGCGAAGAAAATGATTGGGAATCCATTATAAAAACTTCTTTCTTTAGTTATTTAGAGAAAGCTCGTCAAGCTTTGCCTTTATATTTTGCATATCAAGGAGCATATCCTCTTTTTTGCGCGGATCACGGAGAAGTGCTGCGGGATGATATACCGCAGTCATCAGATAATTGCCTTTTTTAAACCACATTCCGTGTTCCTTTGTTATCTTGAAATCGGGCTTTATCAGCTTCATTGCGGAGATCCTGCCAAGGCAGATTATTATTTTGGGCTGCATTATCCTAACTTGCTCACGAAGAAACGGCAAGCATGCCTCCTCCTCCTCGGGCAAAGGATCACGGTTTTTGGGAGGACGGCACTTGAGAATATTGGCAATATAAACTCTTTCTCTGTCGATATCCACGGCATAAAGGAATTTATCAAGCAGCTTTCCCGCAGCTCCCACAAAAGGAATTCCGCTTAGATCCTCCTTTTCGCCAGGTGCTTCGCCTACGAAAAGAACGTCCGCATTCTCATTTCCGGTTCCGAAAACGCAATTCGTTTTCGTTTTATAAAGGGAGCAGGCAGTGCAGCACTCACATTTTGCTCTGAGTTCATCAAAATTCCCCACAAAACCACCTCCGAAAATATTTTGCACTATACCACAATATGATACCACATTTTTCTCCCTATTGCAATAGAAATGGTGAATTTTTTCACGTGAAAAAAGAATAATCTTTCTTTGTCAAAGAGATTTTTGCCATCATATACTGTAAACAAACGCTTATATGGAGGTTTTTTCAGATGAAGCTTGATAAAAAAGCTCTTGACCGTCTTCTTTCGATGAATGACGCTCAACTTGCACGCATGATAGAGAAGGCAGCATCAGAATCCGGACTTGATCTTAGCACCTTCGGAATCACAGAGGGTGATATCAGCTCGATCAGAAAGGCACTTTCGGGAGCAACCGAGGAGGATCTGAGGAGAGCAAGCGAAGCACTGGAGCAATATAAAAGGAGGGGAAAATGAGCGATATTTCTCTGCCCTCGCCCGAGGCTCTTTCGGGTATGATAAATACCCTTCGTGAAAATCCTGCGCTCCTTCAAAGCATTGCAACATCTCTCGGTATCGAAAAAAGCGAAGAAAGAGAAAAAGAAAAAGAAGAAGAAAATGAGGCCCCGCAGCAAACGACGGAGGCAGCTTCTTCCGAAATATCCGTGCCGCCGGAGATAATGAAGGCACTCCCCGCCATTCTTACTCTTATGAACGGCAACGGTAAGGCCAAAAGCAAAAGCGAGACTAACCGAGAAGCTCTTTTATATGCTCTGAAGCCGTATCTCAGCAAAAGCAGAGCAGACGCCATTGAAAAGATAATAAGGATATCCCGACTCGGAGATATTCTTTCGGGGCTTTAAAGCCGCAAAAAGGAGGCAAAATGTACAGCAGAGGAACATACGAAAGAGGCTTGCGCATCCCACAAAGATACGGCGGAACAGCCTTCAGAAAGGAAGATACGACAGAAAGAGACGCTGTTGGAAGACCATCAGCACTCCCCGAGATAAAGCCCACACGTGAGGAACTTACGCCCGCGGTAAAAAAAGAGATAAAAAAGGAACCTCCCCCCGCACCAATAGAGTACGAGAGGGAGGATAATAATATCTCGATACAAAATCTCACAAAAAATTACAGCGATGAAATAATAATCGGTGCAATTATTTTGTCACTCATTGGCGGAAAAAAAGGCGGAGAAGAAGACGTTACGCTCCTTTTGCTCCTCCTTCTGCTCATCCTTTAAATATCCCGTCCTTGCTTTAAGTCCGAGCAAATTATTTTCTATACGGCAAGGAATAATCCCGCTTTTAAAAATTCCATCGCTGTAAAAATACATCGGAAGATTATTTTCAGCACATATTCCGTCGAGCATCGCTACGGCAGATGAAAACTTCTTCTCAAAATCAGAAAACAAGTCTTCATCCATAATTGCTGAAAATTTTAACGAAGCACGAAGATAATCATTTTCCATATAAAATTTTATTTCCATGCTTCTTTTGGGTGAAGCAAAGGATGCGGCACTCATCATTATCAAAAGATAAAGCCCAAGAATTGCAGAATCAAAGTTCTCAGGTATGGAGTATGCAGGCTCAAAATCAACACTTGCTTTGCAAAACGTCATTTTGGAGATAGCTTTTACCATGCCCTCCAGATATTTATAAAAATCCTCGCCATAGGAATAAGAACACGTTGCACTTTTCAGCAAATAAAGTATATTTCCGACGCTCTCATATGTTTTTTCATTCTTTTTTCCGAGTTTTTGTTTGACAACATGGCTCTTTGCAACATCGCTATAAGAAAAAGAGCAGATAGCCGCCACAATATCGTAGTCTATATCACTGACAACGGCCACAAGTGTCCTTCCGCTCGAAAAAAGAAATGGCGAAACAAAGACCGCTCTACCCTTTTTGCGTTCTTTAAGAAGGAGCAAATTTCCGAGCCTGTATCCTCTTACCCTTTCGAAGAGGAAAGAAAGCTCCTCCGAAGAAAAATTCTCCGGTGCAAAGAAGCACTCTCCCTGTTCAAAAATCTCGGGGTCAGATAAAATCACATATCCCGCATCGTCTGTGATAATAAATGGGTATCTTATAACATTTTGATGATCATACATAGCGTCTCCTCAAAAATGGACTGAGTCAAAGACTTTTTAAATTTGACTCAGTCCTGTTTTTATTCATTGACCTTAAAAATTTCATTCCTTATCACACTCTGATAGGAATAAAGCTCCGAATCTGCAAGTGCCGCCTTGATTTCGCCAATATCTTCATTTTCGGAATCCAGCACTATCCTTAGCGAATATCTTGAAAGATACATCTGCATACTGTCGACACGCTCCCTTACAGCATCCGCAAGGGTCTGTTCTTCCGATGCAGCAATATCGCTGAAATCAACGCAGAGAAATTCAAAGTGCTTAGAGATAGTACGGCAAAGCTCGTTTGCACCCGAAGTGGCAAAAAAGGAAGAAGGAATAATAAGACCTATTGGTGTTTTCTCCTTCGCCCCTTTATGATAATCGGCAGAAAAGTCGCAAAGCATTTGAATTTTCTCTGCATTCAGCTCTGAAAAACCGCAAAGAAGCAGCTCGTCCGCTCCCGCCTCTGCAAGTTCATAAAGTATAGCCTGCTCAAAAGCATGAAGGGCTGACGTATATACATCCTCTGCTTTATGCTCCTTCATTACGATAATAGCGCTGACATAGCTATCTCCAAAGGCTGAAATTATGTCGTTTGCCAATGGAAGTGAGGTTTGTTCCTGTCCGCCAATTGCCTGCGCCACGGGAGAGGAATATTTAAGCTCACCATCATGTCCTCTCAGCAAAAGAGATACAGCAGATGCATCCCCCGAAAAATCAGGAGCATTAACTGCATCAAAATGTTCAATATCAATGGAGACAGGTATTTTCGTATCAAAAAGAAAGCTCTTTTCCGCTTCTGAAGGCTGCAAATCAGCCTCTATCTCTATATCATCTCTCATTTCAAGAGAAATCTCTGCCTTTATTTTAAGATACTTTCCGAGAAAAACAGAGCCTATTACTATCACGATAATAAAAATTATTATCAGCACCGTCAAAAGCACAGATCTGTTTTTTTCTGTTCTCCTTCTTCCGTTATAACGGTGGCTTCTTCTGTGTTTTGGTTTCATTTTTATCTCCGTTAAGATCAGTCAAGCGAGGCAAAATCGAGAGTCTTACCGTAATCGGTATAATCAAGGATAAGCTCGGATGCCCGCTGTTCGATCATATTTTCAAACATAACATAAATATATCTGTCCTTTAAGGAATCAAAATTCTTCTCTATGTAGTCTCCTTCCTTCGGAAGACGAAGGATTATATAAAAGCCGTCTTCGCTCTCAACAACTTCGCTATATTCATTCTCGTCCAGAGCAAACGCCGCATCTTCATATGCCTTTTCATATTCTCCGCGCATAAAATAATAGCCGTCAGTGGTAGTCATATAAATATCCTCGCTGTTTCTTCCGATCATGCGGTTAAACGGCTCTCCGGCGTCAAGCTTCGCAAGAACGTTCTCTGCCTTTTTTCTGTTTTCCTCTATACTGTCTCCTTCATCGTTTCTTATGAGGATATGCAAAGTTCTTATAAAATCATCGCTATAAATTATCTCCCTTGCCTTATCGTCGCTCCCGTCGATAGCAGCGGAGGAAAGCATTGCCTGACGGAGCTTTTCTTCTGATGCCTCAATGGAGATCAAATGACGGAGAAGATGGTCTGTCATGCCGTTTTCCACAAGCTGTGATTTATATTCCTCCTCACCGCCAAGCTGCTCCGCAAAGTTATTTATATAGTCGGCTGCGTATTCTTTTGTCTCTTTATCGTTTATATCTATGCCATATTCATCGCAAAGAGAGAGGAATGCGGCATTTTTCAGCATGGCTTGCTCAGTTTTTTCCGTAAGAAGCACTCTGTATTCTTCTTTCTCAAAAAAATCCTCGCCGTATTTTTTCTCGATGTCGTGCTTAAAATTATGCACAAAATATTTTACTTCTTCAAGAAATATAGGATTTCCCGAGGCTTTGGCAACTATATTAAGATCGCTTGCATCCCCTTTTATCGGTGCTATACCCACGGAACAGGACGAAAGGATAAGAGCGGTGGCAAGCAAAATTAAAGCCAAAAATTTCTTCATAACAGTCCTCCAAAATGAACTTCCAAATGATAGTATATAATAATATTGTTAATTCATTATGAATTTTCGGGCTTTTTTGAAAAAAATAAAGAAAAACGTCTTGAATTTAACGAAAAATAATGTATAATAAATATGGAAAGGTGGTATTTCTTTTATGGAACAGACTTATTCTATCAAATTAAGTAAACTTATAAAAGACATAGAACTCAGGGAAATATATCTTCCGAATAATGCGGACAGCATTGAGATCACAAGCCCCGATGTTGAGCGCCCCGGTCTTGCTCTTACGGGCTTTTTTGAAAAATATGAACACTCAAGAATACAGATCTTTGGAAGGGCCGAGGTCTCGTATCTTGAAGAGCTAAGTGATGACGAAAGAGAACTTCACATTGCAAATTTTATCAAGCTTGAACCCGTTGCGATCATCTTTTCTTCAGAGCTTCCAATATTTGACGAAATAATTAAATATGCAAAGCTTTACGGCACACCCATTCTTTCGAGCGAAAGAAGAACAAGCGCCCTGCTTGCGAGAATAATTTCATATCTCCATGTTGAACTTGCTCCGAGGATCACGAGACACGGCGTTCTCGTTGAGGTCTATGGCGAAGGACTTTTGCTTTTGGGTGACAGCGGCGTCGGCAAGAGTGAAACTGCCATCGAGCTTGTAAAAAGAGGTCACAGACTTATTGCAGACGATGCCGTAGAGGTGAAAAAGGTTTCGGAAACCACACTTGTCGGAAGTGCCCCCGAGATAATCCGCCATTATGTTGAGCTTCGCGGCATCGGAATCGTTGATATCAAGCGTCTTTTCGGTGTCGGTGCGGTCAAAGACACGGAAAAGATCGACCTTGTTATAAATCTTGAACCTTGGATACAGGGAAAAATGTATGACAGGCTGGGGCTTGACAATGAGAGTATGGACATTCTGGGAATAAATATCCCCTCGATCACCATTCCCGTCCGTCCCGGACGAAATCTTGCCATCATCCTTGAAATTGCGGCGATGAACAATCGCCAAAAAAGGATGGGGTATAATACCGCTCTTGAATTTAACAAGAATCTGATGAGCAAGATGGGCCTTGACCCAAACGAAGGTATATAACGTCATAAATACAAAGGGGACTAAGTCAAACGCTTTTTGACTTAGTCCCTGTTTTTGGGTTATAAGAACGCCCTCTTTATATCGAATAAAAAACAAATTCAACCTTAGAAATATGCCTTTGCGTAAAAAGATAAACATGGTGCTGTGCCTACGAAAAAACAGTGTTTTTGCTTTTCTCATTAAAAATTTACGTATATGAGACAATGCATCAAGGCTGCCTTTTGTGGCATAGAGTTTTTTCCCTTTCGAATAAGCTCTATATTTTTGATACGCACAATATTCTGCTTGTTAATCAAAAAAATCCTTTACGGTATTTTCCGTATCAAATAAATGATTATACTGAAATTGCTTATAAAGAAGCAGATCGGAGTCCTTATCCATATCCATCTCATCCCATGAAAGAAGCTCTCCTCTGTCATTTACGCAGAAATTCGCCGTTATGACGGGATATTTTTCGCTGAGCTGCTTTCTGAAGGTCTGATACCCCGAAAGCTCAAAGCCCGCATTTTCGGAAAGCAAAATATTTAGATAATTAAGACTTGTGACTATCCCATCCTGCTCCTCGATATCGTAATTTGCCCAGAGAACGAATGGCACAAGGAACTGATTTGAGCGGACCTTCCAATCCTCGCATTCCTCCTCTATACCCATAAGGTCGAGGATAGGTCTTGTTATGGTACTGTTTGGCTGATGATCGCCAAACATAAGGATTATGGTAGGCTCTTTTTCTTCCTCAAAGAATTTAACAAGCTCACCAAACGCCGCATCCGATATCTGCATAAGCGACATATATCCCGAAATTGCCGTTTTATTGGCAAGTCTTGGCGGCATATTTTCGATTTCCTCCTCAAGGAAATTGAATCGCTCATATTCTCTGAAATTCATATATCCGCCGTGATTCTGCATTGTGACGCAGAAAAAGGCAAGCGGATCGTCATTGTTAAGATTGTCATGATAAAGCCTAATTACCTTATCATAGACCGCTTCGTCCGAAATATAAGTCCTTATCCTGTCAACGCTGCTGAATTCGGAGCGGAAAAGCATATTATCCATTCCGAGGAGAGGATAGACCGTATTTCGCTTCCAACCGCCCGCATTATAGGGGTGGATCCCGTAGGTCGTATACCCCTTATTCTCAAAGGTAGTCATGAGATTTTGGGTTTCCGTACGCAGATACTGCTGATAGGGAATACTTCCCGAGGGAAGAAATGCCATTGTGTTGCCCGTGAGAAATTCCCACTCAGAATTTGGAGTATTTCCGCCTTTTACCGAAACGTATGCCTGTCCCTTGATTGCGTTTTCTGTAAGTGAATCTATAAAAGGAGTACATTCTTTTTCATATCCGTAATCGCCAAGCACCGAAAGGTCAGAAAATGACTCATTCATAATGACTATAACGTTGGGATTTTCAACCGAAACACCCGTTTCGTTTTTTTGGGGTTCTATCTTCTCAGCGATTTTTTCGAGTTTATCCGCATCATAGCCCTGAGGCTCATCAACGTTCATATATTTGAGAAGCGAGATAAAGCTGAAATAAAATCCGTTGTATTTATAGACAGCAGTGGGGGTAAACAGATAAGGATAATATCTTGATTCATCCTGAAAATCCTCATCCTGTGCCTTTGCGGCATAGCCCACGAGCATGGGAACACAAAGAAAAATGCAAAGCACCCTGACACCGATTTTCGCCCATATATTACCCTTCATCTTTATCTTGGCGCGGCAAAGCAAAAAAGTCGCAACCATAAGAAGGATAAATCCTATCATGAGCCAAATAATTTTTTTTGTAAATTCAAATTTATAGTCCCCAACCACCGAAAGACCCGTTTTAATGGAAAGCAAGTCCCATGGCATGATGGGTTGAGAGCGAAAACTCATGACAACACATTCCGCCATTCCCACAAGCCCGCAGAAAAGTACTGTAAGCGATGCGGAAAAACGGGGCGACCAGGTAATAAGCAGAAATACAGCCTCAATTATATAAACGAAAAGAAGATTGAAATAAAAGATGATCTCGCTGTTCTGCCCCTCTACGGGATACACGAATTCCTCCATCATTATGTAGGTCGGAATTGGAATAACAAGTAAGAGAATGACTGAAATAATATACCATTTTGTTTTCCAAAGGACTTTGCCAGCCTTCAGGGAAAAATCCTTTATCGAATTAGGATTTATTTTGCTTTTTTTCATAAAATCCCCTTTTAAAGTGTTGAAATAATGATCTCAAGTATTCCGCTTATCTTATATTCCTTCATGGAAGCGGGAATAAAATAACTGTCGCCCGCTCTTATGGGATATTTTTCGCCTTCAAAGGAGATTTCTCCCTCGCCGGAAATACAAAGGATAGAAGCAAAGCTGTCATCCGAAGCAAGAAGCTTTCTTTCGCCATCAATTACGAGCTTTTTAACCCTGAAATAGCGACAATGTGCAAGAGTTTCAGAATCATCCTCGCCGTCTCTTGCCTCAAAGCGGATAGCGTTTATCTCTTCCTCGGAAAAAGGTCTTACCACGGCAAGAGATTTTTCAACATGAAGCTCTCTCATCTTGCCCTCTGAGTCTCTTCTGTCATAATCGTAAACACGGTATGTAAGGTCGGAATTTTGCTGGATCTCCGCAATTATTATCCCTTCACCTATTGCGTGAAGCATTCCCGAAGGAATGAAATATGTCTCGCCCTTCTTTACGGGAGTATAGCCCATTGCAGAGTCAATATCCCCCGCCGCCACAGCCTTTGCAAAATCGGCACTGCTGATCCCGTCTGCAAGACCGTAAACGATCTTTGCATCCTCTGCGGCATCTAAAATATACCACATTTCGGTCTTCCCTGGGTCATTTTCGTTTGCCGCAGCATAATCATCGTCGGGATGCACCTGAACCGAAAGCTTATCCTGTGCGTCTATGAATTTTATCAGCAAGGGAAATCTTCCCCCATCGTATTTTGTGCCGAGAACGCTCTTATCGCTCTCGATATATTCACCAAGAGTCGTTCCCATAAGAGTTCCGTTCATAATATTGCTCATCTCGTCGCTTCTTACGGTAAGTTCCCATGTCTCTCCTATATTTTCGCCACCGTTTTCTTTGCCGAAGATGCGGCAGAGATTTTCGCCGCCCCAAATGCGGCTCTTGGCAACATATGAAACCTTGATAGGATATCTTTTCATCATCTTTTTACCTCATATCAGATCACAAGAGTAATAATATCATAAAGCCTGCAAAAAAGCACCGTTAAGAACACAGCAGGCAGATAATTCATGATTTTAAGCTTGGTAAATCCAAGCAGATTGAGGGCAAGTCCTATAATAAGGAGCGAGCCTACCGCAGTCATCTCGGTAACCACTGCGTCACTCAAAAGCGGTTCGAGCCATACCGCACAAAGGGTTATTCCCCCCTGAAGAAAAAGAACGGGAAAAGCCGAGAAAATGACTCCTATTCCCAGTGACGAGGTATATATCGCCGCACAAACGCAGTCAATGACGGATTTTGTAAGCTGTGTTGTATGATCGAGCCTGATACCACTTTCAAGAGGACCAAGAACGCTCATTGCTCCAACACAAAAAAGAAGAGTGGTAGTAACAAAGCCCTCGGTTATATTTCCGTGACCAACACCCACTTTTTTCTGAATCCATTCTCCCAGACTATTTATCCACCTGTCAAGGTCTATAAGCTCTCCGATTATCGTACCAAAAAGAATGGAAAAGATCATCACAAGGGCATTCTGCCCCTTTATAGCTCCCATAATCCCTATCCAAAGCACGCAAAGTGCCATCCCCTTTATTATGGCATTTGATATCCTTTCGGGGATACCCTTTTTAAAGATCAATCCAACAAGGCTTCCAAGGATAACTGCGCCGAAATTTACGAAAGCTCCAAGCAAAGAAAAGTTCATATAAGCTCAAAACAAAAATCCAATCGGGATGCTGCTGTGACAGCATCCCGCATTGGTATATATCAAAAAATTATCTTCTTGAGCGATAGTCGTCACGACGGCGTCCGCGGCGGAGCATACTCATGATCTCATCGAAATCATCCTCCGAAACGGGTGTTTCGCCATTCATACCGTCTGCATATTCGTTAACGTCGCCAATAGAAGGCTCAACGGGAGCTGCAGGTGCAGCAGGTGCTACGGGTTCTGCCTTCTCCTCGGTCTTTTCCTCATTTACAAGTTCTGCAGCCTTTTCTTGTGCGGGACGCTTAACATCGTCGGGCTTTACAAAGGGCTTAACGGTTCTCTTTTCTTCGTCGCAATCCTTCTTTTCAAAGCCTGTTGCTATGATGGTTATTCTCATCTCGTCCTCAAGCTCCTCGTCGAATGCAACACCCCAGATAACGGTTGCGTCTGCATTTGCTTCGCTGGAGATCATAGAAGATGCGAGGTCGATATCCTCGAGAGCTACGTCCGGAGACGTGGTTATGCTGATAAGTATTCCCTTTGCACCCTTGATGGATGTTTCGAGAAGAGGGCTGGAGATGGCAGCCTTTGCAGCAAGCTCTGCCTTATCCTTGCCACTTGCCGCACCAACACCCATATGAGCATATCCTGCATTGGACATAATAGACGTAACGTCTGCAAAGTCAAGATTGATAAATCCGGGAACATTGATAAGCTCGGAAATGCTCTGAACACCGCGACGAAGAACATCGTCTGCGATCTCAAATGCATTGAAGAGGGTTATTCTTGTTTCGGATACCTGCTTAAGTCTTTCATTGGGGATAACTACGAGAGCGTCAACGAATTCGCTGAGGTTTGCAATACCCATCTCAGCAGCTTCCATTCTCTTTTTGCCCTCAAAAGCAAAGGGCTTTGTTACGATACCCACTGTGAGAATATCCATCTCTCTTGCTGCTCTCGCAACGATAGGTGCGGCACCTGTTCCTGTTCCGCCGCCCATACCTGTGGTTATAAACACCATGTCAGCACCCTCAAGTGCCTTCTTGATATCGTCGAGATTCTCCTCTGCGGCTCTTGCGCCGATCTCGGGATTTGCTCCTGCACCGTGACCCTTCGTTACCTTTTCACCGATAACGATCTGATTGGATGCGCTGGAATTTTTAAGAACCTGACGATCGGTGTTGATAGCTATAAACTCAACACCTCGGATATTTGCGGATATCATTCTGTTAACGGCATTGTTTCCGCCGCCGCCGACACCGATGACCTTTATACACACACCGCTGTCGTAGGATTCATCACGTTCAAAACTCATTTTTTTGTCCTCCAAGTTTTATATTACGAATTTTTGTTTTCTTTTCGCATCGGGGAAGTCTTTGAAATTATAAATCAATACTTATAATTACCCTATATTATATAATAATATATTTCCCCCGATTTTGCAATAGTTTTTTTAAAATTTTATCCGATTTTTGACGTTTTTTTATGGAAAAACATGAATTTTATTCAATTTTCACCGTTTTGCTAACCATTACACTGCTTTCGGCAACATCAGAAACATCTATAACGACTCCGCTCTGACCTCTGTACGAGCCTGCCTCCATGATCTTTTCAGCCATAGTCAGCTTTAAACTCTGGTCCTTGTAATCTCCAAGCTTTATCATAAATTCCCCCGATTTGGCAAGAGTTATATCGAATTTTCCACTGATATAAACTCTGTCGATCTCCCCTGCAAAGCAGGATAAAGAAAAGCTTTCGAGAACATCCATGATATATTCCATATCATCTCCGAAAAATTTTATTTTTTCTCCCGTCGCCGCACGCTTTATATCGGGAAGTTCAAGATAAATAAGCCCCATAGCTTCAAGGCTCTTTTTATCGGAGAATCTTTCAATAACCCTAAGACTTTCCGAAAGTGTAAAATACTGACCGGTGATGCAGATATAATATTCCGGAGTCTCATATGTAAGTTCGATAACTATTTCTGCGGGAAGGACTTTTTTAATGCTCACCTCGGATATTTCGGGGTATGCTTCAAGTATTTTTTTCTCTGCTTCATCACTTCTTATTGCATAGAGCTTTTTGCCCATCTCAATTTCCGAGGCAAGTATAATCTCCTCCTCCGAATGATTCATAATACCGTTTACTCTAATGTCCTTCAGATCAAAATAAGAGCTAAAGAAGCCTATAAACACAGACGCAATAAAAATTGCAAGTAAGACGAGGAGTAAAGCAGCAAGGATAGTTTTTTTTCTGCCTTCACCTTTGTTTTTTACATTTGAGCCGAAATCGGGGTTAAAATAATAGGGCCTGTCCCTCTTGCCGAGAGAGCCTTTTTTTATCCTTCCGACCTTTTTTTCATATGTCATTTTTTATTGCGCTCCCCCTTTCCCGTAATCAAAAGTATTTCATCGTATATGACTTTATTTGCATCAAGCGAAGCAAAGCCCGAAATGGCAGATCCCATTTCTTTCCTTTTTTCCTCGCTGGATATAAGCTTCTCTATCTCATTTTTAAGCCTGCCGCCAGCAAGCTCCTTCTCTTCAAGAAGGATGGTTCCGCCCATGTCGGCAATGACCTTTGCGTTTTTATACTGATGGTTGCCCGTAACATTCGGTGAAGGGATCATTATGCTTGCCTTTTTCATCATCGCAAGCTCAGACACCGTCATTGCCCCGGCTCTTGAAATGACTATATCCGCCGCCGCCATACGAAGGGGCATATCGTAAATATATTCCGAAAGAATGAGGTTCTCCTTTCCGTTGAGACCGTATTCCTCGAACATTGCCCTTGAAGCATCTGCTTCAATAGCACCGCAGGCGTGCTGATGAAGAATATCGTCTCTGCCACGGACAAGATCTCGCATAAGAGCAAGACAAGCCTCGTTAACCTTTTCTGCGCCCATGCTTCCGCCGTATGAAAGGATATAACAACCGTATTTCCCGTCAATTCCCAGCTTTTTTCTCGCTTCTTCATAGCTTATTGCGCCAAAAGATGCCCGCAGAGGGTTTCCGACGTGCTTTATCTTTTCCTTTGCGGTAAGATATTTTGCGCTCTCCTCAAAATTGAGCCAAATCCTATCAACATATTTTTGCAGTTTGCGAACCGCAACACCGGGAAATGCATTTGATTCATGGACCGCCGTAGGTATTCCCATTTTTGAAGCTGCAACGAGCACGGGCCAGCAAACATAACCTCCCGTACCGATAACGATATCGGGCTTGAACTCCTTTACTATTTTTTTTGCCTTCATCGGGGACACGAGGGCAAGATAAGCAGACTTTATGTTTGATGGCGAAAGCGAACGCTTGAAGCCCTTTATTTCGACATGCTTTATGGGATAGCCCTCTGCCGCCGTAAGATTATTTTCTATACCCTTTGCAGTACCAACAAAAAGTATATCTGCTTCGGGGATATTTCTCTTTATCGTATTGGCAATGGCAATGGCAGGATTTACATGTCCTCCCGTGCCGCCGCCTGTCATTATAACTCTCATTTTTCCTCCAAGTCGGCAGATTATTTTTTCATATGGCAATATCTCGAAATTCCCAGCACTATGCCCATCTCTATCATCTGAAGCATCAGCTGTGTTCCCCCCGACGAAAAGAAAGGGAGAGAAATTCCGGTATTCGGCAATGTTTTGGTCACAACCGCAATATTGAGTGCAACCTGCAAAGCAAGTTTCACCATTATTCCCATAACCAGATAATACGCATATTTGTTAGGTGCTTTTTTTGCTATGAATATTCCTCTCAGAATAAGCGCAAGAAAGAGCATCATAACGGCAAATGCGCCAACAAATCCAAGTTCCTCGCAAACGATAGTGAAAATAAAGTCATTCTGCGGCTCGGAAACGTATCCGTATTTCTGAATACTGTTTCCAAGTCCAACACCGAAAATTCCACCCGAAGCAATGGCATAAAGTCCTTGAATGGTCTGCCATCCTTTGCCCGAAGGGTCTGACCAAGGGTCAAGATATACATTAAGTCTGCCAGTGGCATATCCGCTGAGTAAAATAAGTCCAGAAATTGCGACAACCGCAATGATTATAATTGCAACAAGCCATTTTATCCTCGTTCCGCCGATAAGCATCATAGCAAACGCAATGCCTGCAAAAATAATTATTGCGGAAAAATGATGCTCAAAATAAATAAGTCCCACAAAAACCAAAAGTATGAGACCCGGATATATCATTCCGTAAAGAAAAGACGTTCCGTTTTTATCGCTTGTCACCTTTTCCCTATGTCCTGCGAAAAAGATCGCATAAAGCATTATAATTGCGAGCTTTGCAAGCTCCGAGGGCTGAAAAAGGGGCAGGAGGGGAAGATCAAGCCAACGCTTTGCGCCGTTTCTTACCTCTCCGAAGATAAGCACGCAAACAAGCAAAATAATGGCAACAACGCTTATAACATATGTAAAAGCCTTAAACAGCTCGGGAGGCGCAAAGGTCATCGCAACGAATACTATTATAGCAAAAAGCAGATTTTTTATATGCTCAAAGAGGAAATGGTAACTATCATCATACTTTTTTTCAGCATAAGCATAGCTTGCGCTGAAGCTCATAACTGTTCCCACCGCTATAACCATCAATAGCAAGATGAGAAATACCGAATCAATTCCCGAGGGCTTTCCGAAATAGTCAAAAGTAAGTGCGCGTACAACCCTTTTTGAGGCAGTCAGCTCTTTCATTTCTTCATTTTTGGGAGCGGGCATACCGCTTTTCACCTTACCCTGCGCTTCCATTCCCGAGGGTGAGACTCTTTGGGAGGGTGCGACGGCACTCCTCTTTATTTCCTGTTTTTTTTCAGGTGCGGAACGCCTAACGAAATTATTATCATCTCTGTTATTCAATTTTCGCACCTCCAAAAATTATTTAAATCAAATTCTGATTCCAAGCCAGGCTGCAGCGCAGAAAAGAGCTGTTAGTACCGAGAAAACACAAACTATCTTTATCTCGCTCCAACCGCATTTTTCAAAATGATGATGGATCGGCGCCATCTTGAAAACACGCTTTTTCGTAAGCTTATAGACTGCGACCTGAAGCATAACGGAAAAGGTCTCGATAACGAAAATAAGTCCGAAGATAAGTACGAGCAAGGGATTATTCATAAGGAATGCCGCTCCAACGATCATTCCGCCAAGAAAAAGCGAGCCTGTGTCTCCCATAAAGACCCTTGCAGGGTAGAAATTGAAAACCAAAAAACCAAGTGTTCCGCCCATAAGACAGCTTGAGGTAAGTCCGAGGGAGAGATTTTCTGCCACAAGCGAAAGAATGCAGAGGAAAATTCCTACCACAAAACTCACAGCACTTGCAAGACCGTCAATCCCGTCGGTAAGATTTACGCTGTTCACAATTCCCGTTATGAGAATGATGGCAAAAACGTAATAAAGCATACCCATGTCCCACTCAATTCCGAAATACGGAATATAGAGAACCGTTGTGAGATATCCCGTGCGGTGAAGTACGAAAATATAGATAACGGCAACTATGACCTGAAGCAGAAATTTTTGATACGCAAGAAGTCCCTCGTTCTGCTTTTTCACAAGCTTCGTATAGTCATCCACAAATCCAACCATACCGTTGACGGTTGCAAGTCCCAGCGTCAGCGCAAGAGGGATAAGTCCTGCAGCACTCTCCTTAATGCCGAAATAAACGAAAATTCCCGCCATGACGATAAGTATCGCCAAAATAAAGCATATTCCGCCCATGGTGGGAGTTCCCTCCTTGGATTTGTGCCATCTTGGTCCGATATCAAGTATCTTTTGTCCGACTTTATGGCTTTTCAAAATTGGAATTATCCTTTTTGAGATCAGAACTGTCACTAAAAATATCAGAACTGCCGCCATTAACATCACGGTGATTTGGTTTTTCATAGTGTCGCCTTTCACTTTGGTAATTTGTCTTTATTCTCTCTAATATATTCGATTATCTCCTCTGCCGAAATCGAACGGCTCGCTTTGACGAGAAGAATATCGCCCTTTTTCAAAACATGGAGCAGCATTTCTCCGCTTACAGAGGGAGTTTTTGCTCTTGGATTTACAAAAATATTTTCCGCCCTCATTCCTCGCTTTTCGGCAGCAAGTGCAATATCCTTTGCTCGTTCACCGTATGTGAGAAGCACCTGTGCACCGCTTCCCGCAAGATATTCGCCAATCTCTCGGTGAAGCTGAGGTGAATTTTCACCAAGCTCAAGCATATCTCCGAGAAGGGCAACCGTTCTTGCGCCGCCCATCTGGGAAGAAAGCTCATGCATAACGTCAATTGCAGAGCGCATTGACTCGGGGCTTGCGTTATAGCAATCCTCGATGACGGTTATTCCGCAAAGATCGTATATATTCTGTCTCATTTTTGCACTCTTATAGCCAAGAAGACCTCTTCTTATAGCTTCGATATCCATTCCGAATATTCTGCCAACGGAAAATGCAAAAAGTGCTGCATAAACATTGTGCTGGCCCATAACGGGGATCTCGATATCTGTATATATCCTACCGCCCAACAGCAGATCGAACGTGGTCTTTCCTATACTCATCCTGATATTCAGCGCACGCATATCTGCGTCCCTGTTTTCAATTCCAACGTAAAATACCTTTTTTCCGCCTTTATCGGCTTTAAGGAGCAAAGGCTCATCGCCGTTGAGTATCAGTATTCCGTTCTCGTCAAGCCCCTCTGCGATCTCCATTTTTGCTAGGCAAATATTTTCCCGTGAGCCGAGAAGCTCCATATGCGAAGTGCCGATCGCAGTGATTATGGCAACGTTCGGCTTTGCAATGGCAGTGAGCGACGATATTTCACCAAAGCCGCTCATTCCCATTTCTAAAACAGCCGCTCCCGCATCCTTCGGTATTTCTACCATTGACATTGGCATTCCGATAACGCTATTGAAATTTCCCTGAGTCTTAAATGTTTTTGTCTTTTCCGTAAGCACGGAATAGACGAATTCTTTTGTGGTAGTCTTTCCGACACTTCCCGTAATCCCCACAGTAAAGCATCCGCACTCGCTCTTAAAATAGCCTGCAAGAGCGGCAAGTGCATTCTCGATGCTATCAACGAGAATTATGCCATAGGGCTTATTTGTATTCATCTCGGGCTGCTTCGTTGCAATGAAAAACGGGCATCCATTCTCTGCAGCAGAAGACATATAGCTGTGGCCGTCAACTTTTTCCCCCACTATCGCAACGAAGATCGTATCCTTATCTGCTTCTCTCGAATCGGTGCTTATTGCTTTCGGCTTCTCATCTCCGCTTATCCCAAAAAGAACAAGTCTTCCGCCGCAAAGCTCCGCTATCTGCCCAAAGGTAAGGCTTATATGTGAAAATTCCGATCTCATTTCTGTTCCTTTCGTTTGGTCCGTAATATTCTTCAGTCGCTCTCAAATCAGTTTTTTCCGTTTGGTCCATAAAATTTTTCCGCAGCTTCTCTTGCAATATTTTTTTCGCTGAAGGGATGCTTTCCGTCTTTGTCTATCTCGTATTCCTCATGCCCCTTTCCCGCAAGGAGGATGATATCTCCGCTCAGGGCATTTTCTATGACATAGTATATAGCTTCTCTTCTGTCCTCAATAATCTGCGCCTGCTCGCGCGCGAAAGAAAAATCAAAACCGACGATTATGTCGGAAATTATATTGCGAGGATCCTCGCTTCGGCTATTATCCGAGGTTATAACGGTAAAATCCGCAAGTTGCGATGCTATTTTGCCCATTTCGCTCCTCTTACCCCTGTCTCTTTCTCCACCGCATCCGAAAAGCAGAACTATTCTCTGCCCTTTTTTTCTGAAATCCCTTGCAGTAAGCAAAAGATTTTCGAGAGCGTCTGGTGTATGGGCATAGTCGATGAATACCGAAAAATCAGCTCCCGAACAGAGTTTAATGCGCTCGAATCTGCCGTCTATTCCCTTCATGTGCCGAAGTGCGTCCTGAATACTTCTGCAATCTATCCCGAGAGCAAGAGCGCATGATGCCGCCTGAAGCGTGTTCATTACGGTAAAACGCCCGGGAATGTGACTTTTAATCTTGAAAACGGAGCAAACAGAGCTTAAAATATACTCAACTCCGTCACAACCATGACTTTTAATGTTTATGGCAGCATAATCGCACCTTCGATGCTCGTCTAAGGTGCAAAGCCTGATGTTTTTGCACCCGCTACTCTCCGCTTCCTCAACAATACTCCTAAAATAAGCATCGTCACCGTTTATGATCGCCGTATCCGTCATGCGGAAGAGCTTTTTCTTTGCAACAAGATAATTCTCCATGCTTCCGTGAAAATCAAGATGGTCAGGCGTAAGATTAGTGAAAACTGCCGCCTCAAACCTTAGAGGTGCAATCTTATCAAGGGCGAGAGCATGGGATGTTGCCTCAATAAAGACATATTTCACCCCATCCGCTTTCATCACAGAAAGCATCTCATATAGCTCCTTCGGATCGGGGGTTGTCATATTGGCTTTTTCATCCTCGGAACGTATCGAAATGAGTTTTTCGCCTGAATAACACCTGACAGTACCGATAAGCCCTGTTTTGTAAAGTGCCGTGCCAAATATTTCCCTCAACATATGGGTAACGCTGGTCTTTCCGTTAGTTCCCGTGACGGCTACGAGCTTCATTCCTTCCGCAGGTCTCGAATACCAAGCGTTCCAAAGATATGCAAGAGCTTTTCTTGTGTTTTCCGTCCTCAAAATAACGGGGGCTCCGTCTTGCAAAAACATTTTTTCGTCGATCTCTGCGCCTTTTTGGGCAAGAATCACCGAGGCACCCTTTTCTACCGCTTCTGCGATATGATCGTGTCCGTCCGCTCTTGCCCCCGCAATGCAGACAAAGAGCGAGCCTTTTCTTACTTTTCTCGAATCCGAGAAAATGTCACTTATTTCAAGGTCGTCAAATATGGTTTTAGATTTTTGCCCGTCCAAAACAGTTTCGATGCTTATATCCGATATAAGTTCGATAAGCTTCAAGCATTTTCACCCCGCTTTTAGATGTTTGTTTGCAAAATTTGTTAGACATCCATCTAGTTTGGGGCTTTTTCAGCACCAAATCCGTATTTTTAGCATCTTTATTAAAGTTTTTAAAGTAAATATCAATCAGTTCCGTCGAGATATCTGAATTCTACGGTAACGAGAGTACCCTTTGGCACGATCTCTCCTGCCGCTGGGGATTGTGAAACAACAACAGCACCTGCGCCGTTCTCATAATTCGTTGCGCCTACAATATTTATATTAAGCTTGCTGTTAACTATCATGATATTGGCAAGGGATGCCGTTTTTCCTATCACATCGGGAACGGTAGTTTTATCCCCGCTTTCGATCTCACCGGTATAAAGATATACCTTGCCGTCCTTGCGGACGCCGCTACCGCCCTCAGGTGCCATTTTTACTATCTTATCTCCGTCACCTACGACCTCATATTCAAGTCCTCGGTATCCAAGGCTTGATTTTGCATCTTCAAGTCCCCATCCGACATAATTTGGAAGAGTTTTATTTAAATTTTCAAGCTCCTTTTCCGTATAGACCGCTTCAACTCCAAGATATGGCAGAATTGATCTCATAACATTTGCAACATATGGTGCTGCAACTATACTTCCGTAAACAGAACCTTTATTGGGTTCATCTACCATTATAAGAACCGCAACTTGTGGGTCGTCCGCAGGTGCATAGGCAACCGTTGAGCCAACTCTGAAGGGAGTGCTTCCATCCGGAAGTCTCTTATCCTTTTTTTCGGTAGTACCCGTCTTTGCGGCAATGCGATATCCCGCAACATATGCGTTTTTTGCACCGCCGTCTCCGGAAACACCTTCCTCGAGTATTTTCGTTATGGTCTCGCACACCTCTGTGCTGACCACCTGACGCTTTGTACCCTCATCGAAGGAATAGACGACATTTCCGTCCGAATCCCGCATCTCGCTGACAATATGAGGAGTTACAAGATATCCGCCGTTTGCAACCGATGCGATGGCTCTTATCTGCTGAATTGGAGTTACGGTGAAGTTCTGTCCGAAAGAGGCCGTTGCCAGCTCAACCTGATTGAAATTTTCAACCTTATGAAATATAGAATTTCCTTCGCCGGGAAGATCTATACCCGTTTTCTCCATAAGTCCGAATGCATTAAAATAATCATAGAATTTTGCAGATCCGAGACGGAGTGCTATGGTCATAAGAGCAGGATTGCAGGACTGCTGAAGTGCTCTTGCAAAGCTTTGTGTACCATGCCCCTTTGTTTTGTGGCAATGGATGGGCTGGCTGTATCCGGGAACGAAATATGCACCCGTGCAAACGAAGGTCTCGCCAACCTGAACGACCTTTTCCTCAAGGCACATGGCGGTAGTTATGACCTTAAAGGTAGAACCGGGCATATAAGTGCTGGTTATCGCCTTATTTGACCATGATATATTGCGAAGCTCTCTAAGCTTTGCGCTGTATTTTTCGTTTTCCTCGTCTATATTCTCATCCTTTGCGTATTCGGAAAGAATATCGAGAAAATATTCGTCAAGAGTAAAGGGATCATTGCAATTAAAATCGGGAATGGTGGACATTGCGAGAATTGCACCCGTATTTACATCAATTACTATTCCGCAAACCCTCTCATCCGCTCCGTTATCCGCAAGGGTCGCACGAAGCTGATTTTCAAGCTCATACTGAATAAACATATCAATAGTCGTCGTGATATCATAGCCGTCGATGGCGTCAACATAGTTTTCGTACTCCGTCGGCATCTCTCGCCCCTTTGAATCTCGGGCAGTGACGTAGATACCGTTCGTTCCCGCAAGCTCGTCTTCATACATATGTTCTATGCCGTAAAGACCGTTATGATCCGATCCCGTAAATCCCAACACTGTGGAAGCGAGGCTGTCGTAGCAATAATACCTCTTTGGGGTCGCCTCAAGATGTATCATATTTTCAAGCTCATTTGCATTGATGAATTTTCTTATCTCTACTGCGACTTCATTTTCAACGTTCCTCGCTATCGTCTCATCAAGTCTATTCACCTTGGCCGCCTTTTCTATTATGGAAGAACGGTCCACATCAAGGATCGAGGAAAGAAAATCCGCAATGAGAGCATCAAGACCGGGTCTTGGGTCTTTTTGACTCTTTTTCCCCTCTCCGTCAACTCCCTTTATTGCATTTTGAATATCGGAGGGTGAAATAAAAACTCGATATACCGTTATATCTGTTGCAAGAAGAACACCGTTTGTATCATATATATCGCCGCGCTCTGCGGGAATGACCGATTCTGTGGTCATCTGCGAGACTACCTGCTTTCTGTATTCTTCGTGATTTCTGGTCTGAAGATACAAAATACGCCCCGCAAGTCCTAAAAAAGCAAAAATTATTGCGATCGTTACAGTAAGAAAAGCACCCCCGCTATTGTCTTCCGAAGCCTTTTTCAGCTTTTTCTTCATAGCGATCCCCTTTCTGTTTTATAGGTCAAATTATTTCTTCTTCAAAATTGCCGCAAATCTACATGCTCTCGCATATGCCTCGGCAATATATTCATCTGCCGTCATTCTCATATATTTGTCGTTATCATGTCTTCCGGGCTTGCTCTTTCTCGTCAGATTGAAGGTAAGAGGACCTTCAAATCCGCCGACTTTAAGCCTTTTTGCAATTCCGTTCCAATCAGCGATTCCGTCAAATGGCAGAAGTTGAAGGTCATCTGTCCATGTTATGCTTCCATTATGGGAGCTTATTCCCAAATTGTCATTTAAATGTGTGGCAAAAAGCCTGTCACCATAAAGAGAGAGCATATCCTCACCTCTGTTATAGCAAAGTTCATGTCCGCTGTCAAAGCAGAAGCCAACAGCACTACTTCCTCTGAAAACCTCCATAAGAGCATGGAGACATTCCTCTCCCACGGCATTTTCGAGAGCAATTTTAACTCCCAGCTTCTCTGCCTCGATTATAACTCTTGAAAAATTTTCGATTCCCTCGGGTGTTGGGCTGTGTTCCTCAAAGCCTGTAAAAGCTTGGGCAACCATAGTATCAATGCCGTTTTCGGCACAATCATGGAGGCAGGCACAAAGAGTATTCACCGCCTTTTCAGATTCCTCGCCCTCCTGCCAGATATCCGCCATCATAGTAAAAGGGGCGTGAAGCGACTGATAGTACATACCTATCTCATTGGCAAATTTTTTAATACTTCTTATATCCGAGCCTTCAGACCACTCCGTGAAGAAGCCCGAAAAACCCGCATCCGAAAATTTTCCGATCTGATCAATATTCTCAAGTCCAAGACTATCATTGACACCGAGACAAAGCTTATATGGGTACATCAAAATTCCTTTCTTTATATCCTATTGCAAGTCCGCCCGAAATATGCGGGCGGACTTTCTAAATATCATTTTCCTTTACTTATTGCACTGAGAAGAGTTGAAAGTCCAACATTGCGGTCTTCTTCCTCGTAGGTCTCTATTACATCCTCATCTCCAAGGCTGATATACTGTCTTGAGACAAGATCCTTTTTTACCATCCCGAGCTTGTTGACTGCTATGTTTTCGATGGTTCTGAGGTCATTTTTTACCTCAAGTGCAACGAGGAGCTCGCTCTCCTCCTTTGCCATCAGAGACACATCGTTCTGCGCCTCTGCGTAATCACCCGAGGCATCGCTTACAAGCACCGAGCTGCTTACCACGAGCATAAGAGATACTGCACAAAGCATTACCATAAATACCATTGCAGCCGGAATCCTGCGGAAACTCAAAGCAACCGAATTCCACCAATCCTCTGCTTTTTCGTTCTTTATCTGATTTCTCACAGCTCTGCGTTCTCTTGTTTTGAGCGTTGCGGGAGCGGTGGATGTTCTTCTCTGCATTGTATTCTTGTTTTCGGGTCTTTTTGCCTGTGCAGGAGCTTCTCCGAGTTCAATTTTTACCGCTGAAGAACGATTGATGCTCTGTGCTTTGTTACGATCAGAGCTGTTATGATACTGAGCTGCGCTTCTTACTGCGCTGTGTCCCGTGCCGCAATAAAAATGACGCATCCTGTAATTATTTTCAAACTCACCGAGTGTGAGCGGAGCGGAATTTGAACCCCTTGCGCCGTACATTGCCTCTCTGCCGTAGCTATCAGCCGAGATCTGCGCCTGTCTGGCAAGTCCGCGACCGGCAAATTGTCTACTCAGATTATAAAAGGCTTGATCCTGATCGTTGCTCTGCACGTTGCGGTTGTACATAGGTTAAATTCCTCCGTAAATTTTTATATTTTTTCCGCAACCCTTAGCTTTGCGCTTCTGGAGCGCGGATTTTCTTCAAGCTCATTTTCACTTGGTAATATCGGTTTTTTCGTGATTATTTTTATCTTTGGCTTGTTCCCGCAAACGCAAACGGGAAAGTTTTTTGGGCAGTTGCACCCCTGTGCAAGGGAAGCATACGCTTGTTTTACAAGTCTGTCTTCAAGAGAATGGAAGGTGATTATCGCTATCCTACCGCCGACCGAGAGATGCCTCACAGCTCCGTCGATTGCGGGTCGGATAACATCAAGCTCGCTATTGACCTCTATCCTTATTGCTTGAAAAGTTCTTTTCGCAGGATGATGTCCCCCCTGCTTTGCCGCCGAAGGCATCGCTCTTTTGATTATATCAACAAGCTCGCCCGTGCTTTCGATGGGCTTTATGCTTCGAGCCTTCACTATCTCTGCGGCGATTTTTCCGCCAAATTTTTCTTCGCCGTAACCATATATTATTTCTCTCAGCTTGTCCTCGGAATAGGTATTGACCACCACCGAGGCGTTAAGGGGATTTCTGTTATCCATTCTCATATCGAGAGGAGCGCTAACATTATAGGAAAACCCTCTCTCGGGTGTGTCAAGCTGATATGAAGAAACGCCCAGATCCATCAATATTCCGTCTATCTTTTCGATCCCAAGCTCAGAAAGCACCTCGGAAACTTTTGAAAAATTACTTCTCACAAGAGTGACCTTGTCTCCAAAGGGAGCAAGTCTCTTTCCTGCCGCCGCAATGGCATTTTCGTCCTGATCTATTGCAATAAGTCTTCCTCCACCGCCGAGAGCACTTGCAATATGAAACGAATGACCGCCGCCGCCTGCCGTTCCGTCAACATATATCCCGTTTGGCTTTATGGCAAGCCCTTCGATACATTCATCAAGCAACACCGAGCGGTGTTTGAATACAAAATCCTTTTCCATCGGGATCAGACTCCGTACTTGTCAAAAAGATCGTCATATTCCTCGGGAGCTTCCTCATCAATCTTTTCATTATAATTGGCTTCGTTCCAGATCTCCGCAAGGTTTCCGCAACCGACTATCATAGCAGTTCCCTTTGAAAGCTCCGCATGCTCACAAAGAGCAGCTGTCAGCATTACTCGTCCCTGAGAATCGTATCCCGTTTCAAGTGAGTTTCTATATATAAATCGTTTGATATCTCTGCTTTTTGAAGGAGGAATTGCCGAGAAGAGTGCTTCTGCGTATTTTTCCCATTCTTCAATAGAGTATATAAGGAGGCATTTGTTTTTATGATCTCTTACGATCATGACCTTTTCGCCAAGCATTTCTCTATATTTGGCGGGAATGAACAATCTGTTTTTCGCATCTATGGAGTGAGAAAACTCGCCGCAAAGATTCATACTCGACACCTCCTTCAAAAAATAAATAAAATCATTGAAGCAAAATCAACCACATTTGAATGCATTTTTACGGTAAAATCCGACATTTTGCCCCACCACGACTATATTATAATGCATTGCAAATAAAAATGCAATAGTTTTTAGAAAAAATATTTAAAATTTTCAAATTTTTTTTCGCAAAACCACCAAAAAAACGATGTGTTTTTCAAATTTGAGTAAATTTATTTTACAAATGTTGCTTAAGTTTCCATAATATGTAATAGTTTACAATATCATACATTGTCGTTTGCAGTCGATAATTTTCCATCATAAACCGACATTTTTTTGAATTTTCCGCAAAAACAAAATTTGATGCGATGAAAATGTCGCATAAAGCCGTAAAAAGGGGAGAAAAAAGGCGTTTTCGCCACAAAAAACATCGTTTTTTCAGCAAAAACACCTAAAAATGTTGAATTGAGTAAAATATCTATCCGCCCATTGCTTCCCGAAGTCTTTCAAGGGCGCTTTTTTCTATTCTGCTGACATATGATCTGGAAATTCCCAGCCTATCCGCAACTTCTCTCTGCGGAAGCGGTTCGCCCCCCAAAAGGCCATATCTGAGATATATTATTTTGCGTTCTCTGTCGCTGAGTATGCTGTCAACATACCGCCTTGCCTCAGAGGATCTGATGGCTCTCTCGATCTCCTCGCACATTGATTCATCGCTGCTGATAACATCAATATATGTAAGTGGATTGCCGTCCTTATCAATATCTATCGTTTCATTTATGGAAATCTCTCCTGCCATCTTCTTTTTTGAGCGGAAATACATAAGTATCTCGTTTTGTATACATTTAGCACCGTAAGTAGCAAATCTTGCGCCATTTTTCATATTGAAGGAATCTACCGCCTTTACAAGCCCTATCGTTCCCACCGAAACCAGATCTTCGCTGTCCTTGCTTGTAGAGTAATATTTTCTGACTATGTGGGAAACAAGACGAAGATTATGCAGTATCAACTTTTCCCTCGCCTTCTCGTCGCCCTTACATTTCAGCTCAAAGTATTTTTTCTCTTCGTCCTCCTGAAGTGGCGGCGGAAAATTCTGCGGAACGTCAATGCCAAGTATCATGCAAGCAGCCTTGAAGGTCGCTCCAAGTAAAAATGTAAGCAAAAAATCACCTCTTTTCACTTAAATTTTATGCAAACAAATGATTTTTTTGCCTGTACATTGACAGAAGAAAAAAAAAATGGTATCATATAGTGGGTGAAATTTGCTTTTAAAGGAAAAGGAGCACAAAATGAACGAGCTTATCGGAAATGCAGTTGTAGGTCAATCCGGAGGACCTACTGCGGCAATCAACGCAACTCTTTCCGGAGTTATCAGAGGTACTATGGATCTTAAGGAAGAAGGCATCATTCCTAAGCTTTACGGAATGAGAAACGGTATTCAAGGGCTTCTGGAGGAAAGACTTATCGATCTTTTCGAGGTTTTCGATGACGAAAGCAAGCTCCAAACTCTTGAGCATACTCCCGCTGCCGCCCTTGGTTCTTGCAGAAAGAAGCTTCCTGAGGCTATCATGGGAGATGAGACATACGAAAAGCTCATTGAAATATTCAAGAAAAACAACATAAGATATTTCTTTTATATCGGCGGAAACGATTCTATGGACACAGCCGACAAGCTTAGCAAATACAGCGAGCTTTGCGGTTATGAGATGAGAGTTATCGGCATTCCGAAAACAATCGACAACGCCCTTCCTATAACCGACCACACCCCCGGATTCGGTTCTGCGGCAAAATATATTGCAACAACAACACAGGAAATAATTCGAGACTGTGCAGTTTATGACGTTAAAGCAGTTACCATCATCGAGATAATGGGAAGAGACACGGGCTGGCTTGCGGCTTCCTCTGCTCTTGGCAGACACATCTGCGGTGCTGAACCCGATCTCGTTTATCTGCCCGAAAAGGCTTTCGACATGGAAAAATTTTTTGAGGATGTTAATAAGGCACTGGACAGTCATCCCAATGTCGTTATCGCCATCTCCGAAGGGATCAGGGATGCAGAAGGCAACTATGTCGGTTCTTCAACACAGAGCGGTGCAACAGACGTTTTCGGCCACAAGTATCTTGGCGGAAGCGGCAAGATGCTTGAAAATGCCATCAAGGAGCGAATCGGCTGTAAGGTTCGCTCGATCGAGCTTAATCTTTGCCAGAGATGCGCTTCTCACATTGCATCAAAGACAGACCTTGACGAGTCTGTTACGGTCGGCAGAAGTGCTGTCCGTGCGGCAGCAGATGGAGCAAGCAGGGTGATGATGAGCATAAACAGAGTTTCGGATTCTCCTTATAAGATCGAGGTTGGAACAGTTAACGTTCACGATGTTGCAAACAAAGAAAAGAGCGTACCAAGTGAATTTATAAATCACGAGGGAAACCATCTGACAGATGCCTGCATCGACTATCTCCTTCCTCTCATACAAGGCGAAGTCGATATCGAATATAAGAACGGATTGCCAATTCACATTATTCTTTGATAGATTACGTTCATGAAAGAGGCAAGATTGTTTTAGATTTTGTCTTCTTTCATTAAACCTGCTTGCACACTATTTTGATATCATAAAATATATGATTTCAAAAAAAGATAACTATGAAAAGGACAAAAACACTTGACAAATAAAAATTTTGTGGTATAATGTTATATGCTTTGTAAAGCGGACAAAGTGTATAATAGGATAAAACGTCTATATGGAGGCATATCGAAGTGGTCATAACGAGGCGGTCTTGAAAACCGTTTGGGGGCAACCCCACGGGGGTTCGAATCCCTCTGCCTCCGGCATATGAACACACCATTGAAATCTGAACCCTCAAGTTCGGACTCAATGGTGTTTTTGTTATAAAATCCAGTATTTATGCAGGTTTTCGAGGTCGCATTTTCTTTTTACCACTCGGACTCAAAATAGAAAAATCCAAATTTCGCAATCCAAAAATTCAAAAACAATCCTTTTCGAACCCTACAGTCTAACTGTACATACCTTATAAATCTTCATATACCAAGGCATATTCCTCTTCCTTCTGTGCCGGAGTTTTGTATAGCAGATACAACAGCTAAAAAATTAGGCGGTGATGCAGCTTTTAGCATTACCGCCTAACCTTTTACAAGTGCTTGATTATAGTTTCGATTCTTTTAATTACTTCAACAAACATCTCATCACTTTGTCCCGTCGGATCGGGTAATCCCCAGTTATCATCAAAGGCTCTATCGATGAAAGGACAGCCGACATCGCATCCCATAGAGATAGCTATATCGGGTGACGGAATCTTGTCAAATGTCTTGCTGAACTGTGTATGCTCCATATCAATGCCGTAGAGCTGTTTCATCAGCCGTACTGCATCTTGGTTGATCTGCGGCTTTGTTTCTGTTCCCGCTGAGTAAAAGTCAAATTCGTCACCTCGCAGATATTTACCGAGAGCTTCGGCAATCTGACTGCGGCAGGAATTGTGTACGCAGATAAAGGCTATCTTCTTTTTCATATCAAAAATCCAACTTGTGCAGAAGTTTTTCAACGTCTGCTACCTTTAACACCTTGCCCATGGATACAACTTTTTCGTTTACAACAAGGGCGGGCATTCTCATAACACCATATTCCATCACCTTTGCCATGTCGGTAATATACTCAACCTCTACGGACAGACCCATGTTTTTAGCCGCCTCTTTTGCATACTCGTACTGCTGATGGCAGGATGCACAATCTGCGCCCAATACCTTGATGCAACAGATACCGTTTACCTCTTCGCCGCAACATTCGGTTACAAGCTCTTTTGCTTCACTTGTCGGACAACCACCGCTGCAAGAACAAGCTGGCGTCTTCTTTTCTTCTCCCTTTTTCTTTCCAAAATTAAATAATGCCATGGTTATAACCTCCGTTTATCATAATAAAATTAAAGGCTGAATTAAATTGAAGAAATAGCCTACGATAATGATACCGATTGTGCATATCGCAATGAAAATGCTCAGCAGTTTTGGTTTAACTGCCTTGCGGAGCATAATCATTGACGGCAATGAAAGAGTGGTAACACCCATCATAAAGGACAGCACGACACCGAGTAATGCACCCTTTGCAAGTAGTGCTTCTGCAATCGGAATTGTGCCGAAGATGTCCGCATACATAGGAATACCTGCAACGGTAGCAAGGATAACACCAAACGGATTATTGTCTCCAAGCACTTTGACAATGAAATCTTCGGGAATCCAGTTGTGAATGATGGCACCAATACCAACACCAATAAGAACATAAGGAGCAACTTTTTTAGCGGTGGAAACAACCTGTTCCCATGCATATTTCACACGGTCTTTGAAGTGCAATTCTTCCTGTGGAACATCAAGCGAATGTCCTTTACGGATATATTCCTCAACTTGATTTTCAAGATGTAACTTCTCAATCATCGTGCCACCGATAATAGCAATAACCAACCCAAGAAGCACATAGAGAACTGCAACTTTCCAACCAAAAATACTCATTAAGAGAACGAGACTTCCAAGGTCAATCATCGGAGAGGAAATGAGGAACGAGAATGTAACACCAAGCGGAAGTCCTGCACTTGTGAACCCAATGAACAAGGGTATAGAGGAGCAGGAGCAAAATGGTGTTACAGTTCCAAGCAGAGCTGCCACGATATTTGCCCCTATTCCATGGAATCTGCCGAGGATTTTCTTTGTTCTCTCCGGCGGAAAGTAACTCTGAATATACGAGATAATCATTATCAACACACCAAGCAATACCATTATCTTGATGGTGTCGTAAATAAAGAACTGAACACTTCCGCCAATACGACCTGTGGTGTCCAGACCACAAGCATTCAAAATTGTGCCAATCAACTGATTAAGCCAGTTCATACCCAGGATTTCTCTTTGAAAGAAATCCCATGCTGTTTTTAATGTTTCCATGTAGAAAACCTCTCTTTCATATAGTTATATTGAAATGTATCTATATATAGACTTTAAGGGAAGTCGTGCGGAAAAGTTTTGACTTACCTTACTTTTCACAACACGACTTGTTTTCGTATCCACAATCAAGGGATGTTAGTTCCTTTAAGCAATCCGCAGCAATATTTGCTCCCTCTGCCGAGATGGAGTAGTGCATCCACTTGCCCTCTTTGCGACCAACTACAATACCGGAGTCACAAAGGATCTTCATATGGTGGGAAAGCGTTGGTTGGGTAACATTGAGTTCCTCAAGCATTTTGCAAGCGCACTTTTCGCCGCTTCGGAGCATCTTCAAAATACGAATACGATTTTCATCGCAAAAGGCTTTAAAGATCAATGACGTTTTTCTTTCGTCCACTCGAAACACCTCCCATAGATATTTATCTATATATGATTATATACAACACAGAGATGTTTGTCAATAGGAAACGATGAATTTTTACAGTAATGTCATCTTTGAAGGGGAATACTAATTTTATGTGAAAGTTCAAATCCGATCACAAAAACTGCAAAATATCTTTTCTATAGTCGATAGACAAAAAACAACGGGCGGCTTTTGCCGCTTGTTGTTTTTTATTTGAGAGGGATTCTGAACGGTGCAGATGGCGGCAAAAAGGCCCCCGCCATCTACGGCGAGGACGCTCACGTCCTCGTCCTGACCGAGCCCGCAGGCGAGAAGGAATCCCTCTCCTTCCGCCAAAAAACAACGGGCGGCTTTTGCCGCTTGTTGTTTTTTTATTTGAGAGGGATTCTGAACGGTGCAGATGGCGGCAAAAAGGCCGCCGCCATCTACG
>JAZUPD010000066.1:0-27106 GCA_045604985.1 Eubacteriales bacterium
CATGTCGTTCTGTGAGCCAAGGAGTTGATTTATGACATTGTCTTCCTAAGACCGCTTGGCCTCCGACTTGTCTGCCTTCATAGAGCATGGGCATGATAACTGAAACTCTTCTTGCTTTTCCCGCATTTGCGCTGATGATTCTCTTAAGATCGGCAAAATGATCGTCGGGACTCATAGGGACTTCCTTGCCGTACATCTTATATGTAACTCCGTAGTTAAAGGGGTCACAAATGATGTAAACATCATGGCCTCTCAAAGATTTTGAAATAGTACCCTTTGCTTCGCCTGTTCCGAATCTGGGGCAATTGACATCAACGATAAAAGAAACCTCATTGCTGTGGCGTCTCCACTCCTTGAGATAGGAATCTACCTGCTCAATGAACTGCTCGCAGCCTTTCATGGCAATAATACTGAGCTCTCCGTAAAGTGAATCCTTCATAAGTCCTCCGATTTTACAAATATTTTGTTTTCGGGGTGCATATCCGCACCTTGCGTATATATTATAACACAAAAAATCCATTTTGCAAACACAAAAAGATCTTATTTTCGACAAAAAACAGTTTTTCGGTGCTTTTCACAAAATAAGCACCGAAAAACTGTGATTTTTTCTAAATTTTCACATATTTAAAACTGTTTTTGAAGGCGGTTGAATGAAATTAGGATTATTTAATAACTCCTGCGCCTGCAAATTCCTTGCCGTAATTGTTCTCGAGAAAATTCAGGATCTTCTCGTTTTCTCCCACATAATTAACAATGAGATTATCCTTTTTGTAAAAATGGGGAAGTGACACCCAAGAGATGCAGACCGAACGCCCCGGAACGTTTATTGAGCATCCACCTCTGTCGACACAAGCCGCATCTGCTTCCATTGCCTCGTTTGTTTCGTATTCATAAAAGCTGATTATGTCATCGCCTATGAGAACATATTGTCTCTCCACCGAAAAGAAGCTTTCCTCGCCATTGCTTTCCCCAACGGTATATTCAAAGCCGCCTTTTGTGAGAATATTGAGAAAATTTTGTTCTTTTCTCGGTTGAATCGGCGTATTGAGGGGAATATCGGTGCTTTCATTTGTACTCATTGCTTCATTATCTGCTGTGCAAGCGGAAAGAAAAATTACGAGAATAAGAATTAAAAATATTATTTTTTTCATAAAAAACACCGTCCTTTCATCCCTTAAGACGAAAGAACGGTTTTTTTGTTCCGAATTTTGGAAAAAAACATACAAAACAATGCAAAAAGCATTGAGAAATATACGAACCCATCTCCGATTGAGGTATATAAGGTATCATTCTCGGACAGAGGCAGAGAAACGGTTATTTGTCCTGTTTCATCCGCACCTATCATCTGTATTACCTCTCCGTTCGGCATAATTGCGGCGGTAATTCCTGTGTTTGCGGCACGAAGAACGCTTCTGCCGTTTTCGATCGCCCTTAATTTTGCATGAGCAAAGTGTATATTAAGACCGTGAGATGTACCAAACCATGAATCGTTAGTTGATATCATCAGAATATCAGCTCCGTTTTTGGTGCTTTTTCTTGCAAGTGAAGAATATACCGAATCAAAGCAGATGAGATGTCCGAAATCCAGCTCGCCATCCTGCCAAACGCTGCTTTCCTTGCCGGGGATGAGTGACCTTTGCAGAATATTTATATTGTCAAGGGGCGGGAAAATTGCGGTGAGTATGCTTCTCAAAGGCACATATTCTCCAAAGGGGACGGGCTTTTGCTTGGTATATACATTGATCGGGGTATTCATCGGCTCATAAACTCTTATGATATTTCCCGTGCCGCCGTCAACCCGACCGAATGTGCCGAGCATAATTTTTATATTATGGTGATGGGCAAGGTCAGTGAAAAATGCGTCGATATCATTATATTCCTCGGTGACGTAGGGGATCACCGTTTCGGGGAGAAGTGCGTACTCGGCTTCTGCCGCTGCGGCTTCCTCTGCAAACCTCTCGTAGATCATTAGAGAGCGGTCGAGCATATGGTCGCTCCATTTTTCCTCGGTTGAAATATTGCCCTGAAAGGCGGAGATTTTAACGCTTTTCACGCCTTTTTCCGAGTGCATTATATCAAGAGTGCCGTATGCGACATTTGAAACGAAGATGAAAAGTGCAATAAAAGCGAGAATTGCCTTTGATTTTTTGTTTTTTTCCTTAAATGAAAGAGCAAGGAGCATATTTACAGAAATTATGAGAAATCCAAGGAAGCAGGAGCCGAAAAGATCCGCACTCTGGCAAAGTTCTATGGCGTTTGTCTGGCTTACGGCAAGTTGTGCAAATGGCAGACCAAACCAAAAGAAATTTTGCGCCCATTCACCTATGCACCAAAGCGCAGCAACAAAAAAAGGTAATAAATATTTGTTTACTTCAGCCTTTCTTGCGATGAGAAAAATGAATGAAAAACCGAGAGCCTGAAAGAGAGCTATTCCAAATGCCGCAAGAAGGACCACGGCAAAAGCCGCCCCCTTTGTTATTCCCGTCGCCTTGAGGGGATACATTGCAAAAAAACAGGAATGGCAAATGGAAAAATAACCGAAAAAGAAAGCCAGACCGTTAAGATATTCGGTTTTCGTCTTTCTTTTTTCATTCGAGAAGCAGAAAAGCCCGAATGTGATAAGAAGCACCCATTGGAGAAATCCGATTGCGGGGAAAGCAATGGGAAGTGCACCTATTGCACCCGCAAGAATTAAAAAAAGATATCTTTTCATGGAGCTCCTTTCTGTCTTTTAGTCGAAATCCTCAAGGAACCAAATTTCGTCCCTGTCAAGGACGACCTCTTTGCCGCAAAGATAGCCAAGCTCGCCGTCGCTATTGTAAAAATCAAAGCGGAGACGGTAAGCGTAAAGAGCCTGATATTTGTAGCCCTTTTCTCTATCGCTCTTGTTGATGCCGTATTTGCCGTCCCCCAGAAGCGGATGACCGATATGGGCCATGTGTGCCCTTATCTGATGAGTTCTTCCGGTAATAAGCTCTACCTCAAGCAGAGAATTTCCCTTTTTCTCGGAAACGACTCGGTATTTTGTGATTATCTCCTTTGCTGCTCCAACTTTTTTGTCATATACCTTTACGGTGTTTGTGGTGCTGTCCTTTATGAGATAAGATCGCAGAGTCTGTTCGTTTGGCTTTGGCACACCGTGGACGGCGCAGAGATAAAACTTGCTTATTTCATTATTTTTTATTTTTTCGTTCATTATTCGCAGAGCAGCTGCATTTTTTGCCGCAAGGACTATACCGCCCGTATTTCTGTCTATCCTGTTACATAGCGCAGGGGCAAATGACTGCTCCGAGGAGGGGTCATATTCTCCTTTTCGGTAGAGATACGCCTTTATATGCATAATGAGGGTATTGTCCTTTGCTTCGTTGTCCTCATGGACAACGACTCCCGGGCGTGTATTTACAAGCAGAATGTTTTCATCCTCATAAACGACGCTTATTTTCGGTTCGATGCGCTCGATCGCACCGCCGTCCTTTTCGGGGGAGTCGAAAAATTCGTCCCTTATGAAAAGGTCGATAGTGTCACCCTCGCACAGCATATATTTCTGCTCGGTCCGCTTGCGATTGACTTTTATTTTTTTAGTTCTTATATATTTGTACATCAGCGATGTGGGTAAACCCTTGACGGCTTTTGTAAGAAACTTGTCAAGCCTTTGCCCCGCATCGTTCCTTTTTATAGTAAAGCTTCTCATATTCGTTTAAGATTTCCGAAAACAAGAGTTGCCGCATTTCTGCGGCAGGCTCTTTTTCTTTTGAATCATTTTGTACCGAAAATTCTGTCGCCCGCATCGCCAAGACCCGGAACGATATATGCATGCTCGTTGAGTCTCTCGTCAAGACCTGCCGTGTAGATATCAACGTCGGGATGGTCTGCCTGAAGCTTTGCAACCCCCTCGGGAGCGGCAACAAGGCACATCATTCTGATATTTTTAACCCCCTTGTTTTTGAGAAGCGTAAGAGCATCTGATGCAGATCCGCCTGTTGCAAGCATAGGGTCAACCAGAATTGTTATTCTGTCCTCGATATCGAAGGGAAGCTTGCAGTAGTATTCAACTGGCAGATGAGTGTCGGGGTCGCGGTAAAGACCGATATGACCGACCTTTGCAACCGGCACGAGGCGGAGCAATCCGTCAACCATACCAAGTCCTGCACGGAGGATAGGAACGATGGCAAGCTTTTTGCCGGAGATCATTTTTGCAGTCATTTTTGTGATAGGGGTTTCGATGGTAACGTCCTCAAGGGGGAGATCACGGGTTATTTCATATCCCATGAGCATTGCGATCTCGTCAAGAAGCTCTCTGAAGTCCTTTGAGCCTGTCTTACGGTTACGCATAATAGAAAGCTTGTGAGTAATAAGGGGATGATCAACAATATGAAGTTCGCTCATTTTTCTGTTCTCCTTTATTTTAAGGAATTATTTTTCTTAATTATAACCCATATTTAACTATTTTTCAAGGGAATTTTAAAATATTTCCCAAAAAACAAAAAAGGTTTACAATTTTCTCTTTACTTACGGTGATTATAGTGGTACAATTATATAAGAAAAAACATTGAAAAGGAAACGATATGAAAAAGACCGCTTCTATATATACCCTTGGCTGTAAGGTCAATCAATACGAAAGCGAGGCTATTTCTGAAAGGCTGGAGGAGCTTGGCTTTGAAATGCGATTTGCCTCGGAGCTATGTGACGTTTATATTATAAATACCTGTACCGTTACCGCTGAGAGTGACCGAAAGGCAAGGCAGTTCATAAGGCGCGCAATAAAATCAAATCCCGATGCATTCGTGCTTGTTACGGGCTGTATGGCGCAGAGCCGAGGAGAGCAAGTGGCATCAATTGAGGGTGTTGACTATATTTGCGGTTCTTCAAACAAAATGAGCTGTGCGGAAAAGGCTCTCGAGCTTGTTGAGAGAGGAGAAAAAAACAAGATACCCGAGAGAAATATTCCGGATCTTGCGGGAAGCTCCTTTGAGAGCATGACTATTAAAAAATTCCAGCGTACAAGGGCATATCTTAAAATAGAAGACGGCTGTGAGAACAGATGCTCATACTGCGCTATTCCCGATGCGAGAGGGCCTATACGTTCCAAAAAGCCCGAGGAAGTACTTTGCGAGGTAAGACGCCTTACCGAAAACGGTTGCCGTGAGATAGTGATTACGGGAATCGAGACTGCATCATACGGTCGTGATCTTAAAAATATCACCATTGCTGACCTGCTTCTCGAAATTGACAAGATCGAGGGGGTAGGAAGAATTCGCATAGGCTCGATTGACCCTTCTGTGATGACGGCATCATTTGTTGAAAAGATTTCAAGAGTTCGTTGCCTTGCACCCCATTTTCATCTTTCTATGCAGAGTGGAAGTGATAGAGTTTTAGGGCTTATGCGCAGAAAATACAACAGCAAAATGTCACTGGAAAATATTGAGCGGCTTCGTGCGGCAATAAAGGGGGTTATGTTGACCACCGATTTTATAGTTGGTTTTCCGAGCGAGAGTGACGAGGATTTTGCCCTTACCATGGATTTTGCAAGGCAAGCGGATTTTCTCGATATGCATATTTTTCCTTATTCCAAGCGTTCGGGAACTCCCGCTGCCGCTATGGAAGGACAGATACCCGAAAACATTAAAAGAGAGCGCAGTGCTGCGCTTATCTCTCTCGGAAAAGAACTTACTGAAAAAAATCTTGCCCGATTTGCCACTGAAAATAGCGAAGCCGAGGTGCTTTTTGAGACCTTTGATAACGGAAAGGCATATGGGCATACCGCTTCCTTCGTTCCCGTATGTGCGAAAAGTGAAATTGATCTGCGCGGTTTATTTAAGACGGTGTGTCTTACCGGAAGCGACGGTGATTTCTGCTATGGCGAAATTATTGAAAGGAGCTGATAAATGCATATGAGATCATATATAGACTACCCTATGCGTGCAGGTTTAATTACGGGATTTTGTTATTGCCCTACCGAATATCTTGAATATATCCGCTCCGATTTAGGGTTGTTCATGACAATCGAAACTCTTTCCTTTATTCAAAACCATTATCGGCTGAGGGAGAACAGAGATTGCGACGTGAACGAGCTTATATTGCTTGATATTTTGTTTGCAAATTCAAAGGAAAGGCTTGATAGTGAACGAAATTACAGCATAGCCGAAATGGTAACGGGAAGCAAAGAGATAAGAGAGACCATGGAGGATTTGATGACAAAGCTCAATGCTGTTGCGCCCCATGAGAAGGGTCCTTTTTCACTTGCCCGAATGTTTGGAATTTCATCGGATTATATAGCAAGCGTCTTTTCCGACAGGGGATCGACGCATTTTGTTGCAAAACACTTAGGAGAGGATGAGCCTGCGTTGCGCTCGCACCTTAGCGGTTTTCGGGAGACGGTTCTTTGCAATGCAGATTCTTTTAGCTTCGCAATATCTTCTGATCCGATTAAAAGCGATATAAAGGAGGGGATTTACGTTCAAATAAAAAACAATGGCGAACTCACCTCGTTTATAGACGAACTTCTGGAAAAGGGTATTTCTTTTAATGGTTGGATTATTGACGAAAATTTGCTTGCAACCGTGCTTTCCGATACGAAAAGCGCAGAGATAACAGTCCCCGGAATGCTTTCCGAGATAGCGACTTACGGATGTGGAGATATTCTTTTACTATGCCGTAAAAAGGACGAAATGAATATGGTCAGCTGCGGCATGGAAAGAGGACTCCAGATGCGTCGGGCGGGAATAAAGAATAAAAAGGGCAAATTTTTATTTAAAAGTAAGGCTATGACTACCGCAGTTGAGGGGGATTTTCTCATGAATTTCGCTCAGGCAAAGGTCTTCTCGCCCGTAAAGTTAAAGGTCGGTGAAGAAGAACTTTCCGGCAATGTTAACTGCAAACTCATGGAGCTTTCCTATGAAAAATCCTTTGAAAGTCTTTCGATTGTTTGTGCTTCAAGCGATATGAGTGCGCCATATAGGAGCGGAATTTCACAGGTGCTATGTGCGGTAGCGGGAGAGATAGCTCTCGGTGCTTCGATAGAAGATATAAAAATTAAAACCGTTATTTCTTGCCCTAAAAATACAGATCCTTCGCAAATCTTTTCCCATATTCTCGGAATTTACAGAGCCGAGATCGAGCTTTGCCTTTCGTCTCGTGATAATGAGCTTCATGTGTCAGACGATGTTGAAAAGAGAAGAAGCGTCAGCGTTGCTCTTGGGGGAGCAAAGGCAAAGGGAACTTTCGGTGAGGGCAGACTTTTTGCGGTCTCTCCCGAGGAGAATGACGGCGAAATATGTTTTGCGAATGTGAGAAAGACTTTTTCATATGTATCGGCTCTTATCGAGAGCGGTCATGTCATAAGAGCCTGTGCCCTCGACAGCGAAGGGCTTACGGACAGTGCTGAGGAGAAAAAAACTTTTGCTGCAGGCTCGTTCCTTATACTTACCGATGCGGAACTTTCGGGATGCGGAGGTGTTTCGGTAAGCTTGGTGGGTATGGTCGGAGAGGAAAATGCACTCCCGATTGTGTAAAAGTACATAAAATTCGTGCAAAAAAGGCTCTTTTATAGATTTTTTAGAAAAAAACAGTTTTTTTCAAAAAAACTCTTGCAATTTTGAAATTAACATGGTATAATAGTCGATGTTATAGTGCAAAAAATAATAATTTCAATATAAGATGCGCCCCAAAAGGGTGCAGTTGAGGAGGTGTCAAGCATGGCAAAGTGCAGCATTTGCGGTAAGGGCGTTGTCTTCGGACATAACGTTTCTCACTCTAACCGTAAAACAAACAGAACTTGGAAGCCCAACATTCGTAAGGTTAAGGCTGTTGTAAACGGTACACACAAGACAGTTTGCGTATGTTCAAACTGCCTGCGTTCGGGTAAGGTTACCCGTGCATAAGCGAATAGAAAAGATATGGCAGCCCTTGAGGTGTGCCATATTTTTCTTTTGGAGAAAAAATGAAAATTGCAGTTTGTGACAGCCGTATTCCTATTTCGGCAATGAAAATGTTATATGGATATTGTGACAGGATCATTCTTCTGCCTCTTTTTTCTGCGCTTGCCGAGCCTGTTTCTGCCCATCCCGATATGCTTGTTTTCCCCTGCGAGGATGAAAAGATAATTTTTACCCATGGAGCTTATCTTGATGAATGTTGCAAAGTATTTGATGGGACGGGATACGAGGTCTTTCCCATCGTCGAGAGGGCTTCGGAAAAATATCCGCATGATATACTTCTAAATGCCGCACGCATAGGAAATTACATTTTCGGAAGAAAAGCGTGCGTTTCATCTTCTGTCGTGTACTATGCAGAAAAAAGCGGGATAAAGTTCGTTGACGTAAATCAGGGGTATGCAAAATGTTCCATATGCACTGTGACGGAAAATGCAATCATCAGCTCTGACCCATCCATCTTGAAGGCGACGAGTGATTTAAAACTCGATATCCTCGAAATATCTAAGGGTGGAGTTGGACTTCATGGATACGACGGTGGATTCATTGGAGGAGCAAGCGGATGTGACGGAGAAAACGTTTTTTTCTGCGGAGATATCAAAAGGCATCCCGATGGGGAAAAAATAATTGAATTTTGCAACTTGCATGGCAGGAATGTCGTCTCCCTTTCCCGTGATGCACTTTACGATGTGGGAACGATATTTTTTTTATGAACGGGAGAAAAACCTACGAAGGAGTTTCTTGAATTTTATACAGAGAAAAAGCCGAGTTGCCTCGGCTTTTTCTTACGTTGAGGGATGGTGAATAGGAAAATACCTGAAGTTTGTGAGGCTCTAACGCAGGCTGTTTTTGTTGACCTCTTAAAAAAGTCACAGTGCCAAGTGCTGTGATTGGTTTCCAAAGCTCACGAAAAGCATTTACCAAAGCTTAACTGATGCTTCGGTTCTAACCTTGACAAATTTCTGGTTGTTTTATATCCGCAATTCAGCTTATAACAAGAAAATGCTTGCCTGAAAGAGGCTCTTTTGCGTTTTGCACGTTTAAGCCGTTAGCCTCGGCAAGTGACGAGAGGGAAATGCCGAATTTCTTTGCCACGTTCCAAAGGGTTTCGTTTTTTTCGGGATAATAGACCGTTATTCCGTATTGCACGTTTTTCGTCTTGTCGCCGACCTTTATGCTGTCAGCAATTCTAACGCTTTCGTTCTTCATGACCACATAAGAAAGTGCAATATCGGCCTCAAGAGAAGCGTTCTTGTCCTTTGCACGGCAACGAACGTCACGAATGGACGGATATACCGAAACCGCCCTTTTTTCCTCTGAGGGGATGATTCCAATATCAGCGGAGAATGGCACGATTGCTTCATGGGAGGCGTATTCTCCCCTTGTTCTGTAAATGATCTTTGCCTTCAGATTTCCGCAAATGGCAGTGCTTTCACCGTTTTGCTTTATTGGGTCCAGCTTTAGCGAGGTGATGCAGTCGATGATTTCATTTTGGTCATCATCCGCATCCTTTAGTCCAATATTTTCGCTTAGAGTGAGCTTTTCACAGCCGCTTTTGAACAGGGTTTCATATTTAAAATCTCTGTAATACACATCAGAAGCATGCCTCGGTACAAATATATCGTGTGTGAGCATTGTTTTGTTGTTTTTTAACGAATCTATCTCAAGGATCACATCTGTGTCGAGCAAATATTTGTCCCCGCCATCCGAAACCCTCATCTCGTTGCAATAGCACAAAACGGAATGGGTAGCATTTTCGTTGATTTCTGAGGGAAGCTCAACGCCGTGTGTGAAGGGAAGCTTTGTGCTAAAATGCAGAATTTCGCCTGTTTCCTTGTTTTCTGCAATGGTGTCGCTTATCACCTCACCCCGACAGTTCAGCATATTTCCATTCTGATTTGTGTCGGTAACATAGGCCCTTCCGCCGGAGCTGATATATCTGTATTGCTCGGTTCCACCTGTCAGCGGAATTTCTTCGCTAAGCTCGATGACCTCACTCATACTGTGGTGAAAGCTTGTGTAATTTACCTCGCTTTCAAGCCTTTCGGCGTTTTTGGCGTTTGCGATTCCTATGCAAGGCTCGTCATAACCATATGCCTTTACGGTTGCTGAAAGACGGCATTTAACATTGACCTTTCTCTGAGCTGTTGCCCTTGCATTTACCGCATCTGCGGAAAAAAACGCAAATGCTTCGCCGCACGAGGCCCAATCTATCCACTCGGGAACTTCCGGCGTGACCTCGATGCTGAAATCCTCACCAAGAGGAACAGAGGTAAGTTCTCCGTTTTCCGCACAGTAGATAAGCTCATAGTCCATCCTTCCCGAAAACTCTATTGAGTTTCCTATGTATCTGGATATGGGCGATATCTTGTGCCTTATTCCCAGTATCTTTCTAAGTTCCGGAAGATAATCGGGAAGGGTATAGTCCGAGGAAAGCTCGGTAGATATGTTTTTCTCAAAAAAGAGGCATTTTACCCGCTGGTTTTCGGGGGTGAAAGTAAATTCCATCGGTGTTGTGGGCGTGCTTATGCTTTTGTTTTCCATTAAATATCTCCTCCTGTATTCTTTTTCACTAAAATCTATGCTGAATTTTTAATTCTCATTACAAAAAATATTGCTTTTTTTGGCTCGCTGTGATATAATTATAAGGTATTGGCACGAATTTAAAAAACTTGAGCAAAATCGGGAGTGTCGAATGAAACATATATTTATAATCAATCCAGCAGCGGGCAGAGGTGATTCTCTTGAACGGCTTGAAGGCAATATAAGACTTGCTTTTGAAAAATGCGGTAAAGAAAAGGAATACGAGATATATTACTCTGCCTCTGTGGGCGATGCGGAGAGATATGTCAAAGAAAGATGCGCAACTGAGAGCTATGAGCCCATGCGCTTCTACGCCTGCGGTGGTGACGGAACTGTAAACGAGGTCTTTGTCGGCACTATTGGTGCAGACAACGCTGAGGTTGCGATTATTCCAATCGGAACGGGCAACGATTTTATAAAAAACTTCGGCAGTGCTGAGATATTCATGGACATATCTGCTCAGATAGAGGGGGAGACGATCCTGCTTGACGGTGTGCGTGTAAACGACCGATATTCGGTAAATATTGCGAATATGGGCTTCGACTGCTCGGTGGTGGAAAGAGTTAAGAGAATAAAGCGCAGACCCATGATGCCATCGAAGCTTGCCTATATTGCGGGAGTTGCCATCGAATTTGTTAAAATGCCCGGAGTAAAGCTGAAAAGCTTTAAAGTTGACGGCAAGCAACTCTGTGAGGACGATCTTCTTCTTTGTGCATTTGCAAACGGCGGATTTTACGGTGGCGGATTTTATTGTGCACCTCTTGCAAAGACAGACGATGGAATTATTGATCTCTGCTTTGTCAGACGTATTTCCCGCTTTCAGTTTGCAATGATGATAAGCCAATATAAAAATGGTACATATCTCGAAAGCAAGCGAATAATGAAATATGCCGAATATCACAAATGCAAGAGTGCAAGCATAGACTTTGATGAAGAACAGAGCGTTTGTATTGACGGCGAGATAATGAAAATGAGCCGTCTTGAAATTGAGATATGCCCAAAAATATTCAGGCTTTCTTTGCCGTGCGGTGCGGCGAAGGGTGCTACGGAGGAAAAAGAACTTGAAAATATTGGTGCTCTCTGATTCACACGGAAGAAGTGATCTGCTTTCGAGAGCTGTTGAGCTTAACCGTGATGCGGATGTGCTTCTTCATCTTGGAGACGGCTATAGAGACGTTGAATATTCGGGATTTCCCGAAGAAAAGTGCTTTTTCGTCAGAGGTAACGGCGAGGATTGGCTGACCTTGGCAGGTAATGATATTCCGAGAGAGCGTTTGATGGATATTGAGGGCATCAAGGTGCTAATGCTCCACGGACACAAGCCCTATAATGTGAAATATCCTGCAGATTTTGAGAGAATGATCGCATATGCGGCAGAAAAGGATGCGGATATATTGCTTTTCGGCCATACTCACGGAAAATATAATAAAACTTTTACAGAAGGAACGCTCGTTTGCGGAAAAACTCTTGCCAAAAATATAACCGTATTTAATCCTGGAAGCATAGGCGAGCCAAGATATGAGTTGAGCAGCTTCGGTGTTCTTACTATAAGAGACGGGGTGCCGTTGCTGAGCCATGGTGAGATAGATCGCTGAATATGTAATAGGGATAAATTATTTCGTTGATGTTTACATGATACCTGCAAAGATATACCTCAGTTTTAATCTTAAAAACTTATTCAGCGGGGATATCATGGATGAGAATATGTGGATAAAATTGTAGTTTAGATACTCGACAAAATCATATAAAAAACCGCCGCAGGTAAGCCTGCGACGGTAAAGAAGAAAAATTATGAAGAAACTTATCAGAGAGCTTCGGTGGTCTCCTCTGCAGTTTCGTTTTCGCCCTCGTAAAGCTCAGCCTCATTGAGTGCCTTTTCATAGGCATCGAGAACAGAGGATTCAAGCTTAGTTCTGAATGTGGCATTGATCGGGTGAACGATGTCGCGGTATGTCTCGTCGGGATTCTTACGGCTGGGCATCACGATAAAGAGCTTTTCTCTTGCGTTGATGACCTTGATATCGTGAAGTGCAAGCTCGTGATCAAAGGTGACGGAAACGATAGCCTTCATCGGACCGTCATCAAACAGTTTTCTTACTTTTACATCGGTGATTTCCATTTTTTATACCTCCTATGGATAACCAAATTTGTCGCATTGTTATTTTTACCAATCACAGTATTATTATATAGTTATATTTTGACACTTATTCAAATAGAATTTAACTTTTTTGTGAATAAATAGAATTTTGTGTTATGGCTTTGTGAAGAAATCGACACAAAGACCGAAAACACGAGAAATGAGAGGCAAATGATATGTCTGTATGCAATACACATCTTGGTTATGAGAGAATAAATGATGCTCTTAAAGGATGTAAAAGCGTTTTCTTTATAGGTGCCGGCGGAATAAATATGTCTTCTCTTGCCATCATAACAAAGCAGAGAGGCTTTAAGGTAGGCGGTTCGGACAGAACGAGAACGGCACTTACAGAGCGACTTGAGACTTGCGGCATTGAGATGCATTATGAGCATGATGAGGCAAATCTGGATGGCTATGATGCGGTGGTATATACCGTTGCTATCTCTCCGAAAAACCCCGAATACGTGAGGGCGCAAAGAGACGGACTTCTTTGCATTTCGAGAGCAGATTATCTCGGATATGTTATGACGGGATATAAAAACAGAGTTGGCGTTTGCGGAATGCACGGAAAGAGCAGTTGTACCTCCATGTGCGCACAGCTTTTTATGGATGCGGAGAAAGATCCGACCGTGCTTTCGGGTGCAGAGCTTGCGTCGATGGGCGGTGCATTCAGAATAGGCGGGAATGAATTTTTCATCTTTGAGGCTTGCGAATATATGGACTCATTCCTAGATTTCAACCCTACCATAGCAGTCATTCTCAATATAGAAATGGATCACGTCGATTATTTCCACAGCATGGAGCAGATACGGGAGTCATTTTTTCAATTTGCTTCACTGACAGGTGAGGATGGTTATGCGGTTTTCAATGCGGATGACGGCGATATTCTCCTTATCATGAATGATTATAAAGGACATAAGGTGTCCTTCGGAGTCCTATCGGATGCGGATTTTACCGCAAAGAATATAAAATACATAAAGGGCAGACCGGATTTTGATATTTTTCATAATGGGGAATTTTACTGCCATATTTCGCTGTCTGTTACGGGAGAGCATAACGTTTATAATGCCCTTGCGGCAACAGCGGCGGCATATACCTGTGGCATTTGTGGCGATAAGGCAAGTCTCGGACTTGCAAATTACAAGGGTGCTTGCCGCAGAATGGAATATAAGGGAAAGCTTTGCGGAGCGGATGTTTATGATGATTACGGACACCATCCAACAGAGGTCAAGACTACCCTTGACGGCGTCAGCCGCATGGGATATGAAAGGCTCTGGTGCGTTTTTCAGTCTCATACCTATTCAAGAACGAGCGAGCTTTTTGATGAGTTCGTTCACTCCTTTGATAGCGCAGACAGAGTCATTTTTGCGGATATTTATGCAGCAAGAGAGACGGACACCAGAGGAATGAGCGGTGCTGTGCTTGCTTCGGCACTTGGCAAAAAGGCAGAATATGTTGGCGGCAACCGTGAGATCTCAGCGCATCTTAAAAAGGAACTCAAAAAAGGGGATGTACTTATCGTAATGGGTGCCGGGGATATTTATAAGCTCTACGACGAGCTGAAAATTGAAAAAGGAGAGGCGTCGAAATGAAAGATCCGAGCAAATTCAAGGACGAAAATCTCGATATGCTTTTTGAAGGTATAATGAAGCTCCGTACTCTTGATGAATGTTATGATTTTTTTGAAGACCTTTGCACTATTCCCGAGCTTTGCGAAATGTCAAGGCGAATGGTGGCGGCAAGGATGCTCCGTGAGAACAGAGTTTATTCCGATATAGCAAGGCTGACGGGGCTGAGTACGGCAACTATCAGCCGAGTAAACCGCTCGCTCAGATACGGAAATGACGGCTATTCGATGGTGCTGGACAGACTTGAGGAGGATGAAAAATGACCGAGGGATATGAAATAATTGCCGAGGTTTATGATAAGCTCAACCGTGATATAGATTATTGTGCATGGGCTGATTTCGTTGAAAAGGCATTTGAAAAATATTTACCAAGGAAGCCTGAGCTTGTTCTTGACCTTGCCTGCGGAACTGGCAGTATGACGGCAGAACTTGCCGGTAGGGGATATGATATGATTGGAGTTGACGGCTCGGAACAGATGCTCTCGATAGCATCGGAAAGAGCTTATGTCAATTTAGGTGAAGAAAATGAATATCGACTTCCCATTCTCTATCTTCTTCAGGATATGCGAGCTTTTGAGCTTTACGGCACTGTCGGTGCCGTTGTTTGCTGTCTTGACAGTATAAATTATCTTACGGAGGAGGGAGATCTCGAAAAATGTTTTTTCACCGTGCATAATTATCTTGACCCAAACGGAATTTTTCTTTTTGATGTAAATACTCCCTATAAATTCCGCAATATATATGGTGATAACGCTTATATACTCGAAGATGAGATGGACGGCAACGCAGTATTTTGCGGCTGGCAGAATTATTTTGATGAAAAGCGCGGCATATGCGATTTTTATCTGACACTTTTCTCTGAGGGAGAGGACGGAAAATATCTGCGCCGAGAGGAGCATCAGAGAGAGAAGATGTATTCTCTTGAAAATATAAAAAACACTCTTTCCCAGTGCGGATTTGAATTTCTCGGTGTTTTTTCGGATTATAATTTCGGTGAGATAAAGGAAAATGACGAGCGGTGGTATATCGCTGCGAGAGCAAAAAAATAATAAGGAAGTATTTTAAATGTCAGGTAGATCAACAATTCTTCGTGCGATGACACAGGATGGAAGTGCGAGAATACATGTTATAAATTCAACAAATATCGTCGACACGATGATAGAAAAATTCAAGCCGACTCCAACAGCAACTGCAGCGTTGGGCAGACTTCTTACGGCAACGTCTCTTATGGGTTGTATGATGGGTAATAAGGATGACACCATTTCTGTTACCGTAAACGGAGACGGTCCTGCAGGTAAGCTTATTGCGGTTGGCGACTATTACGGAAATGTAAGGGGATATATTCAAAATCCCGATGTTGACGTTCCCAAAAAGCCAAACGGAAAGCTGGATGTGGGAGCTGCCGTCGGCCGAGGGAAGCTCAATATCGTACGCGATATAGGCGGCGAAGAACCTTATGTGGGTATGGCAGAGCTTGTGAGTGGCGAGATAGCAGAGGATATAGCTTCATATTATGCAACAAGCGAGCAAGTGCCAACGGTCTGTGCTTTGGGGGTTCTTGTTGATACCGACCATAGCTGCCAAAGTGCGGGTGGAGTGATAATTCAGCTTCTTCCTTTTGCGGATGAGGGTACCGTTGACCTTATCGAAAGAAACGCTGCATCTCTTACTAATATCTCAAGACTTTTCGACAAGGGACTTTCAAATAAGGAGATAGCGGACATCGCTCTTGCAGATATTCCATATGACCTTTTTGATGAGATAGAAGTGGAATACAAATGTACCTGCTCGAGGGAGCGAATGAAGAAAGCACTTCTATCACTTAAAGAGAGGGAGATATACGATATGCTCCGTGAGCAAATTGAAGAGGGAAAACCAGAGGAACTTGAGATTTTTTGCCGTTTTTGTAATTCAAATTATGTGTTTACAAAGGCGGAAATAGATAAGGCATTTGGTAAATAAGAGAAATATAAAAAAAATTCAAAAAAATTCAAAAAAGGTATTGACAAACCAAATATAAAGTGGTATAATATGTACCGTTGTCACTGAAAAATGATGACGGACATGGGAGCATAGCTCAGTTGGGAGAGCATCTGCCTTACAAGCAGAGGGTCATAGGTTCGAGCCCTATTGTTCCCACCATATTTGGCCCGGTAGTTCAGTTGGTTAGAACGCTAGCCTGTCACGCTAGAGGTCAGGGGTTCGAGTCCCCTTCGGGTCGCCAAAATGAGTCTTGGAAATATCCTTGGCTTGTTTGCCTCTGTAGCTCAGTTGGTAGAGCAGAGGACTGAAAATCCTCGTGTCGTTGGTTCGATTCCGACCGGAGGCACCATTGCCGAGAAGTTATCTCGGTCTGCGGATTTAGCTCATTTGGTAGAGCGCGACCTTGCCAAGGTCGAGGTGGCGGGTTCGAGACCCGTAATCCGCTCCACAGAATGGGCACGATTATCGTCGTGCCCTAAATGTTCGGTGCCATGGCCAAGCGGTAAGGCAAAGGTCTGCAACACCTCTATCCCCAGTTCGATTCTGGGTGGCACCTCCAAAAATTAAAGCGACCTTTCGAGGTCGCTTTAATTTTTATCCAAGCCGACGAAGGAGGCTTGGTATGTAATCAATGCGCTTGCGCATTGTATGTAATTGCGACGAAGTCGCATATGGCATCACGACGGGGCGTGTATTTCTGTCGTCGGCTTGATATCAGTGCCATTTTCCAGCTTCGCAAGTCCTCGTCAAGCGTGTTTGCTAACATTAGCGAGGTGCAATATCCTTAAAGACTTGGTGATATGCTTTCTAAATTTAGACAGCACGGAAAGCGTGTGCCGAAACTGAAAGCCGGCTCAAACTGCTCTATAATACAAAGGTCATTGATGAGTCAACCTTTAAAACCTATCGTAATCTCTGCGGAAGAATACGAATTATCAAGTAACGCTCGCCCTTGTTCTTACTTTGTGTGTTCTTTTGAAAAATCCAAATAAGGATGATTTTGAGCGGGAAGCGCAAAGAGTAATCAGGAAAGCTCTTTATATCACACAAAACAAAATCGACGAGCTGGACGAGACGAATGAACGTATTTTGAAATATTTCAAAGATAATATTGAAAAATAAAGAAAAGTGTGATATAATAAACCATAAAATGTTTTTCGAGGTAAGAATATGGGAAAATTATGTAAAAATTGTTCTACAGATAATCTTGACGAAAGTAAATTTTGTAGTAATTGCGGTTCTCCTTTGAATGATAATATTGGCACTCAAAACACAACGCAAACAACAAATCAGAACAAGATTATCTGCCCTATGTGTGGTTCAAGCGATATTCATTTTGTAACGATTCAATCGTCTCAAAATTTCGACAAGAGTGATGCTTGTTGCGGTTATTTGCTTTGCGGTCCTTTAGGTTTGCTATGCGGAGTAAAGGACAAGGAAGAAAGCAAAACTGTTAGAAAATGTATGTCCTGTAATCACGAGTTTTAATGTTATATAGATGACAGAAAAGCAATTTTGGCGTTGGCAACGAGCTATGATTTTTTTTAGAAAGGTGTTTCGTTGCCATCAATTAAGAGATAGGTCAATTATCATTAAGGGTGTGCAATTGCCATTATGTGCGAGATGTACCGGTATAGTGATGGGTTTTTGCTTACTTGGACCGATAATTAGCGTATTTACTTTAGGAAATATATTTATATCTATCGCACTAATACTATGTATGTGTCTTGATGGATTTCTTCAATTAAAAAACATTATCCAGTCAACAAATTTTCGCAGAATTATAACCGGATTAGGATGCGGATACGGTCTGTTTTCTATCTTGTTGCATAGCATCGTTAATTTTGTTACCGTTCTGAAATAAAATAATAATACTGTTTTGTGTGTTGGGTATTTTATTTTTAATTGTAGTGGCATTGATAAGAAAATATTTATAATTGCAGCTTTTTTGTCAAGAAGTGTTGACAAAAAAGCTGCCAACCGAAAAACCCGAGATTTTCTCGGGTTTTCTTCATTTTTCGCCGTTTTACTCGCTTTTTTGAAATTCGGATTTTAGTGAAAATAAAAACATGCCAATCGGCATTTTCGGGCTAAGGACCAGAAATGAACTTTTTCCACTCCTTTTTGAGGAAGATATTTGTGATTTTTCATCGCAAATATCTTCCCTTTTTTCGTTGTTTAAAAAAATCTTTGTAAAATAAATATGTCTGAAAGCAAAGAAAAGGCAGAATGGTTAAAAAGTTAATAGAAATATGATATAATAAACTCATCATTATGGGTGTTATTGCTATTATCGTAGTCACTGTCATTGCAGTAGTCTTCTCCTAACTTTTTATTACTCACAAAAAGAAGATTTCGACATAAAATAAAAATAGGCGCAGAAAAATGACAAACTGCGCAGAAAAGGAGAAAACCGATGCAACAAGACAGAAATTACAGATATGCTCCCACATTTGCTGGCGAGAGACGTACTCTTCCTGCAATGGAGCAACTTCCGTCCTGCGGTGATTGCTGTGAGAACGGCGGTGGAGGAATGAATGTCGCAGGCTGCGAGGGCAAAAGTGAAGATATGGTCCTTGCCATGTCTTATGTGCTGAGCCAGCCGTTTGAAAAGCTCTATGCGCCCGCAGACGCTATGAAGAGAGGTACGCTTTTTATGAAGCTGGATCTCCCTTATGGAGGTAGAGTATGGTGAGAAACAATAACGTGAGCATGAATTCAAGAAACAGAAATTCTGCATTTGAGGAAATAAATAAGATCAGCTTTGTCATCGACGAGCTTCGGCTTTATCTTGATACCCACCCGGGCTGCACCGAGGCACTTATGATGATAAAGGAATATATGAAGAAGAGACACGATCTTTTGGCAGATTTCACCGCAAAATACGGTGCAATAACAGCTTATGCAATAAATGAAAGCGACGGAGAATGGCTCTGGAACGCAGGTTATATGCCTTGGGAAAACGGCGAAGGAGGATATTGCTGATGTGGGAATATGAGAAGAGATTACAGTACCCTGTAAAGATAAAAAAACCGGACGCAAGAGCTGCGAAGGTTATCCTTTCGCAGTACGGCGGTCCCGACGGAGAACTCGGAGCATCGCTTCGCTATCTTTCCCAGCGTTTTGCAATGCCGGACCCAAGAGTAGCAGGACTTCTTACCGATATCGGTATATCTGTTATACATTGTGCATTTAATCATTTAACTACATTATTTGGCTTTATAGCTATGAAAAGTAAAGGGACAATTTCGAAACGGCGAAATTGTCCCTTGTGCTATTGATTGTTTTTTATGCTTATTGGAATGCAAGTGTTTTTTGTTGAATTGTTATAAGTTTATTATCTAAAAATATAAAAATTGAATTTGAATTTGCGACAGTTTTTTCTTTCTTCTAAAATAGTGTCACATTTTAAAAAAGTATTGCGTTCTCTCTATTTTATGCGAAAAACAATTGATTTTGTCGTAAAATTATGGTATAATAAGCTTAATGATTTATTTAGTGTGAGGAGAACCATTATGGCTACATCTTACAAAAGACTTTGGAAATTGCTTATCGACAAGGACTTAAAGAAAAAAGATCTTTGCGAAATGGCAAACATAAGTACTTATACCATAGGCAAAATGAATAGAGGCGATAACATTACAACCGATGTGCTGGTTCGTATTTGCAGTGCGCTCAATTGTTCAATAGAAGATATTATGGAAATTGTTCCTGAGGTTTCTAAATAATTTTTACAGTCCGTTTTAATGGACATAATATCATTTAGACTTATATAAGGAGAAATCTTATGGAGCTGATAAATAATACCAGCAAAACGTTAAGAGACGATCTGTCTGTAGAAATAAAGGAAGGAAGCAAGTTATCAATTGCCGCAGCTTGCTTTTCTATCTATGCCTTCCAAGCGTTAAAGAATGAACTTAAAAACATTGATGAGCTGCGCTTTATCTTCACTTCTCCTACATTTGTGACAGAAAAGACAAAGAAAGAGAAGAGAGAGTTTTATATTCCACGTTTGAACCGTGAGCGCAGCCTTTATGGTACTGAGTTTGAAGTTAAACTTCGTAATGAGCTTACGCAGAAAGCAATTGCCAGAGAGTGCGCCGAATGGATTAAGAACAAAGTTACTTTCAAGTCAAATGTCAGCGACAAAACTATTCAAGGTCAGATTGTTGTTGATGATATCGGATATACTCCCATCAATAATTTTACTACCGTTGAGCTTGGTTGTGAACAGGGGAATGTTATTAGCACAACTATCGTAAAAGATCAGTCGTTGGGACAAACTTTACTTCGCGATTTCAATGAAATCTGGAATGACAAAAAATTACTTCAAGAAGTAACAGATGAAGTTATTGATAACATAACAACCGCTTATAACGAAAATTCTCCCGATTTTATATATTTTGTAACGCTTTACAATATCTTCAATGAGTTCCTTGAAGATATTTCTGAAGATGTTCTTCCCAACGAAGCAACAGGGTTCAAGGAAAGCAAGATTTGGAATACGCTTTATAACTTCCAAAAAGATGCTGTTCTTGCAATTATAAATAAGCTTGAAAAGTACAATGGTTGCATTCTTGCAGATAGCGTTGGTCTCGGTAAAACTTTTACCGCACTTGCCGTTGTTAAGTATTACGAAAATCGTAATAAGTCCGTGCTTGTGCTGTGTCCTAAAAAGCTTTCAAACAACTGGAATACATACAAAGAAAACTATGTAAATAACACATTAGCTTGCGATAGACTTCGCTATGATGTTTTGTATCACACGGACCTTAACCGTACACACGGTAAGTCTAATGGTCTCGACTTGGAGCGTCTTAACTGGAGTAATTACGATCTTGTTGTTATTGATGAGAGCCACAATTTCAGAAACGGCGGAAAACTTTCAGGTGAGGAAAATGAAAAAGAAAACCGATATCTTCGTCTTCTCAACAAAGTTATCCGAAAAGGCGTTAAAACAAAAGTTCTTATGCTTTCCGCTACGCCTGTTAACAACCGTTTTAACGATCTGAAAAATCAGATAGCTCTTGCCTATGAAGGCAATGCCGAACTGATTGACAGCAAGCTTAATACTAACCGTTCTATTGATGATATCTTCCGCAATGCCCAGCGCGTATTTAACGATTGGAGTAGCTGGGAACCTGAGCTTCGTACAACCGAAAGACTCTTAAAAATGCTCGATTTTGACTTTTTTGAGGTGCTTGACAGTGTTACTATTGCGCGTTCAAGAAAACATATACAAAAATATTACGATACAACGGATATAGGTACTTTTCCTACAAGACTTACACCGATATCCAAGCGTCCGACACTTACAGATTTGACCGACGCAATTACATATAACGAAATATTCGAACATCTTATGATGTTGACCTTGTCGATTTATACCCCTTCGCACTTTATTTTACCGAGCAAGATAGAGAAATATGCGGAATTGTATGAGGACAACAAGGTTAATGTTGGTTTTACACAGGCGAACCGCGAGCAAGGTATTCGCCGTCTTACAGCAATCAATCTGATGAAACGAATGGAGAGTTCTGTTTACTCCTTCAATCTTACAATGATCAGAATTAAGGACTTGATTGCTAAAACTATTGATACAATTGACACTTTTGACAAACAGCTTGGTCACAAGCTTGAATTGACAGATATATCGGAAATAAGTGAGTTTGACGACGAAGATCAAAACGACGATATCTTCTCTTTCGGAAAGAAGGTAAAAATCGATCTTGCTGATATGGATTACAAATCCTGGCGTCAATCTCTTGCTAAAGACAAAGAAGTTCTCGAATTGCTTACTATAATGGTTGCCGATATCACCGCTGATCACGACAGCAAGCTGCAAGAGCTTCTTTCAGTGCTGACAAACAAGGTTCAGAACCCTATCAACGAGGACAACAAAAAGGTAATTATTTTTACTGCATTTGCCGATACCGCACAGTACCTGTACGACAATGTAAGTGTTTATATGAAAAAATATGGACTAAACACGGCAATGGTTACGGGTTCTGTCGAGGGCAAATCAACGGTTGCAGGGCTTCGTAATGATCTTAATACCGTTCTTACTTGTTTCTCACCTAACTCAAAAGATAGAGATCTGTTCGAAAACATTCCGAAGGTCGATATTGATATTCTTATTGCAACAGACTGTATTTCTGAAGGTCAGAATCTGCAGGATTGCGACTATCTTGTGAATTATGACATTCACTGGAACCCCGTTCGCATAATTCAGCGTTTTGGGCGAATTGACCGTATAGGCTCAAAAAACAGTGTAATTCAGCTTGTAAACTTCTGGCCAAATGTAACGCTTGACGAATATATTGACCTGAAAGCCAAAGTTGAAACAAAAATGAAAATTGTTAATATGGCAGCCACCGGAGATGACAATATTCTGAGTGATGAAGAAAAAACAGATCTGGAATACCGTAAGGCACAGCTGAAAAAGCTTCAGGAAGAGGTCGTTGATATTGAAGAAATGTCAACGGGCATATCAATTATGGATCTTGGACTTAACGAATTCCGTCTGGATCTCCTCGAATACATAAAACATCACCCGGATATTGATAAAACACCATACGGCTTACACGCAGTTACAGCTGCAACACCCGATATGCCTGCCGGAGTTATTTATGTGCTGAAAAATCGTACAGGTGGCATAAATATCGACAACCAAAATCGTTTGCACCCATTTTATATGGTTTATATCAGCGATAAGGGCGATGTAGTATGCGATCATCTTTCACCGAAAGAGATGCTGGATAAAATCCGTTTCCTTTGCAAAGGAAAAACCGAGCCAATTCCCGAGCTATATAAACAATTTAATAAAGAAACTCACGACGGCAGAAATATGAGCGAATTTTCAAAGCTTCTTGGCGATGCCATCGCTTCAATTATTGAAGTCAAGGAAGAAAGCGACATTGATAGCTTCCTTTCGGGAGGACAGATAAGCTTTCTTTCGGGGGAAATTAAAGGGCTTGATGATTTTGAGCTTATTTGCTTCCTTGTTGTTAAGGATTTTGAAAATACGCCTGTCAATGATAAGGAGTTTCGAGTAGTTGTTGCAGGAAGCAGAAACTTCAACGATTATGAAAAGCTTTCTTCTGAGCTTGACAAGTTCCTTGTGGGCAAAAAGAATGTTACAATTATAAGCGGAACGGCAAACGGAGCCGACAAGATGGGAGAGCGATATGCGGAAGAGCACGGGATAAAGATTGAGCAGTTCCCGGCTGAATGGGGGATATATCACAAAGGCGCAGGGCCGATAAGAAACTTGCAGATGGTAAAAGCTGCCGATGCTGTTGTAGCATTTTGGGATAATCAATCGTCTGGTACAAGGAACATTATTGATTGTGCAAGGCAAGAAAATATTCCATACAAAGTAATTAGCATTTAAGGAGTGATAATTTTGCTCGGTTTACCGAAGAGCACAGAACTTTCCAAGCAACTGCCGAAGAAAGCAATCTATGAAAAGTTTAATATGAACACGGCAGCGAAAGAAAAGTTCGATGCTGATATTTCAAGGATAAATATCGTGGCAGAAATATCTCCGAACACTGTAAACATAGTTAAAGGCGAAAACGTATCGGTGATATACGTGTTGCAGGTCATTCTCAAACATAAAGAGTTTGAAGATAAGACAGTATCGCAGATATCTAAACTCATTGACCAGAATATGGTGCTGGTGCTTGAATGTGAGAGCGAAAGAAAGCTTGCTATCCATCATACCAAGCTGTTGCAGACCTCTTGGACACCTCTTGATGATTGCACAGTCACTCTTACAGGCCTTAATCTTGATACCGTATGGGAAAATCTAATTACACAGGTCGGTAGCATAGAAATCGAGCAGGGACACTCTCTTGATGAGCAAATTGCCGCTGATGAGCAGAAGGCGAAACTGGAAAAAGAAATCGCCCGTCTTGAAAAACAGGCGAGGAACGAAAAGCAACCCAAGAAAAAGTTTGAGTTGGTGCAACAAATAAAGAAGTTGAAAGGACAAATATAAATGGCAAGAAAAACGTTATATGAAAGAATTGATAGCTTGGGTGTTAATATTATATTGGAATACCAAGCGTTAATAAACTTATTAAAAATCGAGAATAGTATTTTTCTGTACACTTCCTATACGTTATTAGAATATATTGACCGAAGCTACTTTCGAGATTTGCCTGCTGATTTCAGATCGCCCTATTTGTCAGCCAAAGATATGATGAAGGCTTTAGGACTTGGTGATTCATCTTGTTCAATGGACGACTTGTTTTTGTTGGCAGAATTTTGTGTAGCTATTCTACCACACGAACACATAACACGGCGAGAAGATTTACGCAAGCAAGCAAAGACTATTATCACTAATATTTTGACATTCTTGGAAAAGTTAAACTATGAGTTTAAAGAGATAGACAGAGGACGAAAAATTATTGTTGAAAAAAATCCTGCGGTTACTCAAGCAGTTGAAATTGTAAATGATGACGCTACCGCCATCACATTGATAGAATATAACCACTATGCGCTCAAAGGTAATTTAGCTGAAAAGCGTAAAATTTTAACAGCATTGGGATCATACATTGAACCTATTTTGAAGTCACGAGTCCTTCAAAATGCAGGTTATAAGCAGTTGGAGTCTGACGTAGGTTTTATGTTAAACAATTTCAATGTTCGCCATAATAACAAGGAAGGAGCTAAGGCTCAAGATTATATCATAGGCTTAAATAAAAAACAGCAGGAAGAATGGTATGATAAAATCTACAATGCAATACTTTCTGTTATAATAATTAAAGACCATATCCCGACACAGAACAATATTGCTGATTTGAAATCTAAATATACTTGGAGGACTTAAAATGGACAAGCTTAAAATGCACAGTATTAACAAGGTTGACGAGAATATAAAGAAAATAGGGGCATTATTCCCGAACTGCGTGACGGAGAGGAAGAACGAGAAAGGTGAAGTGGAGTATGCCATCGATTTTGATATGCTCAAACAGGAACTTTCTGCTGTTGTTGTAGAAGGTAACGAGGAGCGCTATCAGTTTACTTGGCCCGATAAGAAAAAATCCATTCTTCTTGCTAATGCTCCTATTGCTAAAACCCTCCGTCCTTGCCGTGAGGATAGTGTTGACTTTGATAATACCGAGAACCTTTACATTGAAGGTGATAACCTTGATGTACTGAAACTTTTGCAGGAAACCTATCTCGGCAAAATCAAAATGATTTACATAGACCCTCCCTACAACACTGGCAACGACTTCGTATACAACGATGACTTCGCGGAAAGCGCAGAAGAATATCTTGCTAATAGCGGTCAGTTTGATAGCGAAGGCAATCGACTCGTTACAAACACTGAAACTAATGGTCGCTTCCATACAGATTGGCTTAATATGATTTATCCAAGGCTTAAATTGGCAAAGACTCTATTATCAGAAGATGGAATCATATTTATTAGTATTGGTGATGATGAAGTTGAAAACCTGAAAAAAATCGGAAGTGAAGTGTTTGGAAGCGAAAATTTTATAGCACAAGTCAATATTGTTACTGGTGCAAATCAATCTGGTGATGGTGTTTTAATACAAAAAAACGTAGAGTATTGCTTATGTTTTGCAAGAAACATTTACAATACCAATTTGTATAGAGTTGATAAAACGGAGGAATCTTATCGAAATCTCAACGATGCTCCAACACCGCTTTCTACAAGGTTAGATATGGGATACACTATTTACTACAACGAACAGTCTGGCGATATGATTCCAATGATGGATTATGACAAAAGTAAAGTTGAGTGCAACATAATTGAAGAAATTTATTGTGATAATAACGAATTGATTTCCAAGGGATATATTCCAGTTCGCGCAGGCTTTAGAAACGGAAAAATTCATAGGTGGAGATGGGGATTAGATACATTTTTAGAGAGAAAAAACGAAATCAAGATTTTCAAAAATGGGGATAAATACACCCCGAAATTTCTGCAATCAGGTTTCAATGCTGCCAAAAACATTTGGAATTATAGTGGTGGCGCGGCAGATTTGAAAAAATTGTTTGGAAATGACGCTCCCTTTGATTATCCCAAAGGTCTATCTTTTTTGAAGTATATTTGTTCTATTGCTACAAGCGAAGAAGATTCTATTTTAGACTTTTTCTCTGGTTCTGCTACTACTGCCCACGCAGTTATGCAGTTAAATGCAGAAGATGGTGGTAACCGTAAGTTTATTATGGTTCAGTTGCCCGAAGAAACAGAGGAGAAATCCGAAGCATATAAGGCAGGATACAAAAATATTTGTGAAATCGGTAAAGAACGAATTCGTCGTGCAGGTGCAAAAATCAAGGAAGAAAGCCCTTTGACTACCGCTAACCTTGATACGGGTTTCCGTGTTCTGAAACTCGATAGCAGCAATATGAAGGACGTTTACTACAACCCCGATGATTATGAGCTTTCTATGTTTGAGAGCCTTGCTGACAACATTAAGAGCGACCGTACCCCCGAAGACCTCCTCTTCCAAGTTATGCTTGACCTGGGTGTACTCCTTTCCAGCAAGATTGAAGAAAGCACCATCGGCGGTAAGAAAGTCTTTAATGTTGCAGACGGGTTCCTTTATGCTTGCTTCGATGAAAACGTAACCGAAGATGTTATCACCGAAATCGCCAAAAAACAGCCTTATTACTTCGTAATGAGAGACAGCTCTATGGCAAACGATAGTGTCGCTACGAACTTTGAGCAGATTTTCGCTACATACAGCCCTGATACAGTAAGGAAGGTGTTATGATGAATAAGCAATATGCGGAGCGGATTATTGCGGCACTAAAAAATGGTTTGGAAAATAAAGATAAAGAATCTGAACTGGTGGATAATATATG
>JAZUPD010000067.1:0-13223 GCA_045604985.1 Eubacteriales bacterium
ATAATAATTAACAAACCTCCTCAAACAATAAACAAACCACAATCCCCAAAATTGATCTCATTACTATCACTGCCGTGCTTTTTGTTTACCAAAAACAAATTTTGTGCATCTTCAACAGTAAAAAAAGACTTTTTTAATATAATTTATACCATAAAAATTTTAAAACCCCTTGACAAACGCAGAAAAACATGGTATCATATTATCGCTTTAGCAGGATGAAGCGATTTTGTCCTGAAAACAAAAAACTATTAAATTTTGAGGAGATTTTTATTATGAAAAAACTCGTTTCACTAACTCTTGCATTTGTTATGTGCCTCTTCTGCCTCACTGCTTGTGGCGGAAATGGCGATGCCGATGTTAATAATACAACAGGTTCCGATTCTGTTGCAGATACCGCTAATGAAACACCCTCAGTTGTAGAAGATGTTGCTTATCTTACCGCTCAGGGCAAAATGATCGTTGGTATTACATACCTTGAGCCCTTGGATTTCCAGGATGCTGATGGAAATTGGATCGGTTTTGATGCAGAGCTTGCAGCAGCAGTTGCAGAAAAGCTCGGTGTCGAGGTCGTTTTCCAGGAAATTTCTTGGGAAGCTAAGGAAGCGGAACTTGCTGCAAAGCATATCGACTGCATCTGGAACGGTCTTACAATCACCCCTGCTCGTCAGGAAGAGATGAGCATTTCTAAGCCTTATATGAAGAATAAGCAGATTGTCGTCGTTCGCACAGATGATGTTGGTAACTATTCCGATGTAAATTCACTTGCGGGCAAGGTTATCGCTGCTGAGGCAGGCTCTGCAGGGGAGGAGATAGTTCTTGGTAATATTTCCGATGCCGTTTATGTTGAAAAGAGCATTCAGCTCGATGCACTTACAGAGGTTAAGGCTCTCACAAGTGATGCTGCTGTTATCGACTATGTGATGGCTAACTACCTTATCAATAAAGAAGGCAGCGATTTCGCTGACCTCACTATCCTTGATATGGCCCTTTCTGATGATGAATATTACGGAATTGCTTTCCGCAAGGGAAGTGACCTTACCGAAAAGGTAAATGGTATTCTTGCGGAGCTTGAGGCTGACGGTACGATAGCTGCGATCGCTGAAAAATATGCTCTTACCGATGCTATCCTGAGCATAGCAGGCTAATTTTTGAGATTCTCTTTTTCATATAGATCCAATCCTCTTAAGACATGGACATGCGCCGAGAGGCGTATGCTCCATGCCTTTCGAGCATTAATTGGGGATTTTTTCGGAAGGAAAATTTTTTATGTTTATATCGCTTGGTCAGTGGTTTACGGCAGAGCTTCCCGCTATTTGGGATAGATTTGTAAAGGCATTTTTGCCCGACACCATGGAGGAGTTTAAAATCATAGCCGAGAGCCTTTGGGGCGGATTTTTGACGACCCTTGAGCTTTTTGTAATGACGCTTCTTTTTGCTTTGCCCCTGGGACTTATCATCAGCTTTGGCTCAATGAGCAAATTTAAACCACTGAAATATTTTACAAAGGTGATAGTTTGGATCGTTCGCGGAACACCGCTTATGCTTCAAATATTCATAGTGTTCTTTATTCCCGGAATAGTCTTTAATAATCCGATCTTCAAGCAGGACAGATTTCTTGCGGCGCTTATCACATTCGTTATTAACTATGCTTGCTATTTTTCAGAGATATACCGAGGCGGAATAGAGTCCATATCTGTAGGACAATATGAGGCGGGGCAGGTTCTTGGCATGACAAAGGCGCAGACTTTTTTTCATGTGGTGCTTTTGCAGGTTGTCAAGAGAATTCTTGCGCCTATCAGTAATGAGGTCATAACTCTCGTTAAGGATACCTCTCTTGTGCGAGTAATTTCGGTAATTGAGATCATCAAGGTCGCAGAGAGATTTTCCAGCCAAGGACTTCTTTGGCCGCTGTTCTTCACAAGCGTATATTATCTCGTTTTCAACGGACTTCTGACACTTCTCTTCGGATATATCGAAAAGAAGCTCAGCTATTTTAGGGCATAAGGGGGCCGGAGTATGGATTTACTTAAAGTAGAAGGTATAAAAAAGAGTTTTGGTCGCACCAGTGTCCTGAAGGGGATTGATTTTTCTCTACATAAAGGCGAGGTCCTTGCCATAATCGGATCTTCGGGAAGCGGAAAAACTACGCTTCTTCGCTGTCTCAACTTTCTTGAAACGCCCGACGAGGGTAAGATCACAGTTGCGGATCATGTTGTATTCAATTCTGAGGAAAAAAAACGAAAAAGTGCAAGGGAGAAAAGGGAAAATCAGCTTAAATTCGGCTTGGTTTTTCAGTCATTTAACCTTTTTCCGCAATATACGGTACATAAAAATATAACGCTTCCCGCAGTGCTAGCACTTAAAAAGCAAGCGAGAAAGGATAAGCTTTCGGCATCTGAAAAAAACGAGGCGATTGCACGGATAGAAAAAAAGGCAGACGAGCTTCTTGATAGGATGGGACTAAGCGAGAAGAAGTACTCCTATCCCTGTCAACTTTCAGGAGGACAGTGCCAGCGAGTTGCCATAGCAAGAGCACTTGCCCTGGACCCTGAAATACTGTGCTTTGACGAGCCGACCAGCGCCCTTGATCCCGAGCTTACGGGTGAGGTGTTGCGTGCGATAAAGGCACTTAAGGGGAATGACCATACTATGGTGATAGTTACCCACGAGATGGATTTTGCAAGAAACGTTGCTGATAAGGTCATGTTTATGGCCGACGGTATAATTGAAGAGGTAGGAACTCCCGATGAGATTTTTGGAGCACCGAAAAGCGCAAAGCTCTGTGCATTTTTGCAAAAGGATAATGATATTTAAAAAGAGGCTGACACATCGCACGGTGTGTCAGCCTTTGATTTGTAAATATGAATTTGTTGAGAAGTTTGTGAAGACGTTTCCATAAAGCTTTGGCGGAAAATCCTTGACAATTTCTTATTTGTCTTTTTTCCCCTTCCAAATTTTTTTGATAATCGCAGCGAGAAATGATGGCGGGCGGACGACAAAAATCTTCATATGTAAGCTCCTCCATAAAAAATTCCAAGAGTTTCTTTATCAGTATATTCCGTTTCTTTTTCCTCTGTGATGGCAAACTTACAAAAAATTCATAGATTAGTTATTTAAAAACAGTTGTCATAAAGCAAAAAATATGTTACAATATAAGATATGAAATTTTATTCAATGTAAAAGGATATATAAAATGAAAAAAAACGAGCTTATAAAGGCAATAAATGATGGTTCTGCAGACGAGATGCTTCTTGCCCTTTACGGTGCTGAGGATGTTTCTGCGCAGAAGCGTCGATATATAAAGGCACTCGAAAACTTTGCACAGCTTTACGGCGAAGACAGAGAAGTCAGCGCATATTCGGTCGCAGGAAGAACTGAGATCGCAGGAAATCACACCGACCACAATTGCGGAAAGGTAGTTGCGGGCTCTCTAAATCTTGATATCATCGCTATCGCTTCGCCAAGAGAAGATTCTGTCATTCGCGTAAAGAGCGAGGGGTTTGACGAGGATATCGTTGATTTCGGAATTTATAACTCTCCCGATGCTACAAAATTCACTACGTCTGCTTCAATAATTGCGGGTATGTGTGCGGGAATGAAGAAAAACGGTTACAGCATCGGCGGCTTTGATGCTTATACTACCTCAAATGTGCTTAAGGGCTCGGGTATTTCCTCTTCGGCGGCATTCGAGGATATGATCGGAAATATCCTTAATCATATTTATAACGACGGCAAGGTAGATAATGTTGAGATTGCAAAGCTCTCCCAATATGCGGAAAATGTTTTCTTTGGTAAGCCATGCGGACTTATGGATCAGGTTGCTTGTGCTGCCGGCGGTGTCGTGAGTATTGATTTTGCAGATCCTGCTTCTCCCGTTATCGAGAAGATAGATTTTGATTTGTGTGGGGCGGGATATAATCTTTGCATTGTCAATACGGGCGGCAATCATGCGGATCTGGGCGAGGATTATGCTTCTGTGCCTTCGGAAATGAAGTCGGTTGCGGCATATTTTGGCAAAAAGACACTTAGAGAGACAGACGAGGCGGATGTTGTTGCGGCGATACCTGCTCTGCGCAAAACGTGTGGCGACAGAGCAATTATGCGTGCCCTTCATTTCTTTGAGGAGAACAGAAGGATTGAGATAATAAAGGCAGCTCTGAAAAATGGTGACGTTGATGGTTTTTTTGGTGGTATCATGGCATCGGGCCGCTCCAGCTTTTGCTATCTGCAGAATGTATTTACCACAAAAAATGTTCACGAGCAGGGAATCTCGCTGGCACTTTGCCTTGCAGACAAATATCTTGCGGACAAAAAGGCGGCATTTCGTGTTCACGGAGGTGGCTTTGCCGGAACAATTCAGGCGTTTGTTCCGTCACAGGAAGCTGAAGGTTTCAGACACTATATGGAAAGTGTTTTTGGCGAGGGCAATTGTCTTATTCTTCGAATCAGACCCTATGGAGCAGTTAAAGTAATATGAAAAAAAGAAACGAGAAAAAAACAGGTACGGATATTGTGGTAAAAAAGGAGAAGAAAAAGCCTAATATCACCATGATATTGCTTTTGGCATTTAATACTGCGGTCGTTTTCGGTTTTTACCGCTATATGCTTAATTTTCGTTATTTTGAAATTGTTCTTATTTCATATATGACGATCCTTGCCGTGCTTGTTCTAACCTATGTTACATATAACAAGGGTTTTTCGAGAAGCGGCATAACTGCCGAGATGCTTCCCGATAGCATGACGGAAGAGGAAAAGACCGCCTTTATAGAGGACGCAGAGTGCCGAAGGAAAAAATCCAAATGGATGATAGCATTTATTTTCCCTTTTGTTTTTACCTTTGCCATCGACGCTTTTTCATGGTTTGTCGAGGACAATATTATTTCAATATTAGAGGGACTAACATGAATTCTGTATATACGTTATATTCCGGTTCGAGTGGAAATTCGGTCTATTTTAACCTTTGCGGACACGAATTTCTCATTGACGCCGGCAAAAGTGCAAGAACTCTTTGCCGTGCGCTTCAGGATATAGGCTCGGATATTTCAGGCATTGAGGCGATCTTTATAACTCACGAGCATACAGACCACATAGGAGCGCTCGAGGTGCTTACAAAAAAGCATCATATTCCCGTGCATGTTTGCACAAGGTCTGCCACAAAGCTCAAGACACTGGTGGGTGATGGGCTTAGAAGTTGTATAAATGAGCATCCCCCCATTTTTAGCGTTTCGCTGGGGGAGGTTGAGATAAAATCCTTTGTGACTCCTCATGACAGTATGGGAAGCGTGGGATACCGTATCGAATACAGCGAAGAGAGAGACGGGGTGATATCAAAGGGTGCTATAGGTCTTGCCACAGATATCGGTCATATAAATGACAGCATAAGAGAAGGCCTTATGGGATGCCGAGATATTATTATCGAATCGAATCACGATCTTGAAATGCTCATGTGCGGGCCCTACCCCGAGCATCTTAAAATGAGGATAATGTCGGAGATAGGACATCTTTCAAATAGTGATTGTGCGGCTTTTGCGGCAGAACTCTGCGAAAATGGAACGAAAAATCTGCTTTTGGCGCATCTCAGTCAGGAGAATAACGATCCTTCGCTTGCACTTGCCGAGGTAAAAGCGTCTGTTGCGGATGAAGGCGTACGTATTGCGATTGCAGACAGAGAAAATCCTGTGAGGCTGATATAAAATGATAAATATAAAGCTAATTACGGTGGGAAATCTTAAAGAAGGATATCTTAAAGAAGCGGAGGCGGAATACGTAAAACGGCTCAGTGCCTTTTGTCGCTTTGAGAGCATTCAGCTAAAGGAAGTGAAGCTTCCCGACACACCATCGCAGAGCGAGATAGAACAGGTTCTTTTGGCAGAGGGAAAAAGCATACTTTCCGCAATGAGTCAGAGGTCTTATAAGATAGCAATGTGCGTTGAGGGAAAGCAGCTCCCATCCGAGGGGCTTGCCGCCCTTATTGACGGAGCAACGTCACGGCATAGTGAGATATGCTTTGTGATCGGATCATCTCACGGGCTTCATGAAAGTGTAAAGAAAATTTGCGATTACCGTCTTTCGGTGTCTCAGCTTACTTTTCCCCATCAGCTTATGCGAATTATACTGCTCGAAGCGGTCTATCGGGGGTTCAACATCATAAAGGGAACGAAATATCACAAATAACGGAGGTATTATGGAAAGGATAATGCGTTTTGTAAAAAGAGCGGCGGGCATTCTCGTTTTTGCGTTCGTGAGTTTTTTTGTGCTTGCTTACGGCATGGGAAAATTTGATTTTATTTTTATAAAGCGCAAGCTTCCCATTTCGGGAATGGGCAATTATCATATCGAAGAACCGTCCATGTCCCATGAAGACAAGGTTATTGAGGAACAGATAGGCAATATTGGAATCGGAGAAAATATTTCGGGCGTTATTTCATCGCCGTCCGAGAAAGGTGATGATGAAAACGGCACGGAGAGCGGTGATGAGAGCGGAGAAGTGCCGTCATCTGCTCGGGAAGAATATTATCCCTCTCTCGGTCGGGCAATGTCAGCAGGATATGACATAAGCATAGACGAATATATCGCTGATGGCGATCATGTTCTTGCGGAGCTTCTGCTTGGTGTGGAAATGACGAAGGACCAGATAAAGGGCAAGGAGACCGTTCTTGTTGACGATCCCATTTTATATGAAGAAGGCGGGGAGTATTTTTACAATGCATCTTTTTCCGAAGAATACTGCTTTTCTTTTGATATATATATGGGATATGTTCTGATGTATGACGACGCAACAGTAACGCTCTTTGACAGCTACGGAAATAATATCGCCACCTACGGTCGCTCGGAAATACGCCCTGCTTATGCGAGAGACGATGCGGGAGAACCGCTTTTTATTGATTTTGAGGGGAGATATTTTGTCCCTGACGAGTATGGCAGAAAGATTTATTCTTCATATGTTGATGAGAGCGACAGTAAGGGAATTTATTTTAACTACCGAAAAGATCTTGGAACAGGCAACGATATCATTTCCGTTTTTTGCAGAAACGAGGACGTGCGTTTTGTTGACGAGATAGATACTAAGGATTATTATATTCGAAGCTCTATTGATCCCAAACTTGCAAAATACATCTACGCACTCCGTCCGAGTTTTGCGGACACTGTGGCGAAAGCCAACCCCCGCTTTGCTGAGGAGCTGAAAAAAGAAAAGGAGCGGATTGAGGATGAGAAGAGACTTGAGGAAGAAAAAAAGACAGAGCAGTTAGTCACGGAAAGCGAAACGTTACTCTATCCCGAAACGGAGAGCATATCGGACAACGCTGACACCGCCGAGATGACGGCAGATTCGGAGATTTCCCCCCCCATTGAGACTATTACAGATACGGCGAAAGAGACTGAAACGGAAATTGAAACCGATACGGAGACCGAGAGGCTGACATCGTCAAACCCTGATATCCTTATTATCGACAGGACCTTAACTCTTTTAAGGTATGGCTATGGACATCCATCAACGGATCCCGATGAAATAGAATATAAATATGCAAAGGCATATGGGTTCAGCGAGGGCAGAGCTGCAGTGGTCGATGATAAAGGCATCCTTCGCTTCATAAATCCCAATGGAGAGGTTGTTATCGACGGCGTCGGCATGAAAATGGTCACTGCAAGCCGATACATCGTTACCGAATATGCAGAACCCCTTTACCGTCATTCGGAAAACTCAAAGGGATATCTGTATTTTGACAGCGGACTTGTAAGAGTTAGAAAGCTGGAGAGGGATTATACATTCCGAAATCTCATTTATTCGGATAGCGACGTGCTTATTTATCCTGACGGAAGCGAATTTGATATTCCGAGAGGATTTACCCTTGTTTCCTATTCTGAGGGCGTTCTCGTTCTGAAAGGCAACGATCAAAAATACGGCTATTATCATAAGGACGGATATTGGATCGCCCAGCCTATATATACCGAGATAAGACCCTTTTCCGAGGGACTTGGGGTTATAGGTTTTCAGGGAGGAAAAAAAGGAGTTATTGATAAAAACGGAAATATCGTCATTCCCTTTGCCTATGAATATATCACCGCCCCTTCGGACGGTATAATGGCCCTTTACAGCTATGAAAATGGCTGGAAGATATTAGTTAAAACATCAAAATAAGAGGATTTTTATGAAAACATTAGGGCTTGGCGGATTTGATCTTGGCACGGCTAAGGTAGAGCACGGACTTATGCTCGCACCCATGGCGGGAGCTACCGACTATGCTTTCAGAGAGGTATGCCGCACACACGGAGCTTCTCTCGTGGTCAGCGAAATGGTTTCCGCAAAGGCACTTTGCTATGAGCAAAAATGTAAAAATAAAAATGCAGATATGCTCTCCAGAACGGCTCCCCTTGCCGCAGTCAGGGCAGAGGAGCTTCCCATGGCAGTCCAGATTTTTGGAAGTGACCCCTTTTTCATGGCTGAAGCGGCGGCACTTCTTGAGAGCGGAGAATATTTTGGTTGCAAAAGCACTGCCGTTCCCACTGCCATCGACATAAATATGGGCTGTCCCGTTACAAAGGTGGTTTCCAACGGCGAGGGAAGTGCGCTTATGAAGGATATTGGACTTGCGGCGAGGATAGTGAGAGCGGTGTCGGATAGCATCAGACTTCCCGTTACTGTTAAGATACGGGCGGGCTGGGACAAGGACAGTATAAATGCTCCCGAGCTTGCAAAGGCTTTGGAGGACAGCGGTGCGGCGATGATATGCGTCCATGGAAGGACACGGGAGCAATTTTATGAGCCGAGGGCAGACTATGGAGTTATTGCCGATGTAAAAAAGGCGGTAAAGATACCCGTTGTGGGCAATGGAGATGTTTGCTCGGCGGCAGATGCCATAAGAATGTGGGAAATGACGGGCTGTGACGGCATTGCCGTTGGCAGAGGAGCTCTTGGAAACCCATGGATATTTGAAGAAATAATTGCCGCCATCGAGAAAAAGGAATATAAAAGCCCCGACATTGGCGAGAGGATGCGTGTCTCCCTTGCACAAACCGAAAGAATGTGTGAGGAAAAGGGCGAATATGTCGCCGTGCGCGAGGCGAGAAAACACGTCTCATGGTATATAAGCGGAATCCGAGGTGCGGCAGAGGCGAGAAATAGGATAAATACTGCAGAGAGTCTGGACGAGATAAGAAAAATTGCACAGGAGATTTCCCTTTCCTCAAAGGAATGATTTCTGATTATAATGAAAATGAAAAAGAAAGGAGGAGCTATGGCGAATATAGTTGGATTTTCACTGAAAAAAAGCGGTGAAGAGAGAGACGGACGGCTTTTTGAACTTGCAACGCTTGTTCGGGGCGGCAAAGAAAAGCCCTTTGAGGATATAGTCAAAATATGTGAGCACGGCGTTTTTGAAATTGCATACAGAGTCAGTAAAAACAGCGAGGATGCCATGGATATCACACAGGATACCTTTATTAAGCTCTGGCACCTTCTTTCGGGAGATGCTTCCCTTGATGAGATAAAATCATGGTATTCCTATATTTTGCGTATGACTAGAAATTGCGCTCTTGATTTTCTGCGACGGCAGAGCATAAGACGGCATGATTCCATCATGGTAGCGGATGAGAACGGCGGATATAAGGAAATGGATATTCCGGATGACGATATTTACTCCGATCCCGTTCGCGCATACGAGCGAGAGGAGCGGATCGCTGCCGTGAGAGAGGCTATAAATTCGCTTGATGATGATTATAGAAAGATACTTATTCTGCGTGAGAGCGAGGGACTTTCTTATAAGGAGATAAGCGACGAAATGGGTATTGAAATGGGGACGGTAAAGAGCAAGATATTCAGAGCGAGAAATCAAATAAAGGAATATCTCGAAAAGCGGAACATTTATTAAAAGCGTGCGTCTCTTATAGTGAAAAACGGTTGAAAGGATATTTATGATAGATAATGAGATTTTGAGGAGCGGGGAATGTGAGGAGCTTCTTCCCGAGCTTTCCGCCTATATTGACGGCGAGCTTGACGGTGATGCCGTCATTGGCATAAAAGAGCATCTTGAAAAATGTGAAAAATGCAGAGCTCTGATCTTGGAGCTTTCCCGCCTGTCGGGCGATATCGGAGCGGCTTCCATTCCTTGCCCCGATGATCTTCACGTGCGTATTATGGACTCGCTGAATGAAGAAATCGGCAGAGGAAGAAGAAAGAACAGGGTGCTGGATTTTGGCAAAGCCATGAAAAAGCACGGAATGTGGATAGGCGCAGGAGTTGCGGCTGTCATTTGCCTTGTACTTGTGGGGTCTCCGGTGTTCAACGGAAGCTTTTCATTCGGCATGGATGACGCCAAGGACTTTGCGGCTGAGGGATATGCTGATATGTCGCAAAACGGCGGTCTCGATATTGCTTTAGAAATGAGCAAATCAAATACCAAGAACGAAATTTACTATTCCGCAGAAGAAGCGGAAATGGAAAATTACAGTCTGACGGATGATGTGGAAGCTCCGGGAAAGGAAGATGCGGAAGATATGACCGCATTCGATGGGGGTACTGAAACAGAGACGAATGAGCGGAGCAAAGCTTCTCCCGAAAAGGAATATAAGCTCATACCGAGCTTTATGCTGCCCCGCGGAGAGCTTGGAAAAAGAAAAACAGAGCTGCCTCACTAAAAAGTGAGAAAGCTCTGTTTTTTGCACAAAAAAGTGTTTAGGAGCGGTAAAAAGATTAAGAAAAATAAAAAATAGGATTGACAAATTTTAGAAATTGTGATATCATTATTATAAGTATAATGAATGAGGTGTAGTTTCGGCAATAAAATGGCATCAAAAACAGCTCTTTGCCGTGTCTTTCGCCAATTCAATACAATTTTCTTATGAAAGGATAAAACCATGAAAAACACAAAGAAAATTCTTCTGCTTCTTTCTCTCGTTCTTGCTTTTGCCGCAATGTTTGCAGTTATGGCATTTGCAGAGACGGGAAAGGTCAATCTGAACGACGCTGCAAATGACCTTCAGTGGACGTTTGATGCAGAAACAAAAACACTCAGAATCACAGGTACCTCCACGGCACTGACAATGGACCCCGCTCCTAACTGGAGTGATGCAGGAAAGGAAAGATATCCTTGGGCAGCCCACAAGGAGAAGATCGAGCATGTTGTTGTTGAAGCTCCCATAACATCCATTTGTGCATATGGTTTGTCGTATCTTCCGGTGTGCAAGGACATTACTCTTCCCGATACGACAATCAAGCTCATGGGGGAGATGACTTTTGTTTACATGCCATCTCTTACTTCTATTGGTCGTGCGGGCACACCCGAGAACGTTATAGATCTTCGCTATTTTACCTTAAAAGATGTTTACTCGATATACCAAACTTTTGAGGGAAGCTGTAAAGGAAAGACGATAACCGTTCTTATGCCGGAGAGTGGCATACCCTTTGTGCAGAATAATACTGCAAAAGAATTTACAGATAGTACGGTTGTTACGTTTATGGTTATTCCCGGATCTGCTGCGGAAACACACGCTGATGCACTTAAGGCAAAGACTGGATCAACAAATGTTCCCGATGTTATCAACGTTGTAGATTATGATGGTACATACGAGGCAGGCGTAACTCCCGTAGTTCCCGAAGATACGACGAACGTTCCCGAAGATACGACGAACGATTCCGAAGGTACAACCGATCCCGAGACTCCCGCAGGCTCCTCGGATATTGTACTCGAAGGCGACGTTGAGACTCAGTATTCCAAGTGTAAGTGGGTTCTTACAACTGACGGAACGCTCACGATCTCGGTGAAAGATGGCGCAACAGGCTGGAATGAAGTTCCTTACTATAGTTACGTCACAAAAAACGGATGGCTTGATAAGGCAGACCAGATCAAGAAGGTTGTTATCGGAGAGGGCCTTGTAAAGGTTGGTGCAAATACGTTCAAGAACTGCGTCAATCTTGAGGTAGTTGAATGGGCAAGCGTGATCCAGCTGGCATACAACGCATTTGTTAATTGTCCCAAGCTCACAACCATTTATCAGACGGGAAAAGAGCCTGTTGTAGGAACATTCGATCTTTCTTCGATTTCTTCTGTAGATGGAGCTAACAACTTCGTTAACTGCGGAGTTACGAGTGTTATCCTTAACAACAAGATGACAAATATCAAAGAGAATTTCTTTGTTAATTGTGCTTATCTTACAAATGTGACTATCGGCGCAACAGCTGAAACCATTTCAGAAAATGCATTTAATGGTTGCTACAATCTCAAGGTTGTATTCGGCGCAACAGAAGGCGGTGCGGCAGAGAACTTTGCCAAGGCGAAGGAAATAACATTTGCAAAGATCGGTGAAACTGTTGAAATTCCTGAGGCGGTTGTAACGACAGCAGCTCCTGAAACTACGGCTGCTCCCGAAACTACAGCAGCTCCCGAGACAACAACGAACGCTTCCGAGGATACAAGTGCCGAAGGAACGACAAAGGCACCCGATGAGGCTGCGCAGACAGGCGATATCAACCTGGTTATGGTTGTTGCGATAGCTGTTGCGGCTCTCGTAAGCGCAGTTGTTCTCATCAAGAAGAGAAGTTTTAACTTGCTTTAATATTTTGCACGGCAACGCAATGCGTTGCCGTGCTTTTTTCTTCCATATAATTAAAAAGGGCATTTAGTTTGCCTATTTGTGAAGAAGTAGGTTTAGTTTAGGCACTGGGGCGGTGGTATGTGGTTTGTTATTTGAGGAGTGGCGTTAATGATTATGCGTTCATGCCATGTGGCACATAGCTTGTCCCCTTCAAAAAAGCTAAATCCCCGAAAACCATCCATAAAAGGTAAAAAATAGATAAAAAACACAAGCAAAAAAAAGAAAATATAACAAACACTTTTTTTGTCGATTAAAAATATAATAGGTATAATCCGAAAAATTATTTTTTTTGAAAAAAACTATTGACTTTTTATGTAAAAAGTGATAGAATGTTACTGCGTATCCAAATAAATTTATATATGAAAGGGACATGATTATGAAAAAAATCAAATTTCTTATGCTTGCTTTCCTTGTAATATGCACCGTATGCGTATTTACAATGGTTGCAAGTGCGTCTCAGGCCCAGGTCGACCAAACGGACAACGACAATGACCTTGTTTGGGAATATAACGAGACGACAAAGACACTTACGATTTCCGGAACAAGCGATGCCATTGTTTGGAAAGATGGAGCAACATCCAGCTGGGATAACCAGTCGATGATTCCTTGGTATGCTGATTATGCTGCCGAGA
>JAZUPD010000068.1:0-2153 GCA_045604985.1 Eubacteriales bacterium
TCACAGAACGACATGGCTACGATCCGACTTTTATACGCCCGAAGGGCACATCACGCACGCAGTGCGCATCACGTTCCGCTTGCGGAACACATCGTTCAAAAACGAAAAAGCAGTCCATTGGACTGCTTTCGTTTTTGTGTTGTACCGCCTAAATAGATGCCACGGCGAAAAAGTCAATAAAATCAAGGGATTTTGACTGTTTGAGTCTATTTCATGTGCATCCTTAATAGATGCCAACTTATTTTGTATACTCTATTTGATATTCCACCAATTTCATTGTATTACTCTCGGCGTTGTATAGAACGTTGATAAACACATACGTTCCGCTTGAACTCGGCAATTTGTTGAATTCTCCCGTGTCCTTGTTGTAGATAATATAGTAGTCGCTGGTTTGAATATCGCAGAAATACGAGGTGATACCAACCATATCATTGGGAATATCGGATATCCACTTTGCGTCATTTGAAATATTTTTCTCAAATTGCTCCACAGCGGTATCGTCAAAGTAAATATCGCTCGTTGAATAAATATATCCGCGAGGAACAGATTGCGTTCCTTTTGTCCAATCCTGCGTGTTGATACGCGAATGCGTCGGAATATCAATATTCAACATTTGCTCCGTATTGACAATCGGCTCGTCGCCGTGTGAATAGATATCAGAAAAAATGAAGGTAAACGATCCGTAAATGCAGAGTAGTGCCGCCATGATAATGCCCACGATTACGTTCTTTTTATACTTGTATCCTTTTTTCTTTAAGTAGAGGCCGAACACAATAGAGGCAATTGGAACAGGAAGGAACAAAAAGAATATCCACATATTCTCCGTCATTGCATGATTGATTCCGGATAATATAGCAACACCGATCAATGCCCCCCATATCGTGCAAATGGAAAGAACGAAAAGAAGAATGGAGATGATTTTTAATTTATCCTTGGGCTTTTTTGCTTCAACCTTGTTTGGCGTATTATTGCAAAAAGTAATGAAGGTTGATTCAGGAATCAAAACATCTATTTTAATAATATAGCTTTGACGGGCAATCTGCAAAACAAGATAGTTTCCAAAAGAGTGGATTTTTTCAATGTCATCAAAGTATATTTTCAGCGTCTTTGTGACTTCCTCGTTTTTGGAAATGTTCAGTATAAAATAGCCTTCAAATATTTCATAAGAATAGGTGCTCTCCAAAATTCTGCTTTCACTGGTTTTCCACGCTTTGTTATAAGAAAAATAACCTTTGATATGTGAAATCACACCGATCAGAAAACATCCGAGTAACAAACCGAGCATAACATCGGGAGCACCTGTTGCCGCAAAGAGGATAAAAGGAACGATGAAAGCAAGCGAGAAAACGATCGCGCGTTTTATAAGAGGAAAACGAACTTTTTTGAAGACCTCCTCCAAATCTGATTTTTCATATTTGAAAACGTATGTCTCTTTCGGCCCGTTCTTATTTTCCTCTATCGGCTCAGACCCGTTCAAAATATCATCTACGGAAACCGAGAAAATTTCCTTAAGACGAATCAAATTATCAACGGTAGGCAATGTCTTATCCATTTCCCAAAGGCTGACAGTCTGACGACATACGAGCATTTTTAGACCGAGTTCTTCTTGAGATAGCCCGATCTTTTTTCTGTAATATTGTATTTTCTCACCGACTGTCATAAAAAGCCCTCCTTTCATGCAACATAATTATATCACAAAGGTCAGAAAATGTAAAGAACATCGTACTTGACCGTGTCAAGTAGCACTTGCATCCCCATTTTTCTCTTTATTAAAGGTTCACTTCTACTCCTTGCTCGAAAATGCCGATTGGCATCTTCATATTTGCTGTAAATCCGTTTGCGCGAAGCGCAACATCATTGATGCGAAGCATCACATCATTGCGAAGCACATCATTTGCCGTAGGCAACCTCGTTCATTTGTGTCCTCCTGCGGCGGAATGATGTTGAGCTAACGCTCAAATGATGTTGCGTGCAAGCACGCAAATGATGTTGTGCCCTGCGGACACAAATGAAAAAATCCACGGCGATTGCGTTTTATTTTTTGGAGGCGCCACCCGGAATCGGACCGGGGAATAAAGGTTTTGCAGACCTCTGCCTTACCGCTTGGCTATGGCGCCGTAAATATTTTCCCCGCGAAAATATATTCGCGGGGA
>JAZUPD010000069.1:0-54087 GCA_045604985.1 Eubacteriales bacterium
AAAAGTAAAGATGAATCAGCAGAGAAAAACAAAAAAGCTTGTTTGATCGGAAGTATATCTCAAGACCGAAAACACTTGAGTTTTTGGTTTGATTGGCTGGATATTGGAGAAGAACCCGTACAACTATATGATGAATCAAAGATGCCTGATGCGTTTAAGGATATGGAAAAAAGAGCTGTTTTTGAAAGTAGAAATATAGTTACACGAGGGGTTAATCTTGAACTTTCAAATTTAATGGGTGATTCTGCACGGCAAATTGTACTTGATATTATTTATGATAGCATCAAAGATATTATTGAGAAGTTTAAATTGTTTGAAAGTGACTATATCCTTTACGAGAAACTTTGTAGTCAAACAAAAAACATAAAAGTACTTAAAGACAAGTCATTAGTTGAAATTGCAGATTGGTCAACTAATTATGTTAGAGAAACATATGAATCTTTTGATTCTTCCAAAGGTGGGACATTAGTAGGTGTTCATTACAACAGAGTAGATGTTATCAATTTGATGAATATTGCCAATTATCTTGTTGCAAGGAATGGCACACACGAAACTCTCGCACTTCCACAACCTGACTTGCCATTTACTTCAGGATGGATATGGGAAGTTTATTCTAAACAAAGAGTGCAAGAAAGGTTACGGACATTCTTTTTATGGCGTCAAATCAGTTTTCATGAAATGGTCGAGAACAATTTTCCAAGGATGAAAGAATATTTCCCATTGTGCAAAGATTATCCATATAAATATCGCATTCATGTTAAATTTAAAGATACCAAGGATTTTACATCCGATCCAAGCATAACATATTACCGTATTTCTCAAAAGGGAGATGAAGATAATACACCGGAAATTATCACTACCGACCCATATCCAAAACTTGATAATGAGGAAATTTTCAATTTGATTATGTCAAGTAATAATCTAAATGGGAAGGAAAGTAATAACGTGTCTATAACATCAACTGGTTTTGATATGACATTGACTTCTAGGCGTTCAGGAGCAAATATGCCCTTAACTAGTGTGGTATATGATGATTTAAGCAAAAACTTTAAGGCATTATTTGAAAAATAATTTTCCATGTGTAATTAAATATACTGCTAAAGGATTAAATATCACAATATAATTGAACTATGGATAGTTATTTCATTTTTTCCATTCCAGCAAAAAGCCCAAACGAGATTTGCGTAAAACGCGCACTCGTTTGTGCTTGCTATTATTTATTCAGTAATTATGGATTACGCCACCCTTAATTCCACTACCTCACCATTTTCTCTCATCCTATTCAGTATCCTAAACGCTGCTTCCAGTGCCTTCTCCGTATCTTTGCTACTCTTCTTATAAAACGCATACAAAAGCACAATATCTTCACCTTGCTTCACAAACAGCACCCTCACCATATTGCCGGACACCTTCATACGTATTTCATAAAGTTCTCTATATCTTCCAATCGAAATATGTTTTACATAAGGCTCGCAAAGTGGATTTTTCTCGTTTGATATGTAAGCAATAATACTTTTGAATTTCTGTTTCAGTTTTTCATCTGCAGTTTCAAAGAAATTAGCAATCTGACTTTCGTTTTTGTAGGTATAAATATTTCTCATTGTTTTCTCCGAATTTTTATATTCTACAATATCATATCAATCCGGCTGTATAACACGTTTTTACTTGGCTTCCATATCGTTGTTTAACATCGGTTGGCGCACTTTTTATTTTTGGAGGACAAAAGAAATGAAAAAACTTGCAGCTTTGTTTTTAGCCATCCTAATGATATTCTCTCTTGTCGCTTGCGGTGAAACGAATGTTGATTCCCCACCAGATGAACAGGAAACAAATCAACCGCAGCCTACTACTGCACCGGGACGAGAATACGATGAAACTGATCCGGCGGCTGTGCTTGGGGAAATCACCAACGATTTTGCCGATGTCACAACAAGTTTGACACTTAAACTTGAAGAAACATTTTCGGCTGTTGGTACTACTTATGAAGATTACCAAAAGAACAAGGGACTTGTAGATGAATGGATTGCTCTGGTTCTATCTGAATCTGATGCCCTGTTCGCAAGAACAAAAGAGAATTCGATTGCTTATTTTAAGCTGATTGCGACTGATCCCGATCACAAATACAGCGAGTTCTGTGACGAAGCGCTGGATGAATACTATGATACTGTCTATGATAAAGCTATGGACGAGTATTATGATTCTCTCTACGATAATGCCATGGACGATCTGTATGATGAATACTACGATGGCATAATTGACGATGCATACGATGATGTTAAGTATGAAGAATGGAGCAACGCTTCCAGCGAGTGCTACAAAACATGGTCTGATGCAAGTTCCGCTATCTACAAAAAATGGTCTGACGAAAGCTCTTATATTTATGGTCTTTGGTCAGCTATGAGTTCTGCTTTCTGCTATAATGACAACTATGATGTTGATGACATTGTTGCAGAATATGATAAAGAAAAAGCCGAGGAAGATGCTGAAAAAACCGAGGAAGAAGCCAAAATATATGTTGATTTTGATGTCCTTTATGAGATAAATTCCGATGGAGATGCAGAAGTTGTAGGATTTTCCGGCGAAGGTAATCGGATCACTATCAGCTCTGAGTACGAGGGAGAGGATGTCGTTCGCATTGCGGACTCTGCCTTTGAAGATTGTACAATGCTTGAAAGCATCATTATGTGGGCAGAAATTGAAGAAATCGGAAACTCTGCGTTTAAGGGATGTACTGGACTGACCGAGTTTAGTGTTCCAAGTGACACCGAAGTTATTGGACATCATGCGTTTGAGGGATGCACCAATTTGGAAACACTCATTATTTGGGGAGATCCTGATATTGGTGAGTATGCCTTTGCAGACTGTGTTAGTTTGACCGAAATTAGCATTGGTAGCGATACCAAAAATGTTGGTGCTCATGCGTTTGAAGGCTGCACTGGTGTGACATCTTTGATTATTTGGGGTGTTGAAATTATCGGTGATTATGCTTTTGCCGGATGCACCGGAATTGAAGATGTAAGCATTCCGAGCAATGTGCTTTCTATTGGTAATCACGCCTTCGATGGCTGTACTGCTCTTTCGTCTGTGATTGTTTGGGACGATGATACCGCTATTGGTAAAGACGCATTTGCAAATTGTCCTAATTTGGATGATGCTCCATCTGCAAGAGGAACTGTTCTTGAATGTACTATGAGCGGCAATGAAAATGGCGGAAGCAACACAGACAATGAAACAAAAGAGTCTACCCAAAGCGAAAATACTGGTGATGTTACAGGTGGCATTAGACCCGAATTTAAGGAAGCTATGGACAGCTACGAAGCATTTTACACCGAATACTGCGAGTTTATGAAAGAATACAGTGAGAACCCCACTAATCTGACTTTGCTTGCAAAGTACGCCGATATGCTTGTAAAGGCTGAAGAAATGAACGAAGCATTTGAAGCATGGGACGAGGACGAGTTAAGCAATGAAGAATTGAAATACTACCTTGATGTAAATAACCGTGTTATGAAAATGCTTGTTGATGTTGCCGGATAATCCAGATAGCTAAAAAATCCCTTTGGAACAAAGGGCGCACTTCTATACAGGGGCAAGCCCTGTATGTGCGCTCTGCGAGGCAGACAGCCCGGACGATGGAAGTCTGGGCTGTTTTGCGTCACTCTGTTCCGTACAAGGGGCTGCACCCTTGCGCCAATTTGCGGCTATCCTAAAAGAAAAATCTCCGCATGATTTCTCATACGGAGATTTAACTGTTTTATGGACAACCGCCTTAAGGCGGGTCGGGTTTTTATGCGATTGTTTTTTAATTACTTAGCAAAGATCTTCTTGCCAGCAAATGCAGCACCTGCAAGAGCCACAACAAGAACGATCACAAATGCAGCGGTGGGAACACCTGTTGCGGGAGATGTGATTGCGCCTGTGTAGATAACACCGTAGTGACCGATATCTGTATCGGAAACCTCAACTGCATTGGTTGCGCTGAGAAGTGTGTTGACTGTGAGCGCATCGAGGGATGTGAGGGCTGCCGTGCTGTTTGCAGTTGTAAGAGGCATTGCCATAAATGTGATATTAGAGCCTTCAACTCTGATATTCTCAATGATGTGGTAGATATCATGCTCAACATCAAAATAGAATACTGTGGGGTTGTTTGCAGCCGTCATACCGGGAATGTTGATCGTAAGCTCAATGCCCGTAAGCTTACCGTCGCCGACAATCTTCTTACCATGCTCTGTAAGTCTGAGGTCGAAGGATCCGAAGAACTTATAATCGTCATACTCATGACCGAAATGCTCATGGAACTGGTCCTCATCGGGAACATAGTGAGCAGCTTCATCGTGGTGAGAAAGCTCAACGATTGCACCGGATGCATCAACATCGGTAACGGCGTTTCCTTCGGCATCAACAACTGTGGGGTTAGCCTCTACTGCCTTTGTTATCTTACCTGCAGGGCTTCCGTTTGCGGAAACACAAACTGCGAGAGCAGAAAAAACAAGAGCTGCGAGAACGAGAAGTGATACGATTTTTTTCATGATTGTTTCTCCTTTTTAAGTAAAAATATATTTTTAAATTATTCACATAATTGTGATTTCACAAGTTTTGCCAAAACGAGAAATCTCCTCGAATCTGTTTTAAGGCAAGTGGAGAGGGTTAGGATCTTGTCGTTTTGGGGGTCTATCTCCACATCCCTCATTATAATGGAACGAGCATCGCTCACAGAAAGAGCTTCCTCAAGAAAAGCTCTGTGCGGATCGGTTACACCCTTATATGATTTAAGAATATGCCTCGTATTAAAGGGTACAGCCGCAAAGACCTCGTAGGTAAACCATTCATCCTCGGTATAGATATCAATCCTCCGATGAGTCTCAAAAAATTTTTCATCCATGTATAACAGGAGTGAACCGAATTTTGTTCCGTCATCCATATAATGCCCGTAAACGACTGTGTTTTTATCCGAAAAATCCTTGGAATTATAATTTTGCGTATAAATACAACCTGTAATATCGTAAGCGCCGTTTATCGCCTTTCGCAGATAATAGCCGTTATTTTTTGGATGCTGGACTATAGGAAAGGCAATCTCCGTATCCGGAATCTCTATCCATGCGTAAACATCGGGCGAGGTCTGCCGAAGAAGCTCAAAATCAATTTCCACAAGAGGTGAGGCTTCCTTATCCTCATTTGCCACCTTATCGGGTGCTCCCATAATACCGGAAATTATATCTCCGAGATTTTCGCCGCGACTTGCATCGCTGCCGCTTCCTATCTCAACTCTCGCATCATTATAAAGCTCATTCATCGCCCGCCGCAGTATTGCGTGATATGCCCACATACCGATACAAAAAGCCGCAACGAGAATGAAAACAATGAAGAGGGTAACCCAAATCACAAGGCGTTTCTTTTTAGACTTGCTTTTGGTCTTCTCGCTTTTCTCCATTTTATTTTTATTCCTCACAAATATAGAAAATATCAAGTATCAACTGCCAAAGCGCATTCTCATCCGGTCTGAATTCGTCAAATGTACCACTTGTATCCGTCGTTCCCTCTATCGAGTGAAAGGAAATATCAAGTCTTGTGGCAAGATCCGCAAGATAAACTATTTCATCTGCCGAAAGGTCGGTAGTGCTGTTCTCTGCAATTTTGCTGTAAAGCTCAAAGGGAATCCGGATGTCCTTTTTCACAGCACTTATCGCACGATCAATAAAGGAAAGGATATATTCCCTGTGTCTTGAAAGTCTTTCTTCATTCGTGCCGTTTCCAACATTCATTCTTGCCGTAAGATATTTTTCCGCAAGCTCTCCCAAAAGCAGAACCCGCTCTCCCTTGACGAGCCTTTCGTCAACCGCGGTCATATCGTCCTTTATATCAACCTCAACTCCGCCAACCGCATCATTGATTTCTCCAAGAGCGGCAAACTTCATAGAATAGTATGCATGAATAGGTATTTCATAAAGAAAATCCGAAACCGCACTAACCGTCTTTTCACAGCTTTCGTGCTTTCCGTCTCCGTATGAATAGGCAAGGCAAAGCTGTGATTCAGAGACCCCTATGCTGTTTCCTCCGGAATCAAAGGCTTCAAAATAAGACATTGAATTTCTATCAATGGAGATTATTGAAGCTTTGTTGTTCTTTTCATCAAGAGCTATGAGAAGCAAAACATCTGCCTGACCCGAAGAAATCTTTGAAGAATCATATATCTCGGAGCTTTCGCCCTTTTCTTCCCGAAGCTTTGCCCATCTTTCGAAATATTCCTCGTATGTCATGCCTTCTTTTTCGGCGTTCGCTGTAAATCTTTTGATGAAATCCTGCTCATAGGCATATGCACCCATTCCCGTATCAACTCCTATAAAGAGAAAGGAGGTCACATAATTATTGAGCCTATATCTTTTTCCACCAAAGGTAATAACGTCCGGATCGAAAATATATTGAGTTTCCGCCGCCTCTTCTCTTCTGTTCGCAATGGAACCCCTGCCGGCCGTTTTAAGAGCAAAAAAAGTGCCAATAAGAGCCCCTGCAACAATGACGATAACTGCGAAAATGCAAGCCAGAGCAATCAATGCTCCCTTTGAAAGTCGAGTCAAAGAAAATTTATTTTTTTTCTCGTTTCCAACATCCTTATTCATAAAACATACTGCTCACCCAATTATATTTACATGATATTATATCACCAAAATCAAGCTCTGTCAAGTGTTTTTTCCGATATTCACCAGATACGAGAAGTATTTTTTGGTCAAAAAAATAAATTTTTACAAAAAAACGCTCTTTTTTCAAAAAAAAATGGAAAAGCTATTTACAAAATCAAAAAAATTGTATATAATGTTAAAAAAGATGTCATTGAACGGAAAGAAACCGAAGAACCACCGAAAAGAGAGCCGTCGCCGTGGGCTGAGAGCGACGGTACGGAAGGAGCGGCTTGTGCCTCCGGGAGACTCCGAGCTGAGGTAATACGTTAGGCTCGGTCGCATTGCTGCGTTAAAAGCTTATGAGATGCCGTCTGCGACGGTAAGCAGAGTGGAACCGTGCGATTTTGCGCCTCTGTACCCAATCGGGTATGGAGGCTTTTACTTTTTCGGCATCTACATTTTGGATTTTGGAGTAGATATGAAGATCAAGATCAACACAAATGCTATTATAAGAGACATTGATTCCTTGACAGACACCGTGACAGCAATGGGTAAAAAAACTGCAAAGAAGCTTTATAAGGGCGCAGAGGCAGTTGCACGTCTGCCCGAAAAGACGAGATCAGCCTCTTCCGCTGTCATGGAAGCAGTACGAACCTTCCGAGAGCGTGACCCTGCCGCCAAAAGCGACGTGGAAGTGATGCTTCTTTATTCGGGCCTTCATGCCATACTTGCATATAGGGTCTCGCACAAGCTTTATGTTACAAAGCACTATTTTTCCGCACGCGCCGTCAGTCAGATAGCAAGATTTTTCACCGGAATCGAGATCCATCCCGGAGCAACCATCGGAAAGAGGCTCTTTATCGACCACGGAGCAGCTGTTGTCATAGGTGAAACAACCGAGATAGGAGACGACTGCACCATATATCAGGGTGTTACCCTCGGCGGAACGGGCAAGGATATTGGAAAGCGTCACCCGACTCTTGGCAATAATGTTATGGTGGGTGCAGGCGCAAAAATCCTTGGCCCTATGCGGATAGGCGACAACACAAAGGTTGCGGCAGGAGCCGTGGTCCTTAGCGAAATACCCGATAACAGCACGGCAGTGGGCATCCCCGCAAGAGTGGTCTGCCGTGAAGGCGTTAAGGTCGACGACCTTGACCAGGTTCACATCCCCGACCCTGTTGCAAACGAGCTGAAGAAGCTTGCGGAAAAAATATCGAAGCTGGAAAAGAAGCTCGAAAAAGAAAATGAATGAGAAAACACCGAAAGGACTATGGAATAAAAATGCTGCTTTATAACTCACTTACAAGGAAAAAGGAAGAATTTGTGCCAAATGAGACGGGAAAGGTCAAAATGTACACCTGCGGTCCGACAGTTTATCATTTTGCCCACATCGGAAATCTGCGTACCTATATAATGGAGGATGTCCTCGAAAAATACCTTCGCTACATCGGCTATGATGTTAAGAGAGTTATGAACATCACGGACGTTGGACATCTTACAAGCGATGCGGACGAAGGCGAGGACAAAATGGTCAAGGGTGCAAAGCGTGAGCACAAGACGGTTATGGAGATCGCACAGTTCTATACAGACGCATTTTTTGCAGACTGTGAAAAATTAGGCATAAAGAAGCCTGATGTGGTTGAGCCTGCCACGAACTGCATCGACGAATTTATTAAGGTCGTTGCGGGCCTTATAGAAAAGGGCTATGCTTATATTGCGGGAGGAAACGTCTATTTTGACACCTCAAAGCTCAAAGAATATTATGTTTTCAACAACTTTAACGAGGACGATCTTGAGGTCGGAGTAAGAGAAGGAGTTGAAGCTGACGATAATAAAAAGAACAAACACGATTTCGTGCTTTGGTTCACAAAGTCAAAATTTGAGGATCAAGCACTGAAATGGGACTCTCCTTGGGGAATCGGCTACCCCGGCTGGCATATCGAATGCTCTTGCATCTCCATGAAGCATCTTGGCGAGGATCTTGATATCCACTGTGGCGGAATAGACAACGCCTTCCCTCATCACACGAACGAGATCGCACAATCCGAGGCATATCTGGGTCACAAATGGTGCAATTATTGGTTCCATGTGCTACATCTCAACACGAACAGCGGAAAGATGTCAAAATCCAAGGGCGAATTTCTGACCGTTTCGCTTCTCGAATCAAAGGGATACGATCCGAAGGCTTACCGCTTCTTCTGCCTTGGCTCTCATTATCGCAAGTCCCTTGTTTTCACTTATGAAAATCTCGACAACGCTTCTCAGGCGTTTGAAAAGCTCATTGCAAAAATAGCGCAACTCAAAACGGTGGGTGAGGTGGATGAAGTTAAATTTGAAGAGCTTAAAAAGCTCTTTACCGATGCTCTTGACAACGATTTAAATACCTCTCTTGCAATCACCACCCTTTATGACGTGCTGAAAGCAGATACAAACGACGCAACAAAGATCGCCCTTATCGAGGATTTTGATCGCGTTCTTACACTTGACCTCATTTATCATGCCGAAGAACTAAAGAATGCAGAGCCTAAGGCAGACGGAGAGCTTATCGCAGAGATCGAAAAGCTCATAGAAGATCGTGCAAACGCAAAAAAGACAAAAAATTTTGCGGAAGCCGACAGAATCCGTAATTATCTCGCCGAAAAAGGCGTTATCCTCGTGGACTCAAGAGAAGGCACAACATGGAGGCTTGAGGGCTGATATGCTCGGGAAGATCAAAAAAATTTTTTCTAAATACAGAGAGATCGTACTTTATCTCGTTTTCGGTGTTGGCACAACTCTTGTTGACTGGATAATTCGCTTCATTTTTTTGAAGGAAGGAATGAGCCTTTCCCTTGTTCACACGATAGATGCGACGGCTTGGTTCGCTGCGGTGACATTTGCATATGTGACAAATAGGATTTTTGTTTTTAAAAGCAATGCAAGGGGAGCAAAGGGAGTCGGACTCGAAATACTGAAATTTGCGGGAAGCAGAGTAACTTCTTTTCTCATTCAAGAAGGCATAGTATTCTTGATTTACGGACTCCTGCCCCCGCCTGCTGTGGTAGTGACAACCTCAATAATAGTCGTTATTCTCAATTATGTTTTCAGCAAACTGATCGTTTTCAGAGGAGGTAAAAAGAGAAATGAATGACAATTCGATTCGTACAAAATACGTTCCGAAAACCGAAAGAGAAAAGTTTGTGCTGCCTTCTGCGAAAAAGATACAGTGCCGATGCGAGGACTGCGAATTTTATGATTACGACGAGGATTGCGACGCATATTACTGTAAAATGTCACTTGATGAGGACGAGATGATACGCTTTCTTTCAGGCAAAAATTCCGCCTGTCCGTATTTTAAGTACTACGATGAATATAAGAGCGTCCACAAACAGATTTAGGAGAAAAATAATTATAATTATCATACTCACACTTTTCATTGCCGCCATGCCGACGGCACACCTGAAGAATATATAAAAACAGCCATTGAGGGTGGCATAAATTATATGGGCGGACCATGCTCCGCTTGTTTTTGAGGACGGTACAGAATCCAATCACCGCATTCCAATGAAAGAGCTTGAGGATTATATACCGGAAAGCCAACTCTTAAAAGGCTTTAAAAAAGTTAAATGGGCTGAGCCAAAAAATTGGACTCAGCCCATTGCTTTAAAAATAGGAATTTGCTAAGAAATCACCTCAGACGCTGTCAGGCGAAAGTTTTGATCGACTTTTTTTAAGGTCGTGTTGTCAGGTGAAAGTTTTGATCGACCTTTTTAAGGTCGTGTTGTCAAGTGAAAGTTTTGATCGTCCTTTTTTAAAAGGTAGTGGGAGCCGGCGACAGCGCCGGTCGCCTCAGCAGAGGCGAAACGCCTTTTAGCGGCGTTTCTTTTTGCCAAGCTTTTTCTTTGCGCCTTTGGCATCAAAGAAAAAGCGGGCAAAGGGTTTAAATGTGCGAAATTCATAGTAATAAATATTAAGTTTGCACCTCGATCGCTCAATGAATATTATAAGTACAAATCGTTTATCCGCTTTTCTTTGTTGCGACAGGCGCAAAGAAAAGCTTAGCAAAAGAAAGCGCCGCTCGGGGATTTTCGCCACTGCGGTGGCGACAAGCGTACGTGCGCTTGACCACGCAAGCTTTTGAAAAAGCTTGACCAAAACTTTTAACTTACAGCGTTCGTGCGCTTGACCAAAACTTTTAACTTACAGCGTTCGTGCGCTTGACCAAAACTTTTAACTTACGGCGTTCGTGTCCTTGACCAAAACCTTAGCTATTTCGCCCTGAAAATTTTTGAATGCTCAAATCTTATCGTTGCGCTTTTTGCGTGGGCATCGAGTCCCTCTTTGTGTGCAAAGAATGCAATATCGTCTGCGACCCTTGCCAGTGCCTTGCGTGTATAATAGGTGTACTGCGTTTTCTTAACGAAATCGTCAACCGAAAGGGGACTTGAAAATTTCGCCGTTCCGCTTGTTGGCAATGTATGATTAGGTCCGGCAAGGTAATCGCCAAGTGCCTCGGGACAATTTCTGCCCATAAATATCGAGCCTGCATGGCGTATTTTATCAAGATAATCAAAAGGATTGTCAAGAAGAAGCTCGAAATGCTCGGGGGCAATTTCGTTTGCTATGTCTATTGCCGTATCGAGTGTTGGAGCGACTATTATCTTGCTTCCGTTCTCAATGGAAGCTCTTGCTATCTCGGCTCTGGGGAGAAGCGGTATCTGAACCTCAAGCTCTTGTGCCACCTTTGTGGCAAAATCCTCGGAATCGGTTACCAGAACCGCACTTGCAAGCCTGTCATGTTCTGCCTGAGAAAGCATATCCGCAGCCGCATGGCGAGGGTCTGTTTTGTCATCGGCAACTATAAGTATCTCGCTGGGTCCCGCTATCATGTCGATTGAGACCTTGCCAAAAACCTGCTTTTTAGCCTCGGCAACAAAGGCGTTTCCAGGCCCAACGATCTTATCAACCGGGGGGATGCTCTCGCTTCCGTAAGCCAATGCTGCGCCCGCCTGTGCGCCGCCGACCTTAAAGATCTTGTCTATCCCTGCGATCTTTGCAGCCGCAAGAATGACGGGATTTATCTTTCCGTTCTTCTGGGGGGGAGTGACCATGACCACCTCACGTACTCCTGCAACCTTTGCGGGGATGGAGTCCATAAGAACGGTTGAGGGATAAGCAGCCGTGCCGCCCGGAACATAAAGTCCCGCTCTGTCAACGGGAATTATCTTCTGGCCGACGACGATACCGTCCTCATCATTTATTATAAAACTGTTCCTCTTTTGCTTTTCGTGGAATTTACGGATATTTTTTGCCGCCTTTTCGAGAACGGAGATGAATTTCGGCTCAACCGAGGCAAAAGCTTCCTCTATCTCCGCTTCAGTCACCGCAAGAGAGGTAAGGGAAGCACCGTCAAAGCGTTCCGTATATTCGAGAAGGGCTTTGTCTCCATTTTCTTTTACATTTTCAATTATTTCTGAAACTATCTTCTCCACGTTTGCCGTGGGATTTACTCTTGCGAAGATATCCTTGTTAGCAACCTCGCCGTATTTTAAGATCTTTATCATTATATCATTCCTTTATCTGCTCTGCAATGTGATTTTTCAGTTTTTCGATGTGATCTCCCTTAAATTTAAAGCTCGACTTGTTGGCAATGAGCCTTGCGCTGATGGGAACGACGGTTTCAATTACTTCAAGGTCGTTTTCCTTTAGGGTAGTGCCTGTTTCAACGATATCCACTATAACATCGGAAAGCCCAAGTATCGGTGCAATCTCGATCGAACCGTTAAGATGGATGATGTCGATATCTCTTCCCAATGTGGAATAGTGAGCTCGGGCTATATTCGAGAATTTCGTTGCAACCTTAAGGGTTTTTCCGATGTCGTCTCTAAATCCCTTTTTCGCTGCAACTGCCATTCGGCATTTTCCAGTATTAAGATCAAGAAGCTCGTAAACATTTGGCGAATATTCAAGAAGAATATCCTTGCCGCAAACGCCGATATCAGCCGCTCCCCGTTCAACATATATTGCAACGTCCGATGGCTTTACCCAAAAGTATCTCACACCGACCTCTGCATTTTCAAAAATAAGCTTTCGGCTGTTTTCCAGAAGCGCAGGACATTCAAAGCCTGCAAGTGCAAACATATTGTAAACTTTTTCGCCAAGTCTTCCCTTGGGGAGAGCGATATTCAGTATATCCTTCATATCTTTTTTGCACCGCCTTCCGTGAGCCTATATATTCTTTTATATCTCATTTTTTCGGGTATAGCTTTCTGAGCCGAGACGCTCATTCCTGCGCAGGCTAGTTTGTCCGCCTCTCTGCGAAGTGCAAGAAGGTCTGTTTTATCGTCATAAAGGAAAAGGGCATCAACATCATATTCATCCTTTTCGTATTCCAGCTCCGAGAGCAGATCAAGATAGAGAGCAAAGCCGATCGCTCCGCTTTTCCTACCCATTTTGTGAAGCAGATTGTCATACTGACCGCCCGAGAGGATACTCTTTGAGATGCCTCTGATAAATCCGCTCATGGCAAAACCGCAATAATAATTCATATCTCCCGCCACTGAGAAATCTATTTTTATCTTCTCCGAGGGAATATCATTACCGAGCATAAGGAGAACGTTACTAAGCTCCTCTGCCGCCTTTTTTCCATTTTCATCAAGATGTGGGGCAATTTCCTTCAAAACCCTTTCGGGTTCACCGTACGAGGTGATGAGCAGACTCAAAAGTACGGTTTTTTCCTTTGGAACGCCCTCTTCTTCGCAAACGGCAAGTGCGCTATGAAGATTTTTATCCGAAATTGCCGTAAATATCCTTGCTTTTCCGCTTGCACTTACTCCAAGACTTTCGACGGCGCTTGAAATTATGCCGAGATGGGAAATATCAAGCACAAAATCATCACTGATGGTGTAAAGGCTCTTTGCCGCAAGCATGATCACCTCGGAAATGGAATAAGCGTCGATATCGCCTATACATTCAAGACCCGCTTGCATTATTTCGCCGAAATCTCTATCGCCGTCCTTTGCTCTATATACATTTTCGTTATAATAGACCTTGCTTACCGTTCCCGCCTCGTCCTTTGTACTCTTGACGATTGAAAGGGTAACATCCGGCTTCAGCGCAAGAAGCTTTCCGCCACTTCCCGTAAAGGTTATAATGCTGTCTGATACCAGGAAGCTTTTGTTTTCTGCATAGAGGTCATATTCCTCAAATTTGCTCATTTTATATTGTGAATAGCCATAACTGTCGTAGAGGCATCGGAGAGCAAAGACCGCTCTTTCCGTGTACGACAGCTTCTGTTCGTTTATCTTCATTTCTTGTTTTCCTCTCTTCTCTCCAGAACCGTCTTATATCCTTCGCCGTACATAAGACATTTATTTACACGGCAGATGGTCGCTGCGCTGACGCCCGTTTCCTTTGTCACTTCCTGATAGCTCTTGCCTTCTTTCAGCATCGATGCCACTTCAAGACGGAGAGAAAGATCGCGAAGCTCTTTTATTGTGCAAAGATCCTCGAAAAATGAATAACATTCATCCGTGTCACGAAGTCTGAGTATAGCCTCAAAAAGCTTATCTGTTTCCGCTGAACGTATTTTCTGCATTATAAAAATTCCTTTCGCATTTATTTAGATGACGGGCGAGCATACAATATTAGAAAAAGCTGTTTTATCAAACGTCATTGTTTTGCTTCACTATTTTATCATAGTGAAGTGGAAAAGTCAATAGAAAACCTAATTTTTTATTATATTTTCTTAAATTTCTTTCTTAATTTACAAACAAAAGGGTTTCTTTATATCTACTTCTGTTGATTTTGACACTTATTGGGCATATATTTTTAGGGAAAGGGGTGTAGAAAATGCAGTTATATAAGTTGTTCTATGAATGTCTTGAAATTGAATATAAAGAGCTTCCTAATTCGGCAAATTATGCTCTAAGGCGCACGGGAGACCATCTGAAAATATTTTTTCAACATTCAAGAGGAGCTACCGATTGGAAGAACAATTTGGATTTTCCTGTAAGGCCATATGGTCAAATGGGGGAGACTTGGCTTGCCCACAGGGGATTTGTTGGCGTTTGGGAGGTGCTGAAAAAAACGATCGCTCCCGTTATAACCGATAAACAGATAAAGCGAATAACGGTGGTGGGATACTCCCATGGAGCAGCAATGGCACTCCTTTGTCATGAGTACATAAAATTTTACCGTTCCGATATCGAAGAAAACATCCTCAGCTATGGATTTGGTTGCCCGAGAGTATTATGGGGATTCGTAAGCAAGAAAGTTATGAGCAGATTTGAAGGATTCACCGTTATCCGCAATTTAGACGATGTCGTTACCCATCTCCCCCCTGCGGTTCTCGGTTATCGCCATGTGGGTAAAATGATAGAGATAGGCGAGAGGGGAAAATATACCTCCATCGAAGCGCATTTTGCGGAAAAGATCCTAAAGGAGCTTGAAATATATGAAAGAAAGAATAAAAACAGTTCTTTTATAAGACCGACGAGGGTATGATATCCAATAAGTGCAGGAGGTTCTAATTTTTCAAACAGAGACTTAAAAAAGGGTGTGACGAGGGAGCGGTCAGATACTCACATACAAGCTTTGCAGTCTTATATGAACACAAAAAGGACCGTTTCACATTTAGTGAATCGTCCCTTTTTGTTTTTAATTAGTATTTATCGGTGCTTCCGATAGGCTCGCCCTTTTGGACTCGCTTTGCATCGGCAAGTATTTTGTCTGCCATGGTGCGCAGCGTATAAAATTCTCCCTCGCCGTTAAGCTCAATGTAGGAGCGACGCTCCGAATATCTGAAGAAGCGGTATTTAAGCTCGTTTCCGCTTTCGGTATGGATGGTGAGGATAAGCTGTGCTTCACTGTCTCCCATGCCTTGGAATGCTTCGATCTCGCTTTCCATAAGTCCGCATTCGCCTTCGTATGAGGCATAAAGCAAGGTTTTATAGAATTGACGGAAGTTATTGACGTCGGGCTTATTGCCTGTTCCCCGCTCTGTTACTACAAGGTCTGTTCCCATATCAACCCCTGAGCTGTTTGTGCCTGCATCAATATGCTCAAGGTCAAAAGTGACGCTGTAATCACCCGATTCCACAGTTATGTCGGAGACAAATCCTATTTTCATCTGGAAGAAGGGTGCTTCCACCCAGTCAAAGAGATCCCAAGTTACAAAATCAAAGACTTCCTTTTCCGCTTTCACTATCTGATTGAATAGTGAGGATGCGACATAAAAGCTTCCATCCGCATTTTGGGGACTTATTAAGAGAAAATTGTCAATTTCGTCGTAAGTGTATTGAAGCGAATAGCAATTTTCGATAAGATTATATTTTTCAAGTGATTCTTCGTCGATGCCCACCTTCACAACTTCAAGATTATTGTTTTCTGCCGTGGTATAAAGCTCCAGCATCGCTTTTGAGATAGCCTCTGCATTAGGTGTTAGGTTTTGAGGATTGAGCATCTCATATGTTTTTGTTACAAACTCGCTGTTTGCTCTGTCCGTCTCCTCAATGTAGTCAAAATGTACTATAACGTCGTCACCCTTCATGAGAATAAAGTTGTGAACGAGAAAATAATCATTTGACGTCATAGGTGTGATTATCATAGGTGCAAAAAGTGTCTCAACGGGGGAAAGAACGGTATCCGCAATGGCAGTATCAACAACATAGATAATGTCGGGACTGCCGTCATAGAGAAAATAATATCCGTTTCCGGTAACGATTTTGTCACCAACGATTCCGGTATATCTTTCGCCTTCTTTTGTTACCATTTCAAAGGTGGCGGGAATCTTTGTCTTGCCCTCGGCTGTGGTATAAGGTGCAAGACCGTATTCTGAAAGCTCCCCCTCGAGCTTGAAGCTGTACATTGCCGAAGGATATCCGATGCTCGTCATAAGAGCCGACATTGATTCATCATGGAACGCAAGACCCTCGAAGCCTTCGATCTGGGGAAGGTCTTGGTCATTTCTGTAAACACGGTATCTGCCGAATTCGTTTTTTACCGTTATGGACTGTATCTGCTTGCTTTCTATATAATTGTAAACAAGCACTTTGCCCGTATTTCCCATAGCCTCTGCTTCATTTTCTCGCAGAGTCTCGGCAGGCTCGGTTTCGATGGGCTCTTCACGCTCAACGAGAGGCTTTACAATGGCAAAATACGCCACAACAAGCAAAACGAAGAGAGCGCAAAGCACTATAATTAAGGTTGTTTGTTTTTTTAGCATTGGAAAAAGCTCCCTTTTATCATCTTGTAAATCTTCTTCTGACCATGAAAACGGTGCCACAGATAAAGACGATGGCGGCGGGTATGATGGTCAGCATAAGAGTATATGATGTGGCATCTGCACTTGTGAGGCTTTCTATGTCAATATTTGCAAAGGGCTTCTTTGCAAGATTGACATAGACGATCTCCTTTTGCATTATTCTCATCATGGAATAGAGAGAATCGCGGTTGCCGTAAACATTGGATTGAAGCATATTTTCCGAAGCAAAGTCAACAGATCCGCAAGCCATAACATAGGAATAGTCGGTATTTGTGCTTCCCGAGATCTGTCTGCCCTCGGTGGTTATGGTAAGGAGCGGATATCGGTCGTATTCATTTGCCTCGCCGACCACCTTGCCGTTTGCTTCGATAACTGCGCCACTGCTCGTAACGAAGATGTCATTTATCTGTCTAGAATAGCCGTTTGAGCGGTAATAGCCTGTTGAGTCATAGTTGTCGGTATGGCGTATGGGCATAACGTCCTTGAAAATGATCTTGGGCGCAGTGCCTGCATTTGTAAGGTCGTTATTTACCTGCTTGCCGAGGCTGTTTTCCTCGGTTACATATTCGGAAACGACGGTATATCCGTCAAAGGTAAGGGAATTTGACGTGTCTTTTACAATCTGGTTATAGGTATTATCGACCTCGTCGGTGTGTCTGCCGAATTCAATGCCCCATTCATACAGGTATTCCTCAAGATTTGGAAGAACAGGGGTCTTTGGGGAGACGAAAATCATAAAAGAATTGAGTCCGTCAAGGAACTTATCCAGCTTTTCGATCTCGCTGACCTCGGAAACTCCGTCAAAGGAGGACATAAAGTCGCTCGTGGGATTATAGCACACCATAAGGCGGCAATCCTCGGGGATTTCGTCTTTTGAAAGGTCGAGAGCAACGATGTCATAGCCTGCATCGTTTATAAGGCTGATAAGCTCGCTGTCCTGATATGCCTCGCCGTGATTAGAGAGCAGGGCGCAAACGGGAGCAACTGAGCGCGTTACCGCAACGATGGTTGCGGCAAAGCGGGCTTCTGCGTTATATGCCCAAGGCTCTGTGGTGTTCTGGTTTGCAAAGGTATAGAAAGAGGTAAGGGAAAGTTTTCTGAATTCAGTGCCGCTTTCAATGATAACGTCGGTGGTCTTTATCTCTGTGGTCGCCGTTGTAAGATATTTATTGACCGCCGAGCGATTGCGGATAACGTTTACCGTTTCGACCGTAATATTATCAAGCTTTTCCTCAAGCTGAAGAGCAGTATTATAAACGAGGCGTGTTGTATCTGATTTTTCAAGAGTATCGGGGTCATCGCAGAAAAGTATTTTTACGGGGGCATCAATGTCACTGAGAAGCTCGACGCACTCGTCCGAGAGGGTGTAAAGTGTTTCTGCCGTCATGTCAATATACCAGAGGTATTTTGAAGCAAGGGCAGAAAAAACAACGTTAAGTGCGATGACGGCGGCGATAAATGCGGCGGTAAAAGCCACAGAGATGCTTCCGTAGCGAATCTTTTTATTTGAATAGTAAGCCATTTTTTCCTCCTTATCAGCCCCAGCGGCGTTTTTCATAAATGCGCACCGTCAGGAAAATGAATACGGAGGTCAGCGACAGATAATAGAGCAAAGCCGAAAAATCAAATCTTCCGTAGCCGAAAGGAGCAAAACGGCTCAGCACGCTTATCCAGTCGATCACAAAACGCACCGCATAGTTTGAGATATAATTATTTACATAGCCGAGAATTATCATAACGAGCAGCACCGCAACCGATATAACGGCAGATGCAAGCTGATTTTCCGTTAAGGTGGAGATAAACATTCCCACAGCGATAAACGCTGCTCCCACAAGGATGATTCCGATAAGTGAGCCGATTATCTGAGCCCCCGAGGGACCTATGTGGATGGCATTTGAAGCCGCCTCGGCCCTTTCCTGATTTGCGACCGCATAAAGAGGGATAAAATTGATGCAGGAGCATAGAATAGAACCGGCGAACATGGTAAGGGCGGCAAGGAATTTGCCAAAGACCATTCCCGTTATCGTTACGGGGGCAGTAAGAAGCATCTGCTCCGTGCGGAGCTTCTTTTCCTCGGAGAAGAGCTTCATGGTGAGAAGCGGGATTAGCACTACAAAAGCAAAGATCATCATTGAAAAATAGCTTGTAACATCATATGATGAGCGCATAAATGTGGTATAGCTGAAGAGAAGGGCGGAAAGTGCCATGAAAATTCCGATGTAGATATAACCCATGGGAGTTATGAAATATGATTTTAGTTCTTTACGGTAAATAGCAAACATATTTTTCCTTCCTCCCTTAGTTTTCTTCCTTGTTTTGATTTTCTGCAGTGGTTTTCATAATGTCCGCTGCGATCTTTTTTTCGATTTCGGTCTTGCCGGGCTTGTAGCCCTTTTCCTTTTCACCTCTGAGACTTTTTCTCTCGTTGCTCTTATCAACGATGGTGATAAAGATGTCCTCAAGGCTCATGCCGAGGGCTTCCATTCCGATAAGAGGCCAGTTTTTCTCCGCAAGGGTATAGAAAAGGCTCTTTCTTATGTCAACTCCAACAGCACTTTCGATCATGTATGTATAAGCATCGCCGTCGCGATCAGCAAGTGCCTCGGCAAAGACGATACCGTTCTTTTCCTTGAGCATTGCCAGAACCTCTCGCTGAGGACCGCAGATCTTAACATTGAAACGGCGGCTCTGCTGGATGGCGCGGCTGATATTTTCGGTCTTTTCATCGGCAACGATCTTTCCCTTGTTGATGATTATGATTCTGTCGCAAACTGCCTGAACCTCCTGAAGAATATGAGTGCTCAGGATCACCGTGTGATCTTTTCCGAGGTTTCTTATAAGGTTTCTAATCTCGATTATCTGCTTTGGGTCAAGACCGATGGTAGGCTCATCGAAGATGATAACCGGAGGATTATTAACAAGAGCCTGAGCGATGCCAACTCTTTGCTTATAGCCCTTCGAAAGGTTCTTTATGAGTCTTTTTCTCACGTCGGTAATTCTTGTGACCTCGCAGATCTCAGCAAGATGCTTTTTTCGGTTATATTTGCAGTCTTTGAGATCATATGCAAAATTAAGATATTCCTCAACCGTCATTTCCATATAAAGGGGAGGCTGCTCTGGGAGATATCCAATCTTTTTCTTTGCCTCAAGGGGATTTTCGAGAATGTCTATTCCTGCAATGCTGATGCTTCCGGCACTTGATGAGAGATAACCGGTAAGCATATTCATAGTAGTACTCTTTCCTGCGCCGTTAGGCCCGAGAAATCCCACGATCTCCCCCGCCTCAACCGAGAAGCTTACGTCATCAACGGCACAGAAATTACCGTAGTTCTTAACTAAATGCTCAATTTTTATCATAGCCTTATCCTTTCAGATTTTTAGCGTCGTATTCGCCGGCAGTCAGCTTTATCAGCTTTTTAAGGTCGTCCGGCTGCACCTTTGCCTCGTGTGCCGTGCGGTTTCGCCTTATTTCGCCGCATTTTTCACATCTGTGAATGATGATGTATCCCTTTTTGGGGTCTGTTTCCGCTCTTATGGGAACGAGAAGTCCGCCGCATTCGTTAGCCCTGTCTCCCGGATTTATGTCAATATGTATGGAGCAAAGACAAAATGGGCAATGATTGCGGGAGCTATAGCCAAGCGGCTCAACGGTTTTTCCGCAATTTGCACAGACGAAGGACTCATCATTTTTACGAAAACGTTTTTCTTCCATATAACACCTCGCAAACACATACGTTATTATGATAGCATATCACCGCATTTTTTTCAAGAGAATACATTATTTTTTTACATTTTCGTCCCACTGTGGTCAATTTTAATTAAAAAGGGCAAAAAAAGCTAATAAATTCCGACAAGGGCTTTTGTAACTAACTATCCGATCCTGAGCCTTTTTCGGCAGGGAATGTGGCAGCAAAGCCGAAGGCTGTTTCGCATCAACCGTTAATCCGGGAGAGGGGCTTGTTGCTTTGGTGTCTATTCTTGACGGGCATTCTTTGTTCGGCTGTAAAAGCTTTTAACACACCACGCCCGTTCTCTCCCGAAGAAACGAAGAAGCACCTGCGAAAAATCACAGGTGCTATCCTTTTATTGGTCAGCTGTGCATTGAATAATTAAGATCATCCCCGAGAGCTTTAAGCGTTGTTGTAATAAATAACCTCCAAGTGTGTTTTGTGATTTAAGGTGTCAACTGGTCTTGACCTTGCCTTGCTCTGCTCAGGCGGACTTTTGAGGGCTGTTTGCTTTATTCTTTTTTATTTTTACAAGGAGAGCCGTTATGTCGTCGCAGCTTCCCATTTCTTTTGCTTTTTTGCAAATTCTCTCCGCCATGGAGGAGGGTGTTTCGTTTTCCGCCCATTCGCCCCCCATCAGTTCCATAAGCCATATACATTCCTCGGGGGATTGACTGACACCATCGCTCATCATTATCATAACGTCGCCATCCTCAATGGCAAAATCTATATCCTCCGCCTCAAAGTTGGGCAAAATTCCGATAGGGGCGGTGCCTGATCTCAATTTATATAGCTTATCGCCGCGCCGAACGAAGGTAGGTGCCGCTCCGCTTTTGAGAAGCTTTGCGCTGCCGCCCTCAAGGTCGACCTCAAGCAGATCCACCGTTGCCGAGCATTCTTCTCCTCTGGCACGGAGCAGATTATTGAGCATTTTAAGGGATGTTTCCTTTCTGTTGCCGCAAAGAAGCATTTTTTTGAGAAACATTTCGCAGATCTCAGAGCTGTATGCCGCAGACTGTCCTGCACCCATTCCGTCGCTGATAAGGGCATAAAAGCGATTTTCCTTTCCGAAAAAGGCGGCTGAACTATCCCCATTGATACCTTCGCCCGAGGCAGATGAGGAGAAAACGCCCCATTCCGCAGAGAAGCGTTTTTCTTTTTCAGTAAATAGGGCAACCTTGTTTCCCCGAAGCTCGAATATCGGGTCTGTCAGGGGTGAGCCGATGGCGTCCTCGAGCATTTGTTTCAGCTCATTTACGCCAAGCTTCTCTGCCTTTTTTCCGATATCACCAATATAAATTTTCTTGTGATCCCTACCGCTTATGCATATCTCGTTCATTTGAAGCGGAGAAATGATTTTGTTTCGGCAAAGAGCCTCAGTTGCCTCTCGGTCGATCTCGCAATCAAGCCTCATTTTTTCTGCGCTCTCTGCAATTATATGCGAAACACCCTCATAATCAAGGGCGAGAAGCTCTGTTTTTTCTCCGTTTATCTTATCCTTCAGAAGCTCCGCAAAGGACGCATTTATTTCGGGAATGACATGATCTAGCATCCTGCATTTTTCGGTAATATAAGGAGGCAGATCCATTTTTCTTATTCTGCTTTCTCTGCCGAGAAGCTCCGCAGTTTTCGTGACCATGTGAGAAAACTCGCCGTAATCTTCAAGGCGGCATTTTTCGTTTTCTGAGCATACAGAACAGCTTTTCTCAAAGGAGCGAAGACATATTGAATTAAGCTCGCAGATGCCCGGACGCTTCATTCTGCCCGATATATCGTAAAGTGCCTCGGAAAGCTCACCGAAAAGAGACCCCAGCCGTTTCAGGCGGTCCTCATAGCTCTCGATCTTTGGAGCTTCGGCGGCAGTAGCGGCGATAGAGGGAGAAAGAACCGTTTCTTCTGCAAAGAAAGGCGTTTTTTCAAGCTTTTCTGCCCCGATGACGAGAACCGATGCACAGAGCAAGGGTGGCATAAGTAGAGGAAATGAAGAAAAACCTCCGATATATGCACCCCAAAGCATTGAGACTCCCGCCGATGCAGTTATAAGAACTGCGCCCGACGAAGAGGATATCCCCGCTGTGATGGCGGCGAGGACAAACGCCGGCGCATAAAGCCCCGAGAAGGCAAGGCCCGTAAAAAGCCCTGATGCTGCTCCCATAAGGATGCCTTTTTTTCTCGAAAGATATATAGAGGAGGAAAAAGCGAGGAAAACCGAAAGGTTTATGCCCCAAAGAGCAGTTTCTTTTAGCGAGAGTGCCAAGGCAGTGAGTAAGGCGACGATTGCACTACTGTGCAAAAAAACGCCCAGCTTGTCCCGCTCCTTTGCCCAGAGATTTGAAAAGATATAGGCGGCGGCGGGAGAACAGACCATAAAAAACATGGCAGAAAAAAGATCGTAAAATCTGTAATCGCCCTTTCTTATGGCATAAAGCGCTGCCAAGAATGCCGAAATGCAGGCAGTCGCCATTCTTAAGTATATATTTTCATGGAAAAGAATGGGTTTGGTAAATAGGGAGCTTAATTTTTCTCCGAATTTTTTGCCGTATAGCTCGGAAGGAGGGTCGATAAAGAGACTTGATAATATTCTGATGAAAATTATCAGCAGGAATGCCGAGGTATAAACCGTTCCCGAAAAGATAACGCCATCGGGGGAAGAAAATGAGAGGGAAGAAACAAGAGCCCCAAGGAAAATCCAAAGGATCTTTTCCCTTGCTGAGCTTAAAAAGGCTATTGCAAGGGGATATGTATCGAGCATTAAAGGAGTTCTTGCAAAAAAATAGGATATCACAAAAAAAAGAGTGCCATGTAAAATGCTCATTACCATGGTCTTTGCGCCGACCTTCTCTCTTTCGCCCAAAAAGAGCCATCTGAGATAACTCAATAGCTGTAAATTTCTCTTTTCGACTGCAACTTCACCTGAAGTCATTTCCGTTTTTTTGATTTTAGTTTTCATTTTTATTTTAACCTTCCTCACTTTTTTATTTGACTATATTTTAACTCACCCGTCCATGCGTAATCTGTCAAAGCCTGCATTGCTTTTTTTGGCAATGTGGGCGAAAAAAGCAAGGAAAATGGCAGGGGATAAAGCAAATGAAGGAAGCTTGATGCGGGAAATATGAAAAAAAAAAGCAAAGTGGTAGATTTTTGATTCTTTTGTCTTTCGATTTTTTTATTAGATTTCGGTTTTTTAGAAAAACCGACTAAAATTCAATGCGTTAAGGAAAAATCAGCAAAAAACGGTGCAGAGCCTATTTTTGGCTCTGCACCGTTTTTTTATATTTCTTCAAGAGCAAGATAAAGTGCGTTAGATGCGGCAAGGGTACGGATATAAGCTCGCTCGCGTCCCGACGGAAGCTTCAAAAGCACTGCTCGCTCGCCCTTTTTGCTTGAAATGCCTATCCAAACAGTTCCTACAGGCTTTTCAATGCTTCCTCCGTCCGGCCCCGCAATTCCCGTGGTTGCAATGGCAATGTCGGCACCTATGGCGAGCCTTGCGCCTCTTGCCATTTCCAGAGCCACCTGCTCCGAAACAGCACCGTATTTTTCGATGGATTCACGGCTGACTCCGATAAGCCTTTCCTTGGTACTGTTTGCATATGTCACACAGCCTCCAAGAAAAACCGCACTGCTTCCCGGAATATCGGTGATTCTCTTTGCGATAAGTCCTCCCGTGCAGGATTCGGCGGTAGCTATGGTCTTTCCGCTTTCGGTTAGCCTTATCACAAGCTCAGCCTCGATTGAATCAGTATCAATTCCGTAAACGGCAGAGGACACCTCGGTCTCGAGTATCTTTTCAACCATCTCACTGCACATTTCATATGCCTTTTGGTGATTTTCCGCCTTTGCGGTCACTCGAAGCCTTACTTCTCCCTCTTTGCAATAGGGCGCAACGGTGGGATTTTCCGAGCTTTCCATAAGCGATCGAAGAATATTTTCAACTCTCGATTCTCCCATGCCGAAAACGTTTATATTTCTGCTGACGAGAACATGCTCGCTTCTTTTTATAAGGTAAGGCATCCCCTCATATAAAAACATCGGTTCAAGCTCGTTGGGGGGGCCGGGAAGCATGATAACCGTAATATCCCTTTCCTCATCCTCGATTATAACGCCGGGGGCTGTGCCGTAATCGTTTTTCAGAACTATAGCCCCTTCGGGAATATCTGCCTGTTTTTTGTTGTTTTCGGTCATTTTTTTGCCCGTTTCCGAAAAATAAGAGGTGATAGATGCGAGAATCACATCATTTCTTATAAGTCTTCTTCTAAAAAACTCTGCAATGGTCTCTTTTGTAAGATCGTCATAGGTTGGACCGAGACCTCCGCTGGTTATGATTAGGTCCGCACGCTCGGAAGCCTCAAAAAGAGCTTTTTTGAGTCTTTCGGAGTTGTCTCCAACAACACTCTGATGATAGACCGAAATTCCAAGCTCAGCAAGCTTTCTCGAAAGATAAGATGCGTTTGTATTCACTATATCGCCAAGCAAAAGCTCTGTACCGACACAAAGTATTTCCGCGGATCTTATTTCTTTCATAATTTATCCCCTTTTCTATGTTTTTTATCTTATATTAGTATAACATTTATATTTAAAATAGTCAACAATTCTTTAAAAAAACAATATTTGTACTTCAAAAATGTAAAAATATTCGGCGTTTCGAAGGAAACACAGAAAGCTCAGGTTAATGATCGTGCTGTTTTTCAAATATGTATTGGAAAAATTCTATTCAAAAAAGGATCAACCCGCTATAAAGCGGTCGATCCCTTTATTTCAGAAGGTTAAAAATCATTCAAGATGCAGGCTGTCTGCGTTGAGAAAGGCATTGGCTGCAAGAAGGCTGTCGGTGGGTATCAGCTGCTCCGAGCCGCATTTTTTGCATTTGACCTTTATTCCGTAGTCAAGCACCTCTGCCTCGTATTCTCCATCTCCCGCCTCACAGCGGCAATATATTTTTCCCTCTTCCTCCAGATCCTTTATGACGAACATAATGATGTCGTAGATCTGAGGATCGGGCAAAAAATCCGATTCATCAGCGGCGCATATGGCGTCAAGTCCACCCTCAATGCCGTTTTTTTCCAGCATATCAAGAAGCTCCAGCTCGGTTTTTGAAAGTTCTGCCTTAACTCTGTTCATATCACCCATAAAGCAGATATTCACGTCAGAATAGGGGCAGGGAAGCAAAAATACGTCCTTGCCGAAAAAGAGAGAACTTGTAACTGTGAAATTATGCGGCTTTGGGCAGAGCATACAAGGCACGCTGAGCCTGACTTTGTTATCCTTTCCGAAAACGATGGACATTTCGCTCTTTCCGCATTCGCATTTCAGCTTAACCATATCTGCGCCGATGGAAAAGGGGCTTACTGCGCTCAAAACCCCGCCTCCGCAATGGGGACAGCGGTATGCAACTGTTGTTTTCTTTGGTTCAAGTACCATTTTTTCTATAAAACCTCGCTGTTTTTTAACATTATATGGGATGTACGCTTCCTCTGTTACATCAAAATTGTGATTTATAAATATGGATTCTTCGGGGAGTTATGAGGACTCTGTCAGGGAAAAGCTTGACCAAAGCTTTTCCCTGACAATGTCTTCGTAAACTTGCGTTTGAAAATAAAATACAGTAAAAATCAAGGGGCTTTGTAAAAACTCAGCCCCTTTTATTTTTCTTAAAGCGTGCTCTTATCAGCCCTTAACGGACTTATAAGCGGACTCATTTGCCTTTACGGGATATGCTTCTTTATATTCCTCGAAGATATCGCTTGTCTTTTCGCTTACGATCGTTTGGCGGGATGTTGCTATCCACGTTGCCTCACCTGTGAAGAACATGATGTGATAACCGTATTCGGTTTCAACTATACCTGTATCGCCATATGTGCGTGCGCTGTCAAAGACCCAAGTCTCGAAAGGCTCAACCATCTGACCTTCTGTGATATTATCATAGAAAACGCCACTGTCATCTGTGTATTTATCTGCAAGAGCCTTGAAAGAGTCCTTTGTCTGCTCGCCTGCAAGATATTCTGCATAGACTTCATCAGCCTTTGCCTTTGCTTCCTCTTTTGTTTCATAGGAATCAAATGCGATAAGTATATGACCTGTACTCTTTGAGAGTGCATCGTTGGGGTAAGGAGCCTTAACGACAAAGTAGACCTCAACGGTATACGTCACCTCGGTTGCATCAGCCTCGGTCGTATCAGCCTCGGATTCTGTTGCATCACTCTCTGTTTTAACATCGCTGTCATCAACGAATACCTTAACATCGCCGTTAGCTCTTACATAAGCATCGTCAGCCATTTCGAAGATCCAATCTGCGGCTTCTTTAAGAGAAACCTGACTCTTTGAAAGGGTTGCATAGGCATTATCAGCTTGTGTTTCGGGAGAAGCGGCTGCTTCATCGCCAAGTGTGCCGTCAGCCTCAGCCTTTGCCGTCAGATAAGCAACAAGTGCGCTCTTAAATTCTTCTTCGCTTGCAGCCGCACTGAGAGAGTCGAACTTGGAGAGAAATTCTGCCTTTTTTGAATCCTTTTCCTCTGATGCAAGATCAACGTTGAGCTTGAGCGTTTCGGTGTACTTTATAACATCAGAAACTGCAAGAGTGTCAAGATTTTCTTTGTAATAAGCTTCAATTTCCTCGTCTGTTACAGCTGCAGCAGTTTCGTCATTTATCTGTGTTTCGTATTTGGATGAGAGAAGAGCAAGCTCAAAGAACTGACGCATATCCTTCTCATTCACGCCCTTTCCAAAGAGCATTGCCATATAAGCCTTCTTGGAATATCCGTTTGACTTTGCCGCATCCTCAATCGCCGCAAGGTTGTCATCAATGCTCTTATATTCGTCTTCATCGAGCGTTATGCCTGCAGCCTTTGCAGCCTCGGCATAAACAAGATACTGCTCAAGAGCCGTTCTTGCAGATTCCTTCATATTGTCGAACTGAAGATACTGCGCAAGCTCCTCGCCCCACTGATTGACCATGTTATTATAGGTCGACATTGCGGCATACTGCATCATTGTTCCGCTTACCTTGAAGTTCTCTGTTTGAAGGACTGTTTTTGAACGGAGGATAACGCCGTTATCGGTAAGAGTTGTAAGCACCAAGATTCCAACGAGGAAAACTATAACAAGAGTTGTTACGAGAGGAGTTACCCATTTATTTTCCTTCTTTTTCACAGACTTATTTGCCTGTGTATTTTCATTTTTGACCAAAGCTCTTGTTTCTCTGGCTCTCTGTCCTTTACCCATTTTTAGAATACCATCCTTTTGTTTTGTTTAAAATTTGTTTTCGGCGCATCACGCCAGATTACATTGTAATATTATAACAACAAAATGTGTTCTTTTTGTGAACGCTTTTTGAACCATAACGAAACCTTTACAGTTTTTACGATGTTTTTTAAAATGTCACACATTCATTATAACGGGGAGTACCATGGGCTTGCGTTTCGTTTTATGGTAAATATATTTAGCAAGCTCATCCTTGACCTTCGTTTTAAGCTGCATACGGTCATAAATATCCGCATTGTCAAGGCAATCTATTATAGCATCCATTGCAATGGTCCTGAGTTCATCCATAAGCTCCTCGCTTTCTCTCACATAGACGAAGCCTCTTGAAACAACGTCGGGGCCTGAAAGGAGCAATCTGTCTTCGGCATCCACCGAAGCTACCACAACGATAAGTCCGTCCTGAGAAAGATGTCTTCTGTCACGGAGAACGATATTTCCGACATCACCAACACCCAGACCGTCCACCAGAACGTTGCCGGCAGGCACGCTTCCCGCCCATCTTGCTCCCTTTCGGTCCACCTCAAGTATCTTTCCGATCTCGGAGATAAAGATGTTTGAGGGCTTTGTTCCCATTGTGAGAGCGATCTCGCGGTTTGCATTCAAATGGCGGAATTCGCCGTGGATAGGCATGAAATATTTTGGTTTTGTCAGTGCCTGCATAAGCTTTAGCTCGTCTCGGCAGGCGTGGCCCGAAACGTGAACGGCAAGAACCGCATCGTGAAGAACGCTTACGCCGTTTTTGGTAAGCTCGTTGATAATTCTGCCCACAAGCTTTTCATTTCCGGGAATTGCGCTGGAGGAAAGGATGACGAGGTCGCTGGAGGAGAGCTTTACTTTATCGTGGTCGGAGAAAGCCATTCTGTAAAGAGCCGACATAGGCTCGCCCTGACTTCCCGTAGTGATAAGAGTAAGCTCCTCGGGCTTGTATCGCTTTATTTCCGAGATGTCGATAAGAACGCCCGCCGGAACGCGCATATAACCAAGATCCACGGCGGCACTTACGATGTTTAGCATACTTCTGCCCGTAACCGCAACTTTTCTTCCGTGTGCTGCGCTGATGTCTATTATTTGCTGAACTCTGTGAACGTTTGATGAGAAGGTTGCAATGACTATTCTCTTATCCTTGTTTGCGGAGAAGATTTGGCCAAGAGACTTTCCAACCTCTTTTTCGGAGGGAGTATAGCCGGGCCGCTCAGCGTTGGTGGATTCGCAAAGGAGCATAAGAACGCCCTTTTTTCCAAGCTCGCCAAGCCTTGTGATATTCATGACCTCGCCGTCAATGGGGGTAAGATCAAGCTTAAAATCTCCCGTGTGGATGATAGTTCCTATGGGGGTGGAGATGGCGAGACAGCAGGCGTCGGCAATAGAATGGTTTGCATGGATGAATTCAACCTTCATCTCTCCCGCCTTTATGACGTCGCCCGCCGAAGCGCAGCGAAGATCGGGATTGTTTTCAAGCTTAAATTCTTGGAGTTTGTTTTTTATAATGCCCAGAGTGAGCTTCGTTCCGTAGATAGGTGGATTTATTATTCTCAGCAGATAAGGGATTGCGCCGATGTGGTCCTCATGTCCGTGAGTGAGGAAAACGCCTCTTATTCTTGCAGCATTTTTTTCAAGGTAAGACATATCGGGTATGACAAGATCGACTCCCAGCATATCGTCATCGGGGAAACCGAGACCGCAGTCAACCACTATCATGTCGTTTTCATATTCTATAACTGTAATATTTTTGCCGACCTCATTAAGGCCGCCAAGAGGAATGATACGGATCTTTCCGTTTGCTTTTTTTTGCATATAAAATCCTTTCTTTAAAACTTAACTTATGTAAATCAACGCAGAAAATCACGCTGATATGAAACCAGCGAAAAAACGCACCCGACGGGATCTGACCACACGTTCACGCAGATACGACGGGAGCTGATATTAAAAATTGGCTCTTTTAAAAAAACGGACGAAAAGAGCAAGAATGCCCTCAATATACCGATTATACCACGTTTTATCTCATTTGTCAAGATATGATGACAGCCAGCAAAACAGAACCTCCGCCGAGAATGATCCCCGAGAGGAAAAAGAGCAAATAACGAACGAGATAATAGTTTTTTCCCCGAGTACCCTCGCCCATGCGGTTTTCTTCAAGAATCCTGTTTGCCTCGAGAAGCATACTTTTTCTCTCCCGCTCATGAGAAAAAGCCCTTTCTTCGCTCTTTTTCAGCACAAAATATGCCTCGTCAAATATTTCGCTTCCCGTCCCTCTCAGAACTATCATCTGCTTTCTGCACCCTTTAAGCATTGCCATCCCCCAAAAAACTACTTTGTTATATATTATTGTGCGAAGAAAAAGAAAGATATTCAGCGGCTTTATAAGGTGTAGACGGGATCAAAAAAGAAAAATCTGCATAAAAATGAAAATGTTTCGTATAAAAATTAAAAAACTCTTGACAAAAAGCACCTTTGGCTTTATAATATATATCATAAAAGCGTTTGAGCGAAAACCAGTAACCGTTTTTTCTGCTTTCAAGAGAACTGTTGTTCGGTGCAAAACAGTAAAGCAGACTTCGGTGAATTCATTTCGTTAGCTGTGGGCTGAAGATTTTATATTGAGTAGGCTTTTCCGGGAGCGACCGTTATATCGCTGCGGTGTTTTGCACCCGATAAGGTCCTTTTTGCGAAAAAAGGATAAAGCAGAGTGGTACCACGGCATATCTTTTGCTGTCCCTGTTTCTTCGTTTGTGAAGAACGGGACTTTTTTGTTTGCTCTATACGGTTTTTTAACCGTAATAAATATTATATTCCCAAAGGAGACTATTGAAATGAAAAAAATTCTATCTCTCTCGATTGCGCTTATTATTTGTGCGCTTTCCGTTCTTTCCCTGGCATCCTGCGGTGCTGAAAAGACAGATTTTACGGTTGGTATCTGCCAGCTTATGAAGCATCCCTCTCTTGATCAGGCAACAGAAGGCTTCGTAACAGCTCTGAAGGAGGAACTCACCGCTGCAGGAAAGACAGTAACGTTTGATACACAGGTTGCAGGCGAGGCTCAGCTTTGCTCAACGGTTATCAACACATTTACGGCCAAAAAGGTCGACCTCATCATGGCTAATGCAACTCCCGCTCTTACAGCGGCTGCAAACGCTACGGACACTATCCCCGTTCTCGGGACATCCGTAACGGATTATAATGATACGTTTGCAGGCAATATCCCCGCAAATGTAACGGGTACAAGCGATGCCGTTCCCTTTGACGAGCAGGCAAAGATGATGATCGACACACTCGGTCTCGTAGCGGGCGATCAGGTCGGCGTTCTCTACTGTACAAATGAGTCTAATTCTCTCGTTCAGTATAATGCGGTGAAGGCACTCTTTGAGGCAGAAGGCATCGTTGTCGTTGCTTATACTTTCTCCGAGACAACCGAGCTTCAGGGCATCGTAAATTCCATGGCGGCAGAGTGCAAGGCAGTTTACGTTCCCTCCGATAATACCGTTGCAAGCAATGATTCCGTTGTAGGTACGATCTGCAATGAGGCAAAAGTACCCGTATTCACAAGCTACGGCGGAGAGATCTGCTATGCAAGCCTTGCTATCGACTATTATGAGCTTGGCGCAGAGACGGGCAGAATGGCGGCTCAGATACTTCTTGGAACAAAAACTGTTGCTGATTTTGAGATCACAACTCTCACACCCAGCACTGTTTATAACGAGGAGCTTTGCGCAAAGCTCGGAATCGCTGTTCCCGCTAACTGATTTTATTGAAAATTTGAATTTTTGAGGTAAATGATGGCTTTTTTGAATGCTTTGCCCGGTGCTGTGGCAGAGGGGCTTATATGGGGTCTTATGGCGATAGGAGTTTATATCTCTTATAAGATACTCGATATTGCAGACCTTACCGTTGACGGCTCTATCTGCACGGGAATGTGCGTTTGTGCTGTGCTTATAACAAACGGTGTCCCCGCATGGATAAGCGTTATCGTCGCATTTCTTGCGGGTACGCTTGCGGGAATGGTCACGGGACTTTTACATACCCTTTTCGGCATCCCCTCTATTCTTGCGGGTATTCTCACGCAGCTCATGCTCTATTCGGTAAACCTTGCAATTCTCGGCGGTAAATCCCTTGTGTCCCTTTACGGTGGAAATCACTCCCTGCTTCTGAGCATGAGTGATAATATAATGGCAATCGTAGTTGCGGGCGTAATAATTGCAACAATGATAATCTGCCTCTGGCTCTTCTTCTATACCGAGGTCGGTCTGACTCTGAAATCCACGGGCGACAACCCCGATATGAGTCGCGCACAGGGCATAAACGTCGATTTTAACAAGGTGCTTGGACTTGCCATTTCAAATGGGATAGTTGCTTTTGCGGGCGCACTTCTTGCACAGTACAAAGGCTCTGCAAATATCAACGACGGCAGAGGTGCCATCGTCATCGGACTTGCGGCTATCTTTATCGGTCTTTCGGTTTCAATGAAGATCAAGCCCAATTTCGTTGTCAGCCTTATCGGTGTTATCGGCGGCGGTATAGTTTATTACATCATTTACAATTTCGTGATCCTTCTCGGTCTTAAAACCGATTATCTCAAGATGTTATCGGCGATCATCGTTGCCATTTTCCTTGCAGTGCCTTATTTCAAAGGAAAATATTTTACAAAGAAGAAGAGTATTCTTCCTGTTTATCCAATGAACGAAAAGGAGGACACGGAAAATGCTTAAAATAACGAATCTGCAAAAGACGTTCAATCCCGGCACGGTCAATGCAAAGATGGCTCTTTGCGGACTTGATCTTTTTGTTGAGGACGGCGATTTCGTTACCGTTATCGGCGGTAACGGAGCGGGAAAATCCACCATGCTCAATGCCATTGCAGGTGTTTGGAGGCCCGATTACGGCACTATCGAGATAGACGGAGTTGACGTTACGGCAATGCCCGAGCATAAAAGAGCAAAATTTCTTGGTAGGGTTTTTCAGGATCCCATGAAGGGCTCGTCTCCCGATATGGAGATCGACGAAAACCTCTCCATTGCCGCAAGACGAGGCACAAAGCGTAAGCTCGTTTGGGGAATCAAGAAAAACGAGCGTGATCAGTACAGAAAACTGCTTGAGCCTCTGGGTCTGGGACTTGAAAACCGCCTCAGCGCAAAGGTAGGACTGCTTTCGGGCGGTCAGAGACAGGCACTTACGCTCCTTATGGCAACTCTTCGCCGTCCGAAGCTGCTTCTTCTCGACGAGCATACTGCGGCACTTGATCCTAAGACCGCCGCAAAGGTGCTTGAAATTACAGATAAGATCGTCACCGAAAATAAGCTTACCACGCTTATGATAACTCATAATATGCATGATGCCATTGCATATGGAAATCGTCTTATTATGATGCATGAGGGCAGAGTTGTGGTTGACGTTTCGGGCGAGGACAAGAAAAAGCTCACCATTGCAGAGCTTCTCGGTCTTTTCGAGAAGGCAAGCGGAAGCGAATTTGCTAACGATAAGGTAATGCTCTCAAAATAACATAAGAAGTAGGGCTGATTCACAGGAACGTGTATCAGCCCTACTTTTTAAATATATTTTGCCATTTTTAATTCTCAATTTTATTCAATCTTTTTTAGTACTTTTATAATCTCGCAGATATACTGTCTGTGATAATCCTTTTGGGGATAATTTGAGAGCAGGCTCCTGTCGATGAAGCCCTCTTCTCTTATGTCCGAAATATAGAGCTTTTTACATACGAGTGCAAGTCTTGCTTCGGCAAAGATAACCGCTTCGTTCTCATATTCCAAGGGAGTAAGCCCCGTTTCCTTAATTTTGTCGCAGTCTCTTCCGCTGTGTGTGCCGCAAAAACGGAGAGCGTCCTTCTTATCCTCGTCAAAGAAGCACAGGGTCATAAGATCGTTTGTCTCGGTGAAAAGATAAGTGAAGCGCTGTGGACGGACATATGCGATTGCAACGTTTTTGTTCCAAAGAACGCCCATGCAACCCCAGCTTGCAGTCATTGTATTAAACGATTCCTTCATGCTTCCTGCCGTTATCAGCATCCAATCATTTCCGATGAGCTTTTGAACATTTTCTATCTCACGTACCGGTATTTCTCTAAAGCCTTCCATACTGTAAAACCTCACTTTCGTTTATATTATATGCAGCTTTTATAATATTATCATAATCACAAAAATATGTCAATATAAAAATGTCACATCTTTTGTCAAAATAAATGCATTGTAATCCGTTGACGGAGAATATTTTTTGTGATATACTATAAATATAATAAAAACAAGGCGGAAAAACAAAAAATGTCACTTGAAAACGTAAAAAAACATCTTGAAAAATTCGGTCTTTCGGAAAGAATAATAATTCCAAAAGAATCAAGCGCAACCGTCAGCGAGGCAGCGGCGGCTCTTGCCTGTTCGGAAAGCGAAATTGCAAAAACAATGTCATTTATCGTTGAAAATTCCCCCATAATCGTCGTTATGGCAGGAGATGCAAGGATAGACAACGGAAAATATAAGGGATTTTTCCATACAAAGGCAGTAATGATAAAACCCGAGGAGGTAGAGGAGCTTTTGGGACACCCCGTTGGCGGGGTTTGTCCTTTTGCGCTCCCCTATGGGGTCCCAGTTTATCTCGATGAATCTCTTCGCCGATTTGATTTCGTATATCCTGCGGCGGGAACAAGAAACAGTGCTGTTAAGCTGACTCCTTCCGAGCTTGAGACGGCGTCGGGTGCAAAAGAATGGATCTTTGTTACGAAGGGATGGTACGAGGATGGAGAATGATAAGCTAAAGAAAATATTATCAAAGGTTGACCACACGCTTCTTACAAGAGACGCCACATGGGACGAAATAAAATGCATAATCGACGACGGAATAAGATTCGGAAGTGCCTCTGTGTGTATTCCTCCTTGTTTTGTGAAAAAGGCGGCGGAATATTCTGCGAAAAGAGTTGCCGTATGTACCGTTATCGGCTTTCCCAACGGATATAGCAGTACAAGTGTAAAGGTTTTTGAAACCGAGGAAGCGGTGAAAGACGGCGCAGACGAGATAGATATGGTTATAAATATCGGTCTTTTAAAGGAAAAGAAATACGGCGAGCTTCTTGATGAAATAAAGGCAATCAGAGAGGCTTGTGAGGGCAAGATATTAAAAGTTATAATCGAGACCTGCATTCTAACGGATGAAGAAAAGATCAAAATGTGCGAAATCGTTTCGGCATCGGGCGCAGATTTTATAAAGACCTCAACAGGCTTCGGGGGAGGTGGCGCAACAAGAGAGGACGTTGCTCTTTTTGCTTCAAATATTTCTTCTCACCTTAAAATAAAAGCGGCGGGCGGTATTCGCTCGCTCGAAGACGCAGAAGATTTTATCCTGCTCGGTGCAGAAAGACTTGGCACAAGTGCCATTGTAAAGATCGTTAAAAACGAAAAGCTTGGCGATTATTAAAAGGAGGAAAATATGAATTATCCAACACCTCATATCAAAGCGACACCTGCGGATTTTGCAAAAACCGTCCTTATGCCCGGTGACCCGCTTCGGGCAAGATTCATTGCGGAAAATTTTCTCGACGACGCTGTTCTTGTGAACGATGTAAGAGGGATTCAAGGCTATACGGGGACATACGAGGGCAAAAGAGTTTCCGTTATGGCAAGCGGAATGGGAATGCCCTCCATTGGAATTTACAGCTATGAGCTTTATAATTTCTTTGGTGTTAAAAATATTATACGAATAGGCTCTGCGGGGGCAATGCAGGAGAATATCAAGGTTCGGGATATAGTTATCGGTATGGGTACTTCCACAAATTCGAGTTTTGCCGACCAATATTGTCTGCCCGGAAAATTCGCTCCCATCTGCGATTTCACACTTCTTGAGGCGGCTGTAAATGGTGCGAGGAAAAAGGGGCTTACATTCCATGTTGGAAATCTTCTTTCCTCAGACACATTCTACAGAGACGACACGAAAGGCTCTGAAAATTGGGCAAAAATGGGAGTTTTGGCTGTGGAAATGGAGGCAGCGGCTCTATACTGTAATGCGGCAAGATGCGGAGGCAGAGCGCTTGCCATTTGTACTATCTCCGACAGCCTTGTTACGGGGGAATCCCTTGATTCCGAGGCGAGACAGAGCAGCTTTACGGATATGATGGAGCTGGCACTTGATATTGCCATCGAAATGGACGATAAATAATAGGAGTTCATATGAAGCATTTTAAAAGAGTATTTCTTATCATTCTCGATAGTCTGGGAGCGGGCGAGGCTCCCGATTCGGCTCTTTTCGGAGATGCAGGCACATCGACTCTCAAAAGCCTTCACGAAAGCGGAAGGCTGAAGATTCCTAACCTGATATCGATGGGGATCGGAAATATCGAGGGTCTTTCTTATCTTGGAAGGACGGAAAATCCCACCGCTGCGTATGGAAAAATGAAGGAACGTTCAAACGGAAAAGATACAACCATCGGACATTGGGAAATTGCGGGGCTTATTTCGGAAAATCCTTTTCCCACGTATCCACAGGGCTTCCCCGAGGATGTGATAGAGGCGTTTGAAGCGCAGACGGGAAGAAAAACATTATGCAACAAACCATATTCGGGAACGGATGTTATCCGAGACTACGGCGAGGAGCATTTGCGGAGCGGAGACCTTATCGTTTATACCTCTGCGGACAGCGTTTTTCAGATAGCGGCGCACGAGGAGATAGTTCCGCCCGAAAAATTGTATGAATACTGTCGTATAGCAAGAAATATACTCACAGGAGTTCATTCTGTTGGCAGAGTTATTGCTAGACCCTTTGTGGGAAAGGCGGGTGATTTTAAAAGGACCGCAAACAGGCGTGATTTCAGTCTTGAGCCATGGGGAAAAACTATGCTCGATGCGCTTTCGGAGAGTGGATTTGACACACTTGCCGTTGGAAAAATATCCGATATCTTTGCGGGAAAGGGAATAAAAGAAAAATTTGTAACTCACGGAAACAGTGAAGGGATGGAAACGGCTCTTAAGCTTGCGGATAGAGATTTTAAGGGACTTTGTTTTATAAATCTTGTAGATTTCGATTCTGTTTACGGGCATAGAAACGATGTGGCGGGCTATGCCGAAGCGTTGAATGACTTTGATGCATTTTTGCCGGATCTTCTCTCAAAGTTGAAGGATGATGATATGCTCGTCATCACCGCCGACCACGGCTGTGACCCGGGGGATATCAGCACCGACCATACCCGAGAATATGTCCCGATTCTTATTTATGGAAAGAATATCGAGTCGAGAGCGCTTGGCACGAGAGCGCAGTTTTGCGATGTTGCAAGGACAGTTACCGATGTCCTTGGTGCAGAATATTCTTGCGAGGGCGAAAATCTTTTTGAGATTTCTGATGCTGAGCTTATGAAATGGGCAGAAAATGCGAGAGAGAGAGCATATTGCCCTTATTCGGGCTTTGCCGTGGGTGCGGCACTTCTTACGGAGAGCGGAAAGGTCTATCTCGGATGCAATATAGAAAATGCGTCCTTTTCCCCAACGGTCTGTGCAGAAAGAGCGGCGATTTTCTCGGCAATTTCAGACGGTGAGAGGAATTTTGTAAAGATTGCGGTCAGCGGCGGAAAAAAGGGCGAAGCACCCGACAAAAATTGCCCGCCATGCGGAGTTTGCAGACAGGTTTTGAGCGAATTTTGCAGCGACGGTCTTCCCGTTATTCTCGGACAAAGCAAAAGCGGTACAGAGAGGTATAAGCTTTCCTCTCTGTTACCGCTTGGATTTGATCTAAAATAAAAGCTATTTTTTATATTCCAGTTCGAAATAATCCTTTATTCCATCGGAGACGGTCTGCATAAGCGAATCCCTCCAATTTTCGTTAAGGAGAAGGGTGGCTTCGGATGGAGTAGAAGCATAAGCAGTTTCAAAAAGTATCGACGGCATACAGGTGTATTTGTTCACAACGAAGGACATTTCCCAGCTGTCGGCAAATTTCTTCAGCCTTCTCTCGGGATATGCCTCCTCAAGTCTTGCACAAATCGTGCTAAAGGCGAAGTAGGACATCTCGGAGGAGGCGTTTTCTGCACAATAATCTATCTCAAAGCCCTCTGCTGTATCCGTGTCTGCATTTGCATTGACGTGAATCGAGAAAAAGAGGTCGATCTCCGTCTTTTTTGCAAGTACATTTGCATAGACAGTGCGTTCGTAAGCATCAAAAATGTTGTTTTTTGGAGAGATCTTTTTGGGATCGAAATCTATCTCCATGCGCTGGGCTTCAAGTGCGGTTTCTGCCATGTCGGGCTGGACAGATCCGTCGTGGGTCAAAAGAACTTTATATCCAAGACTTTCCAGTTTTTTTGCCAGTCGTTTCGTAAAATCTATGGTCAGATGATGCTCATAAGTATTCCCTAAAAATTCGGAAATGCAGCCCACATCGCCAAACCCGTGTCCCGCATCAAGCAGCACGGTGGCAATTCCATCTTCTCCAAGAGGAGAATGTGAAGGATTTTTTGTTTTTTCTTCGAGAGAATCCGCACAGGCTGTAAAAGAAAGAATAAGAAGCGAGCAGAGCAAGAGACACAAATGTTTTCTCATAATCGTATCGGCCTCCATAAAAATATCAATTAGATTATATAATATTGCGCCGCATTTTGCAACTGTTTTTTTCAGGAAATTGCATTTTTTACGGCTTTTATGCATTCCTCGGCATTTGGAGACACTGCCATTATTGCGTATCGTCCCACTACGGTGACTTTTGCATTTTTAATGTTTTCTATGCAGGCAGAGTCTATTGCCAGCTTTTTTGAATTGGCATTGACGAAATGCTCCATGGTGTCGATGCGTCTCAGACAAAGCTCTGCTATCTCACGGGCATCCCCGTGTGAGGTGCAGAGAAATACCGCAAGCTCAAAGCAGTATATGCCCGAGGAGAGACGGAGAGAAATGTCCTCGGCTTTGTTTAGGACCTCGGGAAAGGAACCATCGCCGTAAAGTGCGGTCAAAAGCGACTTTGAAAGATAATCGGGAGCACCCGGTGCGCTTTTGATCGTGTATAGTTTTCCTGCCGGCAGCTTTTCCTCTGCCCTGATCATTTCATAAAGAACTTTTTTCGCATCCTTCGCCTGACCTCCCATACATGATGAAAGCTCCAAAACAAGCAAAAGCAATAATAAAAGAATAAAAATTTTGTGCAGATATTTTTTCGTTGCGATCACCTCCCAAAACATTTTATGCAATGAAAAATTATTTCTTGACATATTGAGAATAATGTGATATAATAGACCGTGGTCGTGAAAAACCGCCGGGTAATGGGATATAGCCAAGGCGGTTAAGGCACAAGACTTTGACTCTTGCATTTCGTTGGTTCGAGTCCAACTATCCCAGCCAGATAAAAAGCACTTGCGAGAGCAAGTGCTTTTTATCTGCCATTTCAAGGAGAGAACAGGAGGCTTTACTTATATTGTACGCCAAATACGTTGAACGTGATGTATACCATTGCCTTAGGGTGTTAAAATATATAAGAGATAGACTCCTATATGTAAAAGAATCGGCTGAGTTACCCAATAGGCACTCAGCCGATTTTATGATTTGGAGATCAATTTATTTCAAAAATGCCATCGGTAACTTTCGGCGTACTTGAGAAGAATATTCGTAGAGCCTTTACCATATATTCGGTGTCCTTTGCTCCTGCTGTTTCAAGAGCGGAGTGCATCGCAAGCTGTGCAAGGCCTATATCTATGGTGTTGAGAGATACTTGCGTGTTTGAGATGTTTCCAAGTGTGGAGCCTCCGGGAATATCGGCGCGGTTTGCATATGACTGAACGGGAACGTTGGCTTTTTCGCAAACGAGCCTGAAAAATGCGTCAGATACAGCATCGGTGGTATACCTTTGATTGGCGTTATATTTGATAACTATTCCGCCGTTCATATACGGCGAGTGATTTTTGTCGGAATATTCACTATGATTTGGATGTGAAGCGTGGGCATTGTCGCAGGAAACGAGAAAGCTGTTTGAGATTCTGATTTTTAGCTGCTCATCATCGCCGCCCAAGGAGGAATTTATACGGCAAAGTGTGTCGGAAAGAAATGTTGAGGCCGCCCCTTGCTTTGTCTGGCTGCCGACCTCTTCGTTGTCGAAAAGGCAGTAAATGGTGGCACTTTTGCTGTTTTTTGCTCCCAAAAAGCCTTCAAGGGATGCAAATGCACACTGAAGGTCGTCGAGCCTTGGGGCGGTTATAAATCCATTCCATTCAGTTCCCTTATCAAGATTGTAAAGGAAAAGGTCGGTGCTGATGACGTCATTCTTTGCAACACCTGCGCTTTCGGCAACGGTGGAAAGGAAACAGTCCTTTGAGGATGCATCGCCAAAGAGAGGGATCATATCGACTGTGGCGTTATAAGACATCCCCTCGTTTGCATTTCTGTTCATATGAATTGCAACGTTTGGGATGATTGCGCAAAAATTGCCCAGATCAACATTTTTCGTCTCAAATCCTTTTTTGGTGCGAACGGTAATTCTGCCTGCGATGGAAAGAGGTCTGTCAAGCCATGTTGAGCAGATCATACCGCCGTATTTTTCGGTTGAAAGACGGATATAATTGCCATCGAAAAGCTCGGCATTTTCTTTTATCTTGAAGGCGGGGCTGTCGCTGTGTGCGGCACTCATCATGAATCCTTTGAAATTCTTTGACGGTATTTTGAAGGCTATGAGAGAAGAGCCGTTTCTTGTGACAAAATAGCCTTTCCCTGTCTCAAGAGTCCATTTTTCCCCTTCGTAAAGCTTCGTGAATCCTTGGCTCTCAAGTATGGAAGATGTGTGTGACACCGCATGATAAGCGGTGGGGCTCATTGAAATATAGTTAAATAATTTTTCGTTCATTACGTTTATACCTTTCATTTATCAGTTATTATCGTCTTTGCCCAAAATCTTATCTTCAAGAGTTTTCACCCTGTCAAGCAACTCTGCAACATAGATAAAGAGCAGCCCCAAAGCGCATGAAATAAAGGCTATAACAAGCCCCGCAAGAGCATCTGCAAGGCTTTTTGTTCCTGCGCTGGAAAAAATGAGACAAAACCCAATAACGCAGCCGAGAAAGAACACTATTCCGCTGATTCTAAAAAATCTGAGCATATAAATTCTCCTTTAAGGTTTTATATATAGACGAATTATTGTGTCTGTGCCGCTGAAAAATCAGATCAATTTCAAGGTACATAACAATCTTGACAGTTCTTTTTCTCGTTGTATATGTCAGAGCGTTTTTCTGAAAGGGCGGACATCTTGATGTTTTCAATAAAAACGATAGCTTTTTTATTGATATCTGCTTATTGGATTTATGATACACTATTTAGCGTTGTTTGTCAATGCGTTATAACAAAAAATGTTTTTAAAATGTAAACAATTTGTGATTTTTCAAAAAACTCTTTACAAATCGACCGTGATGTGGTATAATACACGCTGTATGGTCTTTTGACCGATAAAAATGAATATACGCACACTCGGTCTGCGGTGTAAGCCTTAGGGACTTCACCTTCCGCTCACTGTGTATGCGCATAAATAAATTAAAATGAGGTGAAAAACATGATGCTTAAGGACGAAAAGCAGGCAATCATCAAGGAGTACGCTATCTGCGAGGGTGACACAGGCTCGCCTGAGGTTCAGATCGCTCTTCTTACAAGACGCATCAACAACCTTACCGAACACCTTAAGAAGAACAAGGGCGACCATCACAGCCGCCGCGGTCTTCTGAAGATGGTTGGTCACAGAAGAAACCTTCTCGGTTACCTTCAGAAGGTTGATATTGAGCGTTACCGTTCGATCGTTGAGAGACTTGGTCTCAGAAAGTAATTTAAAAGCTTGGAGTGATGGGTGAAAGCACGCTTTCACTCTTCACTCCATACTGTTTTTTGGAAAATCCGTTTTACACACTCACCTTAGCAGTTAAATGGGTATAGACACTTCCTTTCTGTGGTGCAATATAACTTTGATATCTGTTTTTATTTGCCCTCTCACTCCGAGAGAGACTGCACACCGAGGGCGTGACGCAGAGGGGGAGAAGTTTGCGTTGCAGCAATGTAAAAATCTGTATCCGTTTAAGTGCTAAGCCTCTGTGAAAACGGTAAAAATAAAAATTTTATGGAGGATTCCCAAATGTCAGGAATTGTAAGCTCCGCAATGGAGTTCAAGAATTACAAGGTGTTCAAATACACACTTGCAGGCAGACCCCTCGTTATCGAGACAGGTAAAATGGCAGGACTTGCAAACGGTTCTCTCATGATCCGCTATGGCGAGACCGCTATCCTTTGCTGCGCAACTGCCAGCGCAAAGCCCAGAGACGGAATTGATTTCCTTCCTCTTTCGGTAGATTTTGAGGAAAGAATGTATGCTGCGGGAAAGATCCCCGGCGGATATCTCAAGAGAGAGGGCAAGCCCAGCGAAAAGGCTGTTCTTACAAGCCGTGTTATCGACCGCCCTATCCGTCCTCTTTTCCCCAAGGATCTTCGCAATGATGTTGCACTTTCCCTTACCGTTATGAGCGTTGACCCCGATTGCTCCCCTGAGGTTGCAGCTATGATCGGTGCTTCTGCCGCTCTCGCCATTTCCGATATTCCGTGGAACGGTCCTATCAGTGGTGTTTTTGTTGGTCTTGTTGACGGTAAGCTCGTTATCAACCCCACGGAGGCACAGAGAAAGGTAAGCGACCTTGAGCTTACGGTTGCTTCTTCTACAAAGAAGGTAGTAATGATCGAGGCAGGCGCAAATCAGGTTCCCGATGACCTTATGTATGAGGCGATCATGCTTGCTCATGAGGAGAATCAGGGTATTCTTGAGTTCATTAACGGCATTGTTGATGAGATCGGCAAGAAGAAGTTTGATTATCCTTCCTGCGAGCTTGACCACGACATGTTTGATAAAGTGTTTGACTACTGCGAGAAGGCTGTTATGGAGGCTCTTGACACAGACGATAAGAATGTCCGTGACGAAAAGATGCAGCCTATTATGGACGATATTGTGGAGAAGTTCGGCGAGGAATATCCCGAGATCGGTTCTATTATGGAAGAGCTTATTTATAAGGTCCAGAAGAAGATCGTTCGCCGTTGGCTCCTTGTTGACAGAAAGCGTGTTGACGGACGTCGCATGGATGAGATCAGACCTCTTACAGCAGAGGTTGGACTCCTTCCCAGAGTTCACGGCTCGGGTATGTTCACGCGCGGTCAGACACAAGTTCTTACAAGTGCAACTCTCGGTACTCTCGATGAGGCTCAGATGCTTGACGGTATCGACAGCGAGACATCAAAGAGATATATGCACCATTATAATATGCCCGGTTATTCCACCGGCGAAGCAAAGAGCGCAAGAAGCCCCGGACGCCGAGAGATCGGTCACGGTGCGCTTGCTGAGCGTTCTCTCGTTCCCGTTCTTCCCTCAGAGGAGGAATTCCCCTATGCGATCCGTCTCGTTTCAGATGTCCTTTCTTCTAACGGATCCACCTCGCAGGGCTCTGTTTGCGGTTCGACCCTTGCTCTTATGGATGCAGGTGTTCCGATAAAGGCTCCCGTTGCAGGTATCTCCTGCGGTCTTATCACGGAAGAGGACGGAAGCTGGGAAACTATGATAGATATTCAGGGTCTTGAGGACTTCTATGGCGATATGGACTTTAAGGTTGCTGGTACTCATGCAGGTATCACGTCAATTCAGATGGACCTTAAGATCGACGGTCTTACACCCGAGATCATCAAGGCAGCTCTCGAGATCACCCATAAGGGACGCGACTACATCATTGATGAGGTTATCCTAAAAGCAATCGCTGAGCCAAGAGCAGACGTTTCCAAGTACGCACCCAAGATGATCTCCATGAAGATTGATCCCGATAAGATCAGAGAAGTTATCGGTAAGGGCGGCTCTGTTATCCAGAAGATCACAGGCGAAACGGGCGCAAAGGTAGATATTGAGGATGATGGAACTATCCACATTGCGGCAGTAAACACAGCAGACGCAGAGGCTGCAAAGGCTATGATCGACGCTATCTGTTTTGAGCCTGAGGTAGGTGTAACTTACCCCGGAAAGGTAACAGGAATCATCGCTTGCGGCGCATTTGTTGAGTATGCTCCCGGCAAGGAGGGAATGGTCCATATTTCCAAGCTATCCGAAAACAGAGTTGAAAAGGTTGAGGATGTTGTAAACATCGGTGACGCTGTAAGAGTTAAGTATCTCGGTGTTGACGAAAAGAACAGAATCCGCCTTTCGATGAAGGACGCAGATAAATAATTTTACGGATTTAAAAGATCGGGGACTGCCTTAACACATCTGCATAAGATGTGCAGATGGTCCCCGTTTCTCAAACAAGAGATAATGTGTAAGGAGGAAAATATGAATAACGGATACGGATCGTGGAATCGCGGCGGCGGAAGAAGCCGCAGAAAAAGAAGACAGAGAATGATCAAGACTGTATTGCTATCTGCTGTGGTTGCACTTATAATTGCTGTTTCAGTGATTTTCCTTTTTACTTTGAAAAGATTCGGTGAGGAAGCGAAGGAAAATGAGACCGACATATTTACAACTACGAATGTCACATCGATCCAAAGCGAATCCGAGGACACCGCTTCGGGTGTGCTGGGAGAGGGAGTTATAACGAAAAAATTTTCCCAAGAGGAGCTTCATCGAGGGGATCTTATCCTCGTGAGAGCAGGTGCACCATATTCATTTCCCGAAAGCAGGGATCTGAAGGATCTTTATACGGGAAGAAAGAAATATGAAAACGGTGCAAGGGCTTATCAGATAAGCTCTACAGATATTGAGCTTGACCCATTCGTACTTTCAAGGCTCAATGAGATGACGGAGACTTTTTTTGAACTTACGAACGAGGGCGGACTTCTTATAAAGAGTGCATACCGCTCGTACGAGAGTCAAAAGGAGCTTTTTGACTGGCGCATGGAGCGAGACGGCGAGGAGGAGGCACTTAAATACGTAGCCCTGCCCGGTGAGAGCGAGCATCATACCGCAATGGCGTTCGATATGTCGGTATATAAGGACGGTGCAAATACATATATCGAGGATGAGGAAGAATATCATTGGATATATGAAAATGCACATAAATACGGATTCGTTCTGCGCTATCCCGAAAGCAAGGCGGATATAACGGGCATTGCCTATGAGGCTTGGCATTTTAGATATGTTGGCGTTCCTCATGCTTACTATATGTATAGCGAGGGGCTTGTGCTAGAGGAATATCTTGACCTTTTGAAAAATGAACATTCCTATGACGAAATTCACCTGACTATTGATGCGGACGACGGAAATAGATATGAAATTTACTATGTTCCCGCTTCCGAGGATGGAGAAACGGAAATAATTCTTCCTTCGGGATATGAATACACGGTTTCGGGCAATAATACAGATGGTTTTATCGTGTCAGTCCTTCTTTCGAGAGGTGAAAAATGAGAAAGAGACTAATACTATCGGCTCTCCTTGCGGTAGTTTTTGTGCTTTCGTCCTGCGGGCTTGTGATAATAAATGACGATGGCTTGAATTCATCTGAAACGACAGTTATTGACGACTCTGCGGGAACGCCCGAGAGTGATACCGAACCCTCGAAATCGAGCGAACCTGCAACAGAAGATGTCAGTGGAGACGTTACACATCCCGAAAATGCGGGCGACAGAGCGAAAAAGCGTGTTAGCGCACTTTCGGCGGGAGATTTTTCGGGCCAGAGCTTTATTATTGCAACAACAAGCAAAATGACCTTTGCCACAGATGGGGAGAGCTATTATGAGAGAGTGCTTCTTCTCCGTGATTCGATAGTTGAAGAAAAATATAATATCGACATCATCAATGTGTATATCGAGGACAGGCTGATAGAGCAGGAGCTTGTCAATTCCTCTCTTGCGGAGGATTATTATGCGGACCTTATCTCCGTGCCGGAATTCAGAGTGGGCGGTCTTGCCGCAAAAGGCATCATAATGAATCTTCGTACACTGCCCTTTTACGGAACGGTTCAAAGCTATTCTAAAAACTCCTCTGCAGCATATGCGGGAAATTCTATATATGCCGACATTGGAGCGGCAAGCACGGATTTCAGCAAAATATACGCAGTGTTCTTCAACCGCAGTGTTGCAGAGAGTCTGGGGCATGATATTGACAGTATGATCAAAGATAATGAATGGACGTGGGAGAGCTTTGATAAACTTGCGAGAAAGGCAAATGAAAATTTGGGAATAGTGGGTCAGGGCAGCTTTGCAATGGGAGATGAATATACCGATGTTGTGTTCCGCTCGGCAAATATAAGTCTGGTGGATAACGCATTGGGCAAGAGTCCGACGGTTTCGTTTGATTCGGAGCGACTTGAGGTAGCCGTTGAGCAGGCTTGTGCGCTTGTTTACGGAAACCCGTCGGTATATAAGCCCGCAGCCGGAGCAACAGCATTAGATCTTTATTCACTTTTTGGATCAGGAAAACTTCTTTTTGCCGTTGCACCGCTTTCCGCTATGAGCGAGCTTGCAAATTATCCTATAGATTGGGGTGTTGCGCCCATTCCGAAGATGGACGAGAAGCAGGATGGTTATTATGCCTATACCGAGGCTTCTGCTTCGGTTCTTGCAGTTCCCTCTGAAAATAACAAGTTGGAAATGACGGGGCTTATCATCGGTGCGCTGAATACCGCATCATATGAGCTTCTTTCTGAAGAATATAAAACACACTGTCTCTATAATTATTTCCGAAGCATCAAGGCAATGCGGTCAATGGATGAGGTGCTGGGCAGTATCACATTTGATTTTACCTATCTTTATTCCTCTGGAGCTGACCTTCTTGCTTCTGCTACTCACGGAGCAGTGAGAGAGGCAAGAAAAAGCACTGTCGATTATGCAACTGACCTTATAAATGATAGGAAAGAAAAGGCGGATGCACAGCTCTCGGAGCTTTTCGGAGCTATAAGCTTTCCGGAGGATGAATATCCTATTCCACCACAGGAAACGGAAGAGCCGCCGGAGACGGAAGCTCCCTTTGATAGTGGGATGGGAGATGAAAGCACTGCCTTGTCCGAGAGCGAGCAGACGGACCAGTCGGAAAATTCGGAACTTATGAATTGATAATAGGAGAAATATATGGCGAATTACAGAAGAGGAAGAATTAACGATGAGATGATGAAGGAGGTTGCGATCGTCCTTCGCGAGGTCAAGGATCCAAGAGTGCAGAATGCTTATGTGAGCGTTACGGGCGCAGAGGTCACCCCCGATCTCAAATATGCAAAGATATATTATTCTTTTCTTAACAGCAGTGACCCGAAAGAGGTTGCGAAGGGACTTAAGACCGCAAGCGGTTTTATCCGCAGTCAGATAGCCCGCAGAATGAATTTGAGAATCACACCCGAATTTACCTTCGTTCATGATAATTCCATAAAGCACGGCGCACATATCGCAACATTACTTGAAGGAATAACTTTCTCGGATGATGGTGAGGAGAAAAAGGACGATGGAGAATAAGGAATATAAGCGTCTCAGCCTTGCGGAGACGGTGGATAGGCTCTGCGAGAAAAGAAACACCCTTATCCTTTGTCATGCTCGTCCCGATTGCGATACCGTCGGTTCTGCCTTGGCACTGAAAAAGCTTCTCCTTGCTATGGGAATGAAGGCTCACGTCATTTGTGAGAGTGAGCTTCCCCATAGAATTGAATTTCTTCCCCTGGGACAGGAAAGCTTGCTTGAAGCGAATATCCCCGCAGATTTTGCCACTGAGAGAGTCATTTCGGTTGATACCGCATCTCCCATGCAGCTTGGAGACCTTAAAGAAAAGTATCTGGAGCAGGTGGAAATGATGATAGACCACCACGGAAAGGGAACGCAGTATGCGGACGGCTATATTTGCCCAGACCTTTCGGCAACGGGCGAAATGATCTTTGCTATTTCCAGGGAGATGCTCAGGAGAGGTGCGATAAAGGAGATATCGGATGAGGTGGATTTCTGCATCTATGCGGCAATTTCCTCGGATACGGGTTGCTTTAAGTATTCCTCGGTCACTCCTCAGACCCATATGGTGGCGGCTTCGCTTCTAAGAAGCGGGATTGATGCGGCATATATCAATCACAAGCTTTTCGATTGCAAGCCTTTTATTCAATTAAAGGCGGAAAAGCTGGGATTTGAAAATCTTTCACTTTATAATGACGGAAAGATCGGGATTATATGCTTCACATATGAGATGAAGAATGAAAACGACATTCTCGATCAGTATATGGAAACTCTTGTTGACGTTGCCAGAAGCGTTGAGGGCGTTGAGGTTGCCGCAGTTATCAGACAGCCGAAGGACGAGGGCGTTTTCCGTTGCTCAATGCGTTCAAGCTGTGACGTTGACGTTTCGGCGATTTGTGCGTCTCTTGGCGGAGGCGGTCACATAAAGGCGGCGGGCTGTACCATTGAGGCGGACAGCATGGAGAGCGCAAGAAGTACCGTTCTCTCTGCCATAAGAGGATATTTTTGTTAGATACCGTTAATCTGCCTTCCTGGGCAAGCCGGGAAGCAGAAAAAAGTCTTTTTACGATTTAAAATGAAAAAAACAACGGACTGAGCCAAAAAACAACCGGCTCAGTCCGTTTTTTCAATTTTTGTGTTTTTTCTTTTCGATTTCTCTTTCGAGATTTTCAATACTGCTTTTGACTTTTTTTATCTCGTCAAGTGCCGCAGCGATCTGTTCGGGAATCTCGTCCAGTGCGCAAAGATAATCCTCCGAAGCCTTTCCGAGAGCCTCGTATTTGTCGCAAAGCCTTGCTTCTTCTGCCTTAAGCTTGACCTTGGTAGCGGCGATATCCGTCACCTTCGCAGTCTCTTTAACAGCTTTGTCGCAAACGTTTTCAAGGGAATTTACAAATTTTTCGAATTTTGACATTTTGACAGCACCTATCTCCTTTTAGAAATATTCATTTATATTATATTCCCATTTTTCCCATTTGTAAAGACTTTTTTGCTTTTTAAGTTTAAAAAAACGTCATTCGGGCAAAATAATAGAGGAAAGGTTGGTAAAAGATATGAATATTGATAAGAAGATCTATAAAAAATATGCCACAGCCCATGCGAAAAAATCCCCCGTAGCCAAAAACTGCGTGTGGGCATTCTGTGTTGGAGGCTCTATATGCGCTTTTGCAGAGCTTCTTTCGAGAGCTTATGTTTTATGGGGGCTTTCAAAGGATGATGCGGGTACGCTTACCTCCGTCACCTTGATATTTCTCTCTGCGCTTTTCACGGGACTGGGGTATTTTGACTGTATAGCAAAGTATGCCGGTGCAGGAACGCTCGTTCCCATAACGGGATTTGCAAATTCGGTGGTCTCTCCCGCAATCGACACGAAATCCGAGGGACTTGTTCTTGGTGTCGGAGCAAAAATATTTACGGTTGCAGGTCCCGTTATCCTCTATGGAGTGGTGGCTTCGGTAGTGTATGGGGTGATTTATTGGGTCATGCAAATAGTATAGAAAAAGGCTTGGCGTGCCAAGCCTCTCTTTAACGAGATTTTATATGTTTAAAATTGCCATAGGTTTCGTTTGCCATTTCAAAGTAGGAAAACGTGTTGTCATATTTTGAAACAATCGTTTGAAAATCATTAAGCTGATGCTTGTTAATAATACAAATTAAAACCGATTTTTTAGTGCCAGTATATGTAGCAACAGCATCTATTTGTCGTACGACCGTGATGCAGCTTTTGAGAGATTTCTTCAACAAATTCGTCCTTATGGGTAGTGATAATGGTGAATTTATATGCCGTTTTGGTGCTTTTAAGTATGTAACGTAACCCCAAGAAAAATCAGATGGGCTATCATACGGCGGAACACAATTTTTTAACGTAGAAAAAAATGAAAATTGCCGGAATGTGCTGTGTAAGGGGGGGGATTGGGCGTTGCAATTTTTAAAATAATGAATCGAGAGCAAAAATTTTCATCATATTATATATAAAAAGGTACGAAAGCGGATTTTTTGACTAAAAATCCGTTTTTCTACTAAAAAAGAAATATTAAACAGGGTTTAATATTGCAGTGTAATTACAAGTTGAGGAAAAGTATTGCCAAAAATATGAAGACATGGTACTATATTGGCACAGGGGAAAGTTTATGGAATGCCCTAGCCATCGGAGTTTAATGACATCCGATGACAGCTAAGTCGGATGTAAGCGACGTTTTGCTTCGACGTGGCGACAGGTTGAACATAAAACTATTTCACCTGAAAAAATAATTATTTTTGAAGGAGAAACACAACCATGAAGAATTTCAAGAAAATTCTTGCCCTGGTGCTTGCAGTTATGATGGTAGCTACAAGTGTTGTTGCTATAAGCGCAGCTGAGGCTGACGAAAAGGTAGTATACAATGCAGAAGCTATTACCCGTCTTAACAAGCTTGGCATTTTCAAGGGTTACAACGCAGCTGACATGGGTGCAGACGATAACGTTACCCGTGCTCAGATGGCACTCTTTACCGGCCGTGTACTCACTGGCAAGGTTGAGAGCAACTATTGGGAAAGTTATGTAAATGACACAACTTTCGAAGATATTGATGACGTTGCTGACTACTATGTTGGCGCAATCGCTTATGCTTACGAGCAGGGCGTAGTTGTCGGTAAGTCCGATGTAAGCTTCGATCCTAACGGCAACGTTACATATCAGGAAGCTCTTACAATGGTAGTTCGTTCGCTCGGCTACACAGGACTTTCTTATCCTAACGGCTTCATCAACAAGGCTATGAAGCTCGGTCTTACAAACGGTATCGCTAATGTCGCTTATGGTGATGCTGCGGTTCGTGGCGTAATCGCTACAATCCTTTACAACGCTCTGTATGCTGAAGAGTCTCTCTTTGCAGACAACTTCAACCTTACAAGCGGCACTTATATGCTCGTTGCAACTCCTACAGTTGTAAGAAACAGTGCTTGCAAGATCCCCGGTGCTTCCATCAATGGTTACATTGGCAAGGAACTCAACGAGGGTTATGTAGCATTTGCTCCTATCGGTGCAGACAACAAGGCAGTTAACGCTGCAAACAAGTATGTTTACGCAAGAGTTAGCCAGATCTCTGATGACGTTAAGGGTAACTTCGTTGATGAGCATTATGCTGACAAGCTCGGTTACGCATTCAACCTCACATTCGAGAACGATGTTCTTACATGGGGCGACGAGTGCGCATCCAAGACATTCAAGAACTACGGTGACAACCGTGAGATCACTGTTACTGAGATCGACTATGATCACAAGTTCGACGGTGCCAACGTTATCTGGAGCGAGGGATACTTCCTCACATTCGGTAACCAGGCATACAACCTTGTAGACGGCACAAAGGCTGACTACAATGCTCCTACAGCAACTCAGGACCTCATTCTTTATGCTGACTACGGCGTTGAGGGTGCGTTCGTTGCTGACTATGTTCAGACATTCAAGGGCAACGATATCGTTAACGAGAAGGCAGAAGTTCTTCTTAAGTGGGACGACACTCTTAAGGCATACTTCAAGAAGTCGGTTCACACAGGTGATTTTTCTGTTAAGGCAACAGCTGAGGATATCCTCGCTGCACTTGCTTGCTACAACAATTCTCTCTATTCTGACTATGCTACAATAGAGGCTGGTGAGGATATCGTAGCTGCTTACAAGAACGCAGTTCTTGGCACGAGTGCTATTGTTGACGCTGAAAAGTTGGCAGACGCTAAATTCAATATTGCAGCTAATATCGCAAACAACTACTTCTGCGAAATCACAGCTATGGACTATGATGGCGACGGTCTCTACGACGCAGCTATCTATACTCCTTGGTATGTTGGTAGAATCGGCGGCATTTCAAACATGGATGGCAATTCTGTTAACGGCAAAGAGTTCAACCTTTCCGGTATAACAACTGCTGACGGTGCTAGCGAGCTCTTCTCCGGTAATAACAAGCATGTAAATGACTATGTAGTAACAGGTGCAGCAAACGCTCTCAGCGATTGGGCATCTTGGCTCTACAAGTACAACAGAAACACTCACGAGATCAATGTTATCGAAGTAGCTACAAGAGTTATGGGTAAGGTTGAGTGGGGTGTTAAGGGTATGGTAACACCTGCTACAAGCATCTACGAGGATGCACAGGTTTCTATCGGTGGCAAGACATGGGATGTTGGCGGTTGGACATATAACAACCTCTATGGTCTCAAGAACTTCCACATCCTTGATTCCTACAGAATTGATTCTATCCAGCCAGCTATGCGTTCTTACTATGGCAATGACACAATCGTTGTTTCCAATGAGTACCAGAACGGCTGGAATGACGTTCTTGACTTCGGTATGACCGACAGATGTGCAGGCTTCGAAGGCTTTGCAATCGCAGGTCACCTCATCTCCGGTGTACCTACACTCTCTGCAAATGCAAGCTATTCTTATGTTGCATTCAATGCATACCAGAGTGAGTTCGCACTTGAGAACGACCAGATCGTTGTTGACGCTATCGTTGACGCATCCGGTAAGTATCAGACAATCAAGATCAACTCTGTTGATTCTATGGAATTCACAGAGCTTGAGTACCAGATCTTCGTTGAGTACTGCAACATCTTCTATGCACAGGTTGCTAACAAGATGAGCGTATACAGCTACTACTTCGACGCTGATCGTCTTGCAACACATCAGGCAACTCCTCTCTACAAGGCAGTTGAAAGAGCGTTCATCATTGATCGCCTTACAAGCAACTATGTAGACCTCGTTGGCGATGAGGTTGCTGACGAAGTATTGGCAGATAAGACAGCTACTCTCGTTTATGCTGTTGCAGGCAAGAACGAGGATGGTTCTTACATGCTTCTTAACGCTTATCCCACAACTAAGGGAGCAGCAGCTAACCAGGCACTTGTTACATTCAATCTCGGTATTTCCGATGTTAAGCTCGCTGCTGATAGCAATGCTAAGCCTATCAGAACAAATGCTAACACAGTATTCACATTCGTTGCTAAGGACGGTATCTACACTTATGTAGGTATGCCTCAGAATGGCTATGAGATCAACCTTGTTGGTGCTCCTGGTAAGGCAATTATTGTTGCTAACTCCAACAATATCATGATCATGGATACAACTCGTTGCATCAGCGAAATAGCTATAGGCAACGTTGACTGGACTGAAAAGGTTCAGGATGTAGATCTTGTATACACAGCGATGGATCATAGCACATGCAATGATGCAGTTGCTGGCGTTACAGAGACAATTATCGACAACAACCATCGTTGCGACAGAATTGATCGTAACCATCTCAACACATGGGCATTCGTTGAGTACATTCCTTATGTAGCTGCAACATTCCATGCTGACGAAGTTTACATGGTAACAGCTAAGACAGCTAATACTAAGATCTACTTCGATAATGGTGTTCATTACTACGTATACTCCAACCTCTACAACCTTGTTGATTGCAAGTACGAAGAGTCTGTAATCTTCACAGGTGATGAAGTTGCAGTATTCCAGGATAGTCTCCTTGCTTCTAAGGGTACATCTTATGAGAACAGCAAGGGTGATATTGCTACAAACTACGGTCTCGTTATTACTCGTGATAACGGCGTTGTAGCTTGCTACACATATGACGAGTTCAAGGCTGTAGAAAACGAAAATGTTGTATTCAACCTCTGGGATGCATTTGGCAATAGAACAGATCTCAACCGTGGCGTATATGCGGGACAGGTAAAGGATAACACCGGTGTTGTTTCTCATGTAAATATCGACGGTTGGAAGACTGTTAACAAGGTTGAGTTCGTAACAGTTTACGCAACAGCAGGAACTGTTGAGGTTGGCACATTCGCTAACATCGCTACAAACGCTGTAGTATTCTACACTTATGATGTAGTTAACGGTGTTCTCACCGGCTATGCGTTCAACTAATATAACCCCTTAAAAGGTTAATTAGTTCAACCTATAAAGGCAAGGGCAAGTCCTTCGGGACTTGCCCTTGCTGTTTTTTGTTGAAAAGTGGTAGTAAGGGTTTTGCGCTCTGGGGTGGTATTCGGCCAGGTTTATTATTTGAGGAGGTTTGTTAATTATTTATGCGTTCATGGTGAGAGGCACTTAGGTTTTCTGAGGGGGAACAAGGGAGTTGTGCTTGGGGGGTATTGTGGTTTGTTTATTGTTTGAGGAGATTTGTTAATTATTATGCGCTTATGCCGCGCGGCACTTACTTTTTCCCGCGAAAAAGTAAGCAAAGCGCTCCCAAGGGGACTTCGCCCTTGGGTATCCCCCATCTGTACCAACGCAGCCAAAAAACCTTGGTCCAGCCAAGGCTTTTTTGTTCTGCTGTCAGTACTATCATATACCCACTTGCGGCATAAAGCACCGCCGCAAG
>JAZUPD010000070.1:0-11901 GCA_045604985.1 Eubacteriales bacterium
GAAAAAGGCTTCTGAATTATGATTTCTATAATATTGTTTAACAGCTTTTCCACATATTTTTCCATATGTTGAAAAAACTACTGTGTATTTTGTTAGAAAAAAATTTTTTTAAAATGTAAAACTGTTTAAAAGCTGTTATAATGCTGTTTAAATATCAAATATTTCCCTTTTCTATCTCTTTTTTTATCTCGCCTATATCCAAAGCAAACATTTCGTCATTGCCTATATTCTTTTCTACAAGATAAATAGACGACATAATGGTAGAATGGTCTCGCCCGAAGATTTTTCCGATGTTGGGAAGTGACATTTCCGTTATATTTCTGATGAGATAGATTGTGATATGTCTTGCAAGGGCAAGGTCCTTCGTTCTTCTTGCACCGCAAAGCTCCTCTCTCGTAAATCCGTATTTTTTGTATACCGAGAGAAATATCTTATCCACGGTAACGCTGACAGGTTCAGCTCCTCCAAGCAACTCATGCATGAGATTTTTGGCAAGCTCAAGGGTAACCTCTTTACCCGAGAGGAAGCAGAGAGCACTGATTTTCTTTATCGCACCCTCGATCTGTCTTATGTTTGTTCTGAGATTTTCCGCAAGATATGTAAGGACTTCGTCGGGAATGACTATTCTTGCCTGCTCAGCCTTTTTCTTTATTATCGCCATGCGAAGCTCAAGGTCGGGTGACTGGATGTCTGCAAGAAGTCCCATTTCAAATCTTGAAACAAGTCTCTTTTCAAGGTCTGGAATTTCTCTTGGGGGACGGTCGCTTGTCATTATTATCTGCTTCTCGTTTTCATAAAGAGCATTGAATGTATGGAAAAATTCCTCCATAGTTGCAACCTTACTGCCGATAAACTGAATATCGTCTATCATTAGAATATCGCATTTTCTGTATTTATCTCTGAATTTATTCATTTCCTGTGCGGAAAGGCTTTGAATGAGCTGATTTGTAAAATCCTCACCCTTTATATAAACGATAGTAGCCTCAGGCTTTTCTTTTCTTATCTTGTTTGTGATTGCGTACATAAGGTGTGTTTTTCCTATGCCGCTGGGTCCATAGAGGAAAAGAGGATTGTATTCGGAAGCGGTACTTCCCTCCTCAGCCTCGGCAACGTTTTTTGCAACCGCCCAGCAAGCGGCTCTTGCAAAGGTATTAGAGCTTCCCTCAATGAAATTATCGAAGGTATATTCAAAATTCAGCGTTGGAAACGAGCTTCCCTTTGCCTTTGGCTGTTCTTCATTTGTTTCTTCTGTCGTGTCATTTTTATTATCTTGCATTTCATAGGAAACAACGGTAATTTCGGGTCTTATACCCATATACTGCTCAAAGCAATCTGCGAGCATTTCGATATATTTGTTTTTTATGAATTTTGTTTTGTATTCGGACGTGTTTTTAAGAGTAATGACGTTTTCTTCGTAAGAGCTGACATTAAGATCTCCGAACCAGAGTTCTGCTGTTGAAGGCGCAATTTCGTAATCGTTAACTATATCTATTTTAACACTGTCCCAAATTTTTTTAATTTCGTCTAAGCTATTCATTTTTCTCCCTTTCTTTTAAATTTTTTTGTATTTCGATTCATTTTCCACAATCAAGATCATAAATATATTATATTATAACATATATTATAATTTATTGCAAGTCGCAGAGACTCATTTTTGAAGCATTTTTCTGTATAATAATAAAATTTTCCTTAAAATTTTACAATTAGTTAATATTTATAATTATATTTTATTCCTTCATTATAAATAATGACTTTACAAGCGAGAATGTTTTTGGTATAATATAAAATGACGTGGTATTTGCATAAAACACCTGCATAGCTTCTATAATTTTAAGTTTTTATCAACTTTTTCGAGAGGTTAGTGGGCGTCGGATACGCTAATCCAAAAGAAAGGAAGGCTATATAATCAAATGAGAAATACTCAGCTTGCCGATCTTATGCGCCCAAGGAGCTTTGACGAGATCGTTGGTCAGAGCCACCTTTTCGGAGAGCGCGGAGTGGTCAGAAAAATGGTCTCCGCCGGCAGAATAAATAATATGATATTTTATGGTCCTCCCGGCACGGGTAAGACCACGGCAGCGTCAATAATTGCCGAAAACAGCGGAATGATATTTCACAGACTCAATGCAACGACCGCTTCACTTCAGGATGTAAAGGACATTGCAAATCAAACGAACAATGTTTTCGGTAGCGGCGGAATACTTTTATATCTTGATGAGATACAGTATTTCAATCGTAAGCAACAGCAGTCGCTTCTTGAATATATAGAGGACGGAAGAATAACCCTCATCGCTTCTACCACGGAAAATCCATGGTTTTATATCTATAATGCTATAATTTCCCGTTCCTCACTTTTTGAATTTAAGCCTGTTTCACCAAATGACTGCATCACGGCACTCAGACGCACGTTCGACTATCTTAATAAAAACGCAAATGAAAATAAAAATGTTACGGACGAGCTTCTTTTTTATATAGCTAAAGCAACGAAAGGCGATGTAAGACATGCGATTGTCGTACTTGAAAACGCATACTATGCAGCAGAAAAAAATCTGACTCGGGAGGACGTTGATTCCTTTAATCCCTCATGCGTCGGAATGAATGACGATGATCATTATGACCTTCTTTCGTGTTTGCAGAAATCAATAAGAGGATCAGATCCCGATGCCACGGCATTTTATGTTGCAAAGCTGGTCTCGCTCGGTGAGCTTGACGCACTTTGCCGCAGGCTTCAGGTAATTGCAAGTGAGGATATTGGACTTGCATATCCTATGGCGGCTGTTATAGTCCGTTCCTGCTGTGAGAGTGCCAAGGAACTGGGTTTTCCGGAAGCAAGGATACCTCTTATAAATGCAGCTCTCATGCTTGCAACATCACCAAAATCCAATACTGCATATATGGCTCTTGCAGCTGCGGATGAGGATGTTCGTGCGGGTGTCGGAGTAGAATGCCCCAGACATCTCCAAAGCCCCCTTTTTAAGGGATATAAATATCCTCACGATTATAAAAACAACTATGTGGATCAGCAATATTTGCCCACCGATATTAAAAATAATATATATTACCGCTTTGGCGAAAACAAGACGGAGCAAGCGGCAAAGGCTTATGCTGAATCAATAGGAAGCATAAAATACAAAGATAAAAAATGACAATATTTGTCTTATTTGATGAAAAGAGATCATAAATGTTAAATTGCGAAAAAGAAAATAATTCTGCAGAGATAAATGATTGTGAAAATTGCACCTCGGTTGCCGTTATCGGTGCGGGTCATGCAGGAATAGAGGCGGCTCTCGCCTCTGCAAGAACGGGGATAGACACAGTTCTTTTCACCATGAGCCTTGATGCCGTTGCAAATATGCCCTGTAACCCTTCCATCGGTGGAACGGGAAAGGGACACCTCGTTTACGAGATAGATGCCCTAGGAGGAGAAATGGGAAGGGCTGCAGACCTTGTAACTCTCCAGAGCAGAACGCTAAATCTTGGAAAGGGAGCGGCCGTTCATTCAAAGCGTATCCAAGCCGATAGAAAAAAATATCAGGCGATAATGAAGCATACCCTTGAAAATGAAAAAAATCTCCGTCTCATTCAGGCAGAGATAACTGAAATCATTACAGAAAAAGTCAATTTGGGTAAGCAGAGGATCATAGGTATAAAAACTCGTCTCGGAGAGATATGGAAAGCCGAAAAGGTAATAATTTGTAGCGGAACCTTTCTGGAAAGCAGAATTTTTGTGGGTCATACGAATTACGAGGCAGGACCTGACGGACTTCTTCCCGCAAAGGGTCTTTCAAAGTCCCTTGCAGAGCATGGAATAATACTTATGCGTTTTAAAACTGGTACTCCCGCAAGAATAAAAAGAGATACCATCGACCTTTCTCAACTGGAAATTCAAAATGGAGAAGAACCTATAATTCCTTATTCATCACTTACGGGCGAAAACGAGCTTGACGGCATAGATCAGATGCCGTGTCACATCGTTTATACAAACGAAAAAACGCATAATATCATAAGAGAAAACATAAATCGCAGTGCAATGTATTCGGGGCAGATCCACGGCACAGGCCCTCGCTATTGCCCATCCATCGAGGACAAGATCGTGCGTTTTGCGGATAAGGAGAGACATCAGCTTTTCGTTGAGCCTATGGGAGAAAATACTCAGGAGGTCTACCTTCAGGGATTTTCCACCTCGATGCCAACCGATGTTCAGATGAAGATGATATATTCGCTTCGAGGCTTTGAAAAGGCACAGGTGATGCGCTATGCATATGCAATAGAATATGACTGTTGCGATCCCCTCGGGCTTCATCCGACCCTTGAATTTAAAAGCATTGAGGGTCTTTACGGCGCAGGTCAGTTCAACGGAACCAGTGGATATGAAGAAGCTGCTGCGCAGGGACTTATTGCGGGGATCAACGCTTCACTTTCGGTTCGCGGCAGGGAACAGCTTATTTTGAAGCGAAGCGGCTCGTATATCGGAACTCTCATCGACGATCTGGTCACGAAGGGAACGAACGAGCCTTACAGAATTATGACTTCCCGCTCTGAATACCGTCTGCTTCTCCGACAGGATAATGCTGATATTCGTCTTTCGGAGATCGGTCACGATGCAGGTTTGCTCAGCGATGAAAGATATAAAAAATTTCTTGAAAAAAAGCGACTGATAGAAAAAGAGATAGAAAGACTTGAAAAAACAAACATCTCACCGAAATTTGCAAGTGAATTTCTCGAAAAAATAGGAGAGACTCCCGTAAATAGCGGCGTTTCTCTTGCAGATCTTCTGCGCCGCCCCGCCGTTACGTACGAGGCTCTGGGCGAGATAGACAGAAATCGTAAGGAACTTTCGAGAGCAGTAAAAACCACGGTTGAGGTCTCGGTAAAATACGAAGGCTATATTAAAAAGCAGCTTGCAGAGGTCAGACGCCATGAAGCACTGGAAGAAAAAGTAATACCCGCCGATATAGAATATTCTCTCGTTAAGGGTCTGCGTATAGAGGCAATGCAAAAGCTTACCTCACAGAGACCGATGACGGTGGGACAGGCATCGAGAATAAGCGGAGTAAGTCCGGCAGATATTTCTGTTCTGCTAATTTATCTTGGCATAAAATGACCTTTTTCTGTCATCAAATAAAAAAACGAGATTTGGATAGTTTATCAATTTTAAGATTTTTATTTGAATAAAAAAATGTAAAAATCGTAGGGTATATATTATATGAAGAAAAAAAAAGAATTTTTTGCCAAAGTTCATGAGATTTTTACCGAAAATTCTCTTTCCGAGTATTTGACAGACGAGATTTTGGAGAAATTTTATCAGCTTTGTGCCATAATGCTTGAAACCAACGAAAAAATGAATATAACCGCTATTACCGACGAGGAATCGGTCATAGCCCGCCATTTTGCCGACTCGCTTCTTCTGCTTCGCATTGGAATAGAAAGCGGAGCAAAAGTCTGCGATATCGGATGCGGCGGCGGTTTCCCCTCATTTCCAATTGCCATCACAAGGTCGGATATTACCGTTATGGGGGTTGACAGCACCGCAAAGAAGATCGCATATGTAAATGACACCGCCGCAAAATTAGACCTTAAAAATCTCACTGCCATCAGCGCAAGAGCCGAGGATATTTCGGGTACAGATGGAGAATACAGAGAAAAATTTGACCTCGTATGTGCAAGGGCGGTGGCTTCCTTGCCCATTCTTGCCGAACTTTGTATGCCTTTTGTTGCGGTGGGAGGTAGATTTGTTGCGCTTAAATCCAAAACCGCCGATGAGGAGCTTGCACACGCAAAAAAAGGAATAATAACTTTGGGAGGCAAGATCGAAAAAGTTGAAAAGCTTTTACTAATCGACCGCACACTTGAAGAGGGAAGCGATGCGGAAAGAACACTCATAACGATTCGCAAAACCTCAGAAACACAACCCAAATACCCGAGAGCATACGCACAGATAAAGAAAAAGCCGCTTTAAGAGGCTTTTAGAATGACATAAAGCTGCTATATTTTAAGGAATATACAGAAGAAGTAAATAACGAGATAACATTTAAATCTTTATATAAATAAGCACAAGACGATCATTAAGATAGACTTGTGCTTATTTGCTCTTTAATGTTTCACATGAAACATTTTAATTTGTGAACTTAATGTTTCACGTGAAACATCAACTGATCTTTCTGGGATTAAGTATTGAAATTTCAATAAAAATTCCGCTTTCGTCCTCTTTTTTCTTGGAAGAAATATCAACTCCTGCATTTTTCACGACGTCGATTGCTCTGTCAAGCGTATTATAAAAGAGTCTGATATCCTTGATTATCGGAATTTTTTTGCCCGACTTTTCGATGATGCAGTCCTTTTCTTCTAAAAGCTTATCAACATAAGTCTCGGTTGCGCTGACATTTAGATGTGACTTAATAACCACCAAAATAGTTTTTTTTCGTTCCTCCGTGTCATTCAGCTTTAAAATTGCACGAGCGTGCCGCTCTGTCAGACGGTTTTCAAGTATCAAACGTTCTTCCTCGGCGCTGTAACGGAGCAAACGAAGCTTGTTCGCCACTGCGGATTGGCTCATTGAAAGTCTTTTAGCAACTTCATCCTGTGTGAGTTTAAAATCCTCTATAAGCCTTTTCATGGCTCTTGCCGTTTCAAAAATATTAAGATCCTCCCGAAGTAAATTTTCAATAAGAGCAAGCTCTGCAGATTTTTTATCGTCTGCCGTCATTATGATGCAGGGAACGCTTCTCATTCCGAGCAGCTTTGCGGCTCTGAAGCGTCTTTCGCCCGCAATGATCTCAAAAATCCGCTTTTCGTCACCCTCCGAAGCAATTCTCACGGTGATAGGCTGTAAAATACCATACCGCCTTATTGAGTCTGCAAGTCTTATGGTGGCATTGCTTTCAAAGCTTACTCTTGGCTGTGAGCGGTTAGGTCTGATGGCACAGATGTCAATATTTACCACCAAACCTTCGTCAAGGTCAGTTTTTTCATCGCACAAATTAAAATTTTTCGTCATTTTAAATTAGTTCCTTTCCTTTTTTTCGTTACTGAAATTTTATCACAGCTTTCCCGCCGAAAGGCTCACATTTTGAGGGTAATTTTTCAATTTATTTATGATTATTCTGCTTGAAAATGTTTAGCTTTGGCGGGTAATAGCCATTATTTTGGGAAATTGAATGAAAATATGATGCGCTTTTGTCTCTTTCGGGCGCAACTTAGGATAATTTATGAATGATTTTTTTAGAAATACAAAATAATTAAAAATATAGATAAAATGCTCTTGAAAAAAATGCCTTGAGGTGTTATAATATATAAAAGAAAAAAATGCCGTGAGGAAAAAATGGGAAATATAATAACATTTGCAAATCAGAAAGGCGGAGTTGGAAAAACAACCTCTGCAGTAAACGTTGCCGCATCCCTTGGTATCCTCGGAAAAAAGGTGCTTCTTGTTGACCTTGACCCCCAGGGAAATACCACGAGCGGAGTTGGCGTACCTAAGAAAAATCTCAAATATACCACATCCGAAATAATGCTGGACGGTGTTTCTGCCGCAGATGCGGTGATACAGACCAAATTTCAAAACCTCAGCGTTATCCCCACGAACATAAGCCTTGCAGGAAGTGAATTTGACCTTTTTCAGGTGGAAGAGGGCGAAAAATGCATGAAAAAAGCCCTTGACACTATAAAAGAAGACTATGATTATATAATAATTGACTGTCCTCCGTCTCTTGGAATGTTAACCATCAACGCCCTTGTAGCGGCAGACAGCGTGATAGTACCCATGCAGTGTGAATTTTATGCACTTGAAGGACTTTCACAGCTTATGATATCAATTGGAAAGATAAAGCAGAAGTTCAATCCGTCGCTTTTCGTCTGCGGAATACTTGTAACGATGTATAACGGAAGACTTATTCTTTCGATGCAGGTCATTTCCGAGCTTAAAAAGCATTATGCGGACAAGCTTTTCAGAACTGCCGTTTCGAGAAATGTCCGTCTTTCCGAGGCACCGGGGTTCGGTATGCCCGTATATTACCACGATAAGCTCTCAAAGGGAACGGGAGAATATCTTGAGGTGGCAAAAGAACTTATGGAAAGGATATAGGAAAAATATGGCAAGAAGAGCAGGGGGACTTGGCAGGGATATGTTTGATATCCTTGACGATAATAATACCTCGGGGGCGAGAAAGGAAAGAGTAACGACCCTTCGCATCTCGTCAATTGAGCCGAGAAAAAATCAGCCCCGAAAAACATTTGAGGAGGAAAGCCTCACTCAGCTTGCGGAATCCATAAAGAAGCATGGAGTTCTGCAGCCGATAATAGTTAAAGAAAGCTCCCTTGATGGCTTTTATGAAATAATTGCGGGAGAGCGGCGCTGGAGAGCCTCAAAAATGGCAGGTCTTAGCGAAATTCCCGTAGTAATCTTCGACGGAGACGAACTTAAGTCCGCTCAGGTGGCAATAATAGAGAATGTTCAAAGACAGGACCTTAACCCTCTTGAAGAAGCACTAGGCTATCGAGACCTTATAGAAAGATTTGGTCTCACACAGGAGCAGGTGGCGTCTGAGGTCGGAAAAAGCAGACCGACCGTAACGAATATGATGAGACTTTTGGAGCTTCCCGATGAAGTTCTCGAAATGCTTCGAGACGGAAGACTCAGCACGGGCCATGCAAGAGCGATTCTTTCGCTCAAAAACGGCGAGGATATCATTTATCTTGCAAATAAGGTCTATATGAGAGGGCTTTCGGTAAGAGAGACGGAGGCGGCGGTAAAAAGACTTAATTCGAAGAGCAAGCCAAAGGAAGAAAGTCCCTCAAAGGAAAGAGAACAGACAGAGATATACCTTCGTGAGCTTGAAAGAAAGAGTATGTCCCTACTTGGCAGAAGGATAAAAATTCATAACGACCCGAAAAAAAAGACGGTGGAGCTCACATATATTGATAACGGTGATCTTGAAGAGATTCTTCGCAAGCTATGCGGCGCAGATCTTTTTGACGATAATTAAAACAGCAAAAAACGAGAGGTAATATAAAATGCTTGATATCAGATTTATCAAAGAAAACACGGAATATGTTAAGGAAAGACTTAAGACAAGACAGAAGGATTACAGCGCAGAGATCGACGAGCTGATAGTTCTCGATGGCGAAAGAAGAACTCTCATTGCCGACACAGAGGCAAAGAAGGCGGAGCAGAATAAGATCTCGAAGCAGGTGCCCATGATGAAGAAGGAGGGGAAAGATGTTGCTCCCATCTTTGCGGAGATGAAGGTGCTTTCAGAGAAAGTAAAGGAAGAAACCGACAGGATCGACTCCATCGACGCACGCATCCGAGATATTCTTCTCTCTATCCCCAATGTACCAAATGCAAGTGTTCAGACGGGAGCAGACGATAGCGACAATATAGAGCTTCGCCGAGTGGGTGAGCCAAGAAGATTTGATTTTGAGCCTAAGCCTCATTGGGATCTGGGCAAGGAGCTTGGAATACTCGACCCGGAGACTGCAGCAAAAGTGTCGGGACCCCGTTTTCATTTTTACCGCGGTCTCGGAGCAAGACTTGAGAGAGCCGTTATTTCCTATTATCTGGATACACATACAGAAAATGGATATACGGAAATATTCCCTCCCTTCATGGTAAACCGCGATTCTATGAGAGGAACAGGTCAGCTTCCTAAGTTTGAGGAGGACGCATTCAGAGTTGCTAACAACGATTGCTTCCTTATTCCCACGGCAGAAGTTCCCGTTACGAATATGCACAGAGACGAGATTCTCGACGGCGCAGATCTTCCCATCTCCTATTGTGCATATTCCGCATGCTTCAGAGCAGAGGCAGGAAGTGCTGGAAGAGACACAAGAGGTCTTATCCGTCAGCACCAGTTCAACAAGGTGGAATTGGTGAAATTTACTACACCGGAGACCTCCTACGAGGAGCTTGAAAAGCTTACTAACGACGCAGAGAGAGTTCTTAAAGGTCTCGGACTTGCATATAGAGTCGTTTGCCTTTCCACAGGTGACCTTGGCTTCTCCAGCGCAAAGACGTATGATATCGAGGTATATATGCCTTCCTACGACAGATATGTTGAGATAAGCTCTTGTTCGGACTTTGAGGATTATCAGGCAAGAAGAGCCAACATCAAGTACAGACCGGCAGCCGGCGAAAAGCCCAGACTCGTGCATACCCTTAACGGCTCGGGCGTTGCTGTTGGAAGAACGGTGGCGGCTATTCTTGAAAATTATCAGAATGCCGACGGCTCTGTAACAGTTCCCGAGGCACTGCGTAAGTACATGGGTGTCGATGTAATCAAGTAATCCAAAAGAGGGCGGAGATGTCAGGAATAAAAGAATTTTTTATCGAGCTTTTATATGGCGGCTCGGATATGCAATATGAAAATTTCTCCTTTGGAAGCAATATCGTAACGTACCGCATGATGATTCTTGCCATAATGCTTGGAATTATAATAGCGGCAACGGTAGCTTTTTATAAAAGAAAAGTGCCGGGAAAGATGGTGATAGCCCTTTCGGCGTCGGGTGCAAACTGCCCCGAAAAGGCAAAGACTCTCAAAGAGCTTGGACTTTCGGATAAAAAAGGCATAATTTATTCACTGAGAAGCGGGACTCTTGGCAGAATGCTTTATTCTGCGGAAAAGAATGCGTATAATGAGAAAATGAAGGCTGAGCTTGAGAGCGAAAAAAAGGTCAGAATAGTGCCTTATCGGCCGAATCCCTCGACGGACAGATATTATATACCGAGAGATAGGGAAAAGGAGATGGTAAAGCTCTTTTCCGAAAAGGGAAGCGGACTTTTCAGCTATATTTTGACAGTTGTCGTCTGCATCATCACGGCTGCAATAGCTTTTGCACTTGTGCCATGGTTTTTGAGCTTTATTGACGGCTTAATGTAAAAATTTATGAATAACGGAGATGAAAAATGAACAGAGGAGAAAAGACCGTAAGTGCATCAAGGCGCATACCGAGAAATCGCATGAGAACGGGTAAGAGAATACTGATAATATTCATAATAGCCCTTGTTTTTGCGGCGGTTATAATCGGAGCACTCTTCGTCAGCGGAATAAAGCTGATAAGAGAAGAGGCGGCGGACGGCGGAGAGATAAAGTTTTTCGGCATGACGGTAAATGGCGAGCCATATAGCGGAACGGTATATTATCCGAGCGGACTCAACGCAAAACTGGATAAAAAGAACAACACTCTCACTTATTCCGACGGCTCTGTATATAAGGGAGAGATAGCAAATCTTCTCCGAGACGGCGAGGGAGAGATGACATACGCCGGCGGCGACACGTATACGGGCGATTTTGACGGCGATCTTATTACGGGAAGCGGAAAATTCACCTTTGCAAATGGAGATAGCTATGAGGGCGAGCTTGTTTCGGGGCTGAAAAGCGGATATGGAACTTATAAATGGGCAGACGGCTCATATTATACTGGACTTTTCAAGGACGATCAACGCAACGGAGCGGGATTTTCCTATTGGTCAGACGGTTCAAGCTATGACGGAACATATCTTGGTGGCATGAAGAACGGAAGCGGTACATTCACTTTTGCAAACGGTGATATTTATACGGGTGAATACGAAAACGACCAGAGAAGCGGCTACGGAACTTACAGCTGGGCGAACGGCGAGAGTTATACGGGTCATTTTAAGGACAACACGCTGAATGGCGAGGGAACATACACTTGGGCTTCTGGAAGGACCTACACGGGACTTTTCGAGAACGGAAAAATGGTTGCAAACGAGAGTGGAGACGATGTTTCAAAGCCTGAGGAATAATAATTCATGATATGAAGACAAGGCTTCAAGCCTTGTCTTTTTATTTACGCAGGTTTGCGGATTTTTTAGAATAAAAGGGGGAGTCGGAGTGGCTATGCGGGGGATTTAGGTTGATTGGGAAGTCGGATCGTAGCCAT
>JAZUPD010000071.1:0-22483 GCA_045604985.1 Eubacteriales bacterium
AAAAGTGTCTAACTTTTGGGTTCACTTCAAAAAAGTATATCAGCCTTTATTGCAAAGAGATAATTGTACTTATCCATACAAAAAGCCGTTTATGTTTTTTGCTGATTTGACAAAAATTAAATATTATGATATAATTTTAAAACTTTGAAATTATTTTCTCTTGATATTACTATGATGAGAAAAAAGAGGATAAATATATGAAAATAATCGTTGTTGGCTGCGGAAAGATAGGAACAACCATAGTTTCAAGCCTTGTGCTTGAGGGGCATGACGTTGTTGCGGTTGATAATATGACTAGTGTTATCTCCGAGATAACCAATATATATGATGTTATGGGTGTTTGCGGAAACTGTGCGGATTATGACACTCTTTCGGAGGCGGGGGTGGATAAAGCAGACCTTTTTATCGCATCCACAGGCTCGGACGAGCTTAATATGCTCTCTTGCTTTGTTGCCCGCAGAATGGGAGCTTCTCACACGATTGCAAAGATAAGCAACCCCGAATATAGTGAGCAGAATATTGCGTTTATGCAAAAGGAGATGGGGATTTCACTTACGGTAACCCCCGAGCTTCTTGTCGCACACGAGATATATAATGTTATAGGTCTCCCGTCGGCGGCAAAGGTCGAGACTTTTTCGGGACGAAAATACGAAATTGTTGAGCTGGTTCTCCGTGCGGATTCACCTCTTGACGGAATGAGCCTTATAGATATCAGAAAAAAATACAAGGCGGCTTTTCTAGTTTGCGTTGTTCACCGTGATGAGAAGGTATATATTCCCGATGGTAATTTCGTTCTTAGAAGCGGTGACAAAATTGCTCTTACAGCCTCACCCTCAGAGCTGCAAAAGCTTATGAAAATGCTTGGAATCGTACAGAAGCAGGTTCGTGATGTTATGATACTCGGAGCAAGTAAAACAGCTTTTTACCTTTCAAAAATGCTTATCGGCAGCGACTGCTCTGTCAAGATCGTTGAGCTTGATAGGGAAAGATGCCTTGAATTTTCGGACAAGCTGGGAAGCGTTTCTATGATACACGGAGACGGCGCACAGCAGGAGCTTTTGCTTGAGGAGGGGCTTCCCTCAATGGATGCCTTCGTAACTCTTACGGGAATGGACGAGGAAAATATACTTCTTTCGGTCTTTGCATCCTCTCTGGGCATAAAAAAGGTGGTTTCAAAGGTCAATAGAGATGAGTTTTCCTATCTTGCGGAAAAGCTGGGGCTTGAATGTACCGTGTCACCCAGAAGGTCTGTTTCCGAGGTTATTGTCAGATATGCAAGAGCGCTTCAAAATTCCGAGGCGAGCAGTAATGTTGAAACGCTTTACAAGCTGATGGACGGAAAAGCAGAGGCTCTTGAATTTTCGGTTCGCTCTGATTTCAGCCTTTGTGGGATTCCCCTGAAGGACATGAGTCTTAAGAGCGGAATTCTGATTGGCGGCATAATAAGAGCCAGAAAAACCATAATTCCAAAGGGCGATGATGTTATTCTGGCCGGCGACAAGGTCATAGTTCTTGCGGCAGGTCAAAGAATTGACGAGCTTGCAGATATTATAAAGTGAGGCACATATGAATTACAGAATGATCCTGTTTACAACGGGAAGAGTCGTGCTTTTTGAGGGCATTATGCTCGGGCTTCCAGCACTTGTATCGCTCATATACGGAGAAAATTGTTTTTATACATTTCTTTTTGTAATGGGAGTTTCCTTTGCTGTGGGCGGTGCTCTTTGGCTTTTTTCAAAGCCTAAGGACAGCATCATATATGCGAAAGAAGGCTTTATAACTGTTGCGATTGTTTGGGTGGTGCTTTCAGCGATCGGCGCATTGCCATTTACCCTCTGTGGAGAGATACCTAACTATATTGATGCTTTTTTTGAAACTGTCAGTGGCTTTACCACCACGGGTGCCTCGATACTATCGGATGTTGAAGCTCTGAGCCGAGGACTTCTTTTTTGGCGAAGCTTTACCCATTGGGTAGGCGGAATGGGAGTTTTGGTTTTCGTCATGGCGGTGATACCGGATATGTCGGATAGATCAATTCACATCATGCGTGCGGAAATGCCGGGACCTATTATCGGTAAGCTTGTTCCAAAGGTCAAAGATACTGCAAAGATACTTTATCTGATCTATATAGTTCTTACTCTCATTCAGGTCGTATTTCTGCTTTTTGGAGGAATGGATCTTTTTGAAAGTCTTATTCACGCATTTGGAACGGCAGGAACGGGCGGCTTTGGAATAAAGGCGGACAGCGTCGCTTCATATAGCCCATATCTCCAGTGGGTAATCGGTATCTTTATGCTGATTTTCGGCGTAAATTTTAACCTTTATTATCTTATTCTAATAAGACGCTTCAAGAATGCCATCTCCAGTGATGAGATTTGGGTGTATCTCGGTATAGTTGCAGTAAGTACTGTTGCTATTTGTGCAAATATTATGCCTTTTATGAGCGACTTGGGTGAGTCTCTTCGCATGGCATTTTTTCAGGTGTCATCAATAATTACAACAACAGGCTTTGCAAATACGGACTTTAACCTTTGGCCGGTTTTTTCAAAGGGAATCATTCTTATTTTGATGTTTATCGGCGGGTGTGCAGGCTCAACTGCAGGCGGACTTAAGGTCTCGAGAGTTATAATACTTTTCAAGACAGTTAGGATGGAAATTAAGCGTATGCTCCATCCTCGCTCTGTGAACATTGTTCGTTTTGAGGGCAAACCTCTTGAGGAGGATACTTACAGGAGCGTCAGCTTTTATTTCGTGCTTTATATGCTTTGCCTGTTTGCGGTGTTTTTGCTTCTTTGCCTTGAGCCGTTCGATATAGAGACCAATTTTACTGCGGCTGTTTCCTGCTTTAATAATGTGGGTCCCGGACTTGCTTCGGTTGGTCCCATGGCAAATTATGCTTCATATTCGTCCGCAGCAAAGCTGCTTCTTTCCTTTGCGATGCTCTTTGGCAGACTTGAAATTTTCCCGCTTATCATTGCTCTTTCCCCTGCAACATGGTCTAAAAAATAAAAACTCGGGACTGCGTCAATATGATTTGGCGCAGTCCCTGTGTTTTTTGTTCGACAAAATCCTATTTGAAAAGGAGTCTGTGCGTTGAAATATGAAAGAACATTTTCACATCACATAATATCATTGAGCCTATATCCCTTACCCCTTACGGATAGGATGAGCTTTCTTCCACCCAACGCTTTGGATTTCCTATTGATATGTGAAATATGATATTTTACGTTTGTGCTTACCATTCGATAACTTTCGGCAAAGCAAAATGCGAGGATATCCTCGGGCGAGAAAATTTTTCCGTCATTAGAGCACATATAGAGCAGAATCCTGTATTCCGATTCGGTCAGATTCATTTTTAATCCCAGATATATGGCAGAACGACTGTCTTTTATCAGCTTCAAATGCACGTTTTCATATTTTGGCTTATATCCGAGAGAAGACAAAAGGGAAGCCAGGGAAAACGAAGGCTCGTCACCTCTGCTCATATCTATATCATAGTCTGCCATATTAAAATATTTGAATTTTTGTGTCATGTAACGGCTTTTGTCATAGAGGACAACAGTGGTGATTTCCGGACGTATTTGTTTTATGTACTTGCAGACGGAATTTCCGAAATTTTCATCTAATGTGGAATCTATCAAAGCAACTGAAAAACCAAATGGCAGACTCCTTACGAAGAGCTCTGTTCCATGTGTGTTTTCAAGACTTGGAAAGCTGTTTTGATATGTAAAAATATCTTCATTCAAAAGAATTTTTCTAATTGCAATACTGCTTTTTCTGCTGGACGAAATAAAACAAATCATTTTTGGTTTTTCTTCTCAATAAAAAATCTTTCAATAAGGTATTCAAGTGTAACATTATAATAGTTTGCAAGCTTTATCGCCGACTATAGGGGTAGCTCTCTTTCACCGCTTTCATATTTTCTGTAAACGGTGGCGTGCATATGAAGCATTTCTCGGTAATTTGCTTCTGAGCCAAGTCGTTATCCTCGCAAAGATATCCGGTCCTTTTATAAAACCCCATGCTTTTCTCTCGATATAAATACGTTAAGCATCTTTTCTGTTTGAAACCATCTCAATAACAAGAACTGTTATGACAAGAAGAGTAAACGTGGATGAGAGAGGAATATAAATATTATTCATAAGTCCCTGAGCGGCAACTCTACCATAGCTTCATGATATCATGTTTTTCGTCAAATTTCAATAGGTTTACAGAAAAAATAAAAATTTGTCATCTTGTACAGAATAAGCGTCGAAAACTGAACTTAATGACAAATAACATCTTTCCGAAAACGGAACAAAAAGCTTTTAAAACACCAAATATGAACGCTTTTTGCAGATAAAATGATAAAATGAGAGCTTTTTCGCAAAAATCATCAAAACTTATATACAAATCACCAATTTTGTGATATAATAATACAGAATGGATAATAATATTTATTTTAAGGATATTTTTATGGGGTTTGATAATAGAAAAAATCAGGGAAGGCAGAAAAAAGATTTTCCCCGAAATGGAGGAAGCCGCCCTTCTCGTGAAAGAGAGCAGTTTTGTGTCCGTGAGGAAACAGGCGGAGCTATCGTTGGCAGAAATGCCGTTCGAGAGCTTTTAAAGAGCGGCAGAGCTATTGACAAAATATTTGTTCTGCGAGGAGAGAGAGAAGGCTCTATTTCCGTTCTTGTGGCAGAGGCTATTGAGAGAGGGATTCCCATCGTTGAGACCGAGAGAGGAAAGCTTGATTCTCTTTCCATGGGTGCCTCTCATCAGGGAATAGCGGCTCTTGCGGCAGAAAAGGAATACTGCGAGGTGGATGACATTCTTGCAATAGCCGAGGAGAGGGGCGAAACACCGCTCATCGTCATCTCCGACGGCATTACGGACCCTCACAATCTGGGTGCTCTCATAAGATGTGCAGAGGGAGTTGGCGCACACGGACTGATAATTCCGAAGCGCAGAGCGGTGGGACTTACCCCTGCCGTTTCAAAGGCTTCTGCGGGTGCTATCGAGCATCTTGCCATTGCAAAGGTGTCCAACATCGCTTCCACGATTGAAGCTCTTAAGAAAAAGGGCATATGGACATATGCTGCAGAGGCGGGAGGTACAGCATATTACGAAACCGATATGAGTTTTCCCTCAGCCATAGTCATGGGAAGCGAGGGAGAGGGGGTTTCGGAGCTTGTAAAAAAGAAATGCGACTTTATAGTTTCTATCCCTATGTACGGAAAGGTGAATTCCTTCAATGTCTCAACTGCGGCGTCCGTGATACTTGCGGAGGCTTCAAGGCAGCAGAGAACTAAAAATAAATGATAAGGAGTGCGGTCAAGTGGCAGAGAATAAGAATAATAACAGCGAAGATATGTCTGTTGACGAGCTTGTGAACCTTCTGCGAAACAATATAAGCGCAGATGATGATGTTTCCGAAGATACCTCTGAGATCAAAACGATAACGAGAAAGACGGATCCCGATAAGGATATTGCTTCTATGCTGAAAAATTTCATTGGCGAGGACGGATCGCAGTCGGATGATTTTGAGCTTGACGATGCTATTGATGAGATAGACGATAATTTTGAGCTTGACACCGAAAATGATTCGTCCGAGGCAGAATTTGAATTTGACGAAAGTGCAGACGAAGCCTTTGGTGCGGAATTTGACGAACCCGAGGATAACACCGAGATTTTTGATGATTTTGAACCTGATGAATCTTCGATCATAGACGCCGTTGCTTTTGAAAATGCGGAAAATTCTGAAACACCAAAGAAAAAAGGACTTGGCGGTCTTTTCGGTTTGGGACGAAAAAATCAGAGCGGTCTTGCAGACGGATATGCAAAGATGCTTGAAATGGAGCTTGATTCTGAGGAGAACGACAATGCTTCTGACGAAGATGAGGCCTTTTTATCTGTTAGCGAGCTTGACAATGATTTGGAACTTGAGGATACTTACTCTGATGCAGAAGATGGAGTCGATCCCGATTATGTAAAAATCATTGATGAGATGGATATGCCCGAGCTTGTTGATTTTGAGGCTGAAGAAAATGCTTCGGAGCTTGAAAATGTCGATTTTGCTGATGATACGAGGATTGAACCTGTTGTGGATAGTAATTATTCCTCTGCCGATTCCACTGAAAACGGTTCTTCCGATCCAATGGTAAGTCCTATTTTTGTTTTTGGTGATACCGAGGATCAGAGTGTTGAGCCTGAGGAAGACTATTTTGTAAATGAAAAGAAGCCTCTGGCTTTTGATGATGAGGATGAAACTCCTATAGTTCCCGATGAAAGTGCTTTTGAAAATGTTCCAAGCTCTGATGCAATACCTGAGGATATCAGTTCTGAGGAACGCCAAATAATCGACGGTGTATCCGATGGGGAGCTTGATGATAAAGATATCAACATCATGATAGCACTCGGATATGAGGAGGAGCTTGAAAAAGCCATTGGTAAAAAGAATGTTGACGAAATTTCCGATCAGATCAATGCTGAAATAGTTGATTTTATTGATGTTGATAAGAGCTATGCTTTTGACGGCTTTGAGCTTAATTCTCCTGATGGCTTCCGTTCTGTGGGCAGTAAATATAAGCAGGAAAATTCTGAGATGAAGCTTCGCTTGCTTGGAACGGGTGTGTTTGCTCTTGCACTTTTCATTTTTGAATTTCTTGGAATATTCGGTGTTACTCTTGGGGGAGCACTCAATATCCATCATTATCCCGTGGTCGGAATAATGCTTTCACTTCAGCTCCTTTTGCTTTCAGCTTCACTTTCTTGGAGACAGATGCTTGATGGGCTTAAGGATGCGATAACCTTTGATCCTTCCCCCTGCTCAATTCCCGCAGTGGCTGTTTTGATGACGGTTATATATAATTTGGTTATGGCACTTATAGCTCCAAACACAGGATTGAATCTTTATAATTTCCCGGCGGCACTTTGCCTTGTATTTATGGTCCTTAACGATTATTTTGATCTGTCCCGTGAGATCAGATCCTTCAATACCATTGCAACGAGACGACCGAAGTATGCTGCCATCCATTCAAATCCTGCCGCACGCAGTGCTGAGGAGGAAATGGCAGAGATCTTCTCGAGTGAAAATTATGATATCGTAGATTCAAAGATTCTTGAAACAAAAAAGGTTGGATTTATTGATAATTATTTCCACAGAACGAATATCCGTTCTCTTAAGAGCCGTAAGCTGAATTTTGTGATATTTCCATTTATTGCTCTTGCGATAGCACTTGGAATTCTTTCCTTTGTTACAAACAAATCCGCTCTTACAGCCTTTAATATTTCGATCCTTACCATTCAGTTTGGTATGCCCATGGGATTACTTTTCATTTACAGCTATCCTCTCTTCAGTGCTGTAAAGACTGCATTTTCTCATGATGCCACAATTATAGGCGAAGCATCTGTCGAGGAATACAGCAATGCGACAACTGTTGTTTTTGCGGAAAAAGAGATATTCCCCCTTGAGACCACGGTGACAAAGGGAATCAAGTTATACGACAACAATGCGATTTATTACGTTTTGTACCATTTGACAAGCCTTTATTCCAAAATCGGCGGTCCTCTTAAGGATCGTTTGGTTCAAGCTACTGCTGAAATGGGATATTCTGAGGATGTTGAGATCCTTTCAGTTGACGAAAAGGGCGTTGAGGCTGTGGTCGACGGAAAGGTTCGTGTTGTTGCGGGGCAGGCACAGTATATGGAAGGAAAGGGAATATTTACAGGAAACGATCCCGATGACGAAAAAATGTTTGCTGAGGGTGCATCTGCACTCTATCTCGTTCTTGACGGTGTTCTCAGTGCAAAGCTTTATGTCAACTATGCGGTTGATCCCGAATTAGAAGATGTAATTGCTTTTCTCGGCTCTGAAAATATGGAGGCTGTTATTCGCAGCAGTGACCCCAATATTGACAACGAGCTTCTTGCATCAAAGCTGAGAGTTTCCAGATTCCCTGCAAGAATAGTTAAGAATATGCCCGAGGCAAATGAAGATATTTCCAATGCTGATAGCGGAATCGTTTCCAGAAGCTCACTTACCGCACTTGCTCATTCGATTACATTGTGTAATAAAATAAAAAGAGTCAGAAAAACGAGTAAGGCTGTTAGCATAGTTTCAATGGTAATAAGTGTTATTATGATGATATTCCTTGCGCTGTTCAGCTCCAAAATAACCGTACCGTCTATTTATGTTGCGCTATATCAGGTGTTCTGGATGATACCATTATTGCTCTTTACAAAATTAAATATTAAATAAAAAGCATAAGGGCTGATTCAATTTCGTATGAATCAGCCCCATTGCTTTTATTTTATTTTTCTGCATTCGAGATAGTATCTCTTGTCGTTTGCGTGTCCCATTGAGAAGGTTTTTCTTGGCAGAGCGCCGTCGCAGATAACCGTTTTAAAAAGTTGATCTTTTGTCATGCCATCAAAAAGAAAACCGATCGTATTTTCCTTTGTGGCAAGCTTACGAAGTGATTCCTCGCCGTGTATGTAATCAATTTCTGCTTCTTTATGATCCTTTATGTATTCATCAAGAAACGACTGAAGAGTACCTACTGTGAGCTGTGCCATGGGCTTTTCAAAAATTATTTCTTCGTCACCCTCTTTGGTGACTGCAATGACCTTTTGTGCGCTTTCGTTTCCGCTGAGTGCCTTTGCATATGCACAAAGTGATTTTTTTATGTCATAAATATTGACTCCAAAAACAACTCTGTAAATAGGTTCAAATTCAAGGGTATCATCATGGAGATTTTCAAGTTCCACAAGAGCATATTTTGCGGGAGTTTTTGCCGCATTTTCAGTGCCTATTGTCTCTTTCAGTTCTTCATAGCAAGTCTTTGCTGTTGCAAGTGAGTGATTTCCGTCTCCGACCGCAAAGAGTAGGGGGGCAAAGCAACCGCCATATTTTTTCTCCATTGCTTCGGGGGTAATAAGTGCTTCGAGAGCACACGAAATCCTATCTTCTTCTTTTTTGTCAACGTAATATGCGGTAACATGCCCGCCATCCAGCATAAGATCAAAATCGTAAGCCTTTTCCATGCCCTCTTTTATAGCCGTCAAAGGCTCGATAACGGTCTTATCGGGGTCGTCTATTAGCATAAGAACATGGGGAAGTTCAACAGGGGCATCCTTGCGTATCTTAACTCTTGGAGGGATCCTCGAAAGGACTGTTCCTTCCGTTGCTCGTATGAGAGAGGATGAGCCGCGGTTGAAATCATATTCGTCAAGGTCTACCATACCGATAAGACCGCGGCGGATCTTGCCGTTTGCCTGTGTTCTTTCAAGATAAATGAAGCCTTCGCGGCTGTTTATAAGCACATCCTTCAGATATTTTTCCATTTCGGCATTGATAAGAGGGACTCTTTTTTCGGTCTCATCAAGATATACCTCGGGGAGAGTTATATGCAGAGTTGAGGGAGAAGAACCTGCAATGGCGTCAACTTTAGACCAATATTCAGGCTCGCTTGTATATTGATCGCAGGCAACGACTGCCCATTTTGTGCCATTTACCTTATCAAAGTCGGGCAAAAGTATATTTGCGGGAAGAAAACTTTTCATATTATGCTCCTAAAAAATAATTTGATTTATTATATCATATGTTTGCGACAATTTCAACCATAATTTTCAAAAAATCAGTTGCAAACGCAACTGATTTGTGATAAAATATTCTTGATACGAAAAATGAAGGGATGTGAAGCGATGCCTCCACCGAGAAGCAGTTTTGAATATCAGAAGATAGAGCCCCCGAAAAATATAAGAGAGATCCCCGAATATTTGAGATCAATATTGGGTGGCTTTTTTATACGAATGATATATATAATCAAGCTTGTTTGGGAAACAGGTCCTTGGATAATGATAACGATGTCTCTTATTGCTGTTTTTCAGGGCGTTTTACCTATTATAAGCTCTTATATTTCAAGATATTTGCTCAATGCTCTTCAAATGGGCTTCAGCAAATATAGCAGTGCCAAAGAGTTTTTTGACTTTTCATTTTCGAGCGAAAGCGTACTTTTTTTACTTATTTTCATGTTTGTTCTGAAAATTCTTGGAAGTGTTGTGGGGCAAATAGATTCTGCGATGCTTCGTGTTTCGGGTGAAAATATCGTAAAATGCGTTAAGATAAGGATAATGAAAAAGGCAAAAGAGCTTGATATGGCAGCCTTTGACCAGCCCGCATTTTATGAAAAACTTGAAAATGCTAATAGGGAGGCAGGGCATAGACCTATCCAGATCTTAAATTCTACCTTTACCATCGTCAGCAATGTTATCAAACTTATATCATATATAATCATTTTGTCAACAGCACCGGGACTCTGGTGGGCTCCTATCGTAATGGTGATAGTCTCGATTCCCTCGGCGATAATCAATTTCACCTTCCGCCGTAAAAACTTCTTCTATATGCGCTGGAAATCCAAGGAGCGCAGACAGATGAATTATTACAGCGATATTATGGTAAATAAGGATATCGCAAAGGAGATTCGAATTTTTGGTCTTGCAGATTCATTTATCGGCAAATATATCAATGTTTATAAGGTATATTATGCGGGCATAAAAAAATTGGTGCTTGCAGAAAATGTTTGGCACATTGTTATAGCTCTGATTTCGGCGGTTACGAATTGCGCTTTTTTTGCTTATATTGCCTTTCTCGTGCTTACGGGTAATATACTTATCGGTGATTATAGCCTTTATACAGAATCACTCACCTCTATTGCTGCAAATGTTGCGGCACTTATCAGCACATCGGCATCGGTTTATGAGGGAACTCTTTTTATTGACAATCTTATCTCCTTTATGGATGAAAAGCAGTCTGTTGTTCCGATTGATGAAAAGAGTCCCGCAAGGATAAATTTCGGTGCGCCTCATACCATTGAATTTTGCAACGTGAGTTTTTCCTATCCCGGAATGGAAAGACCTGTTATAAGGAATGTAAATCTTAAATTTGAGCCGGGAGAAACGGTCGTGCTAGTTGGTCTCAATGGTGCGGGCAAAACGACACTTATAAAGCTGCTTACCCGTTTGTATGATCCCACAGAGGGTACTATTCTCTTTGACGGCAAGGACATAAGAAGCTATGATGTGGCAGACCTTTATAAGACCTTTGGAATCATATTTCAGGATTTTGGGAAATACGCTGTTACCGTTTCGGAAAATATTGCATTCGGAGATGTGGAAAAAGAAATTGACGCCGAAAAGGTAAGATTTGCCGCAGAGCAGGCAGACGCTGACGATTATATCAGTATGCTTCCCGACGGATATGAAACGCCACTCATGCGTCATTTTGAAAAGAACGGAACGGAGCTTTCCATAGGTCAATGGCAAAAACTTGCCATTGCAAGAGCATTTTACAGTGAAAATGATATTCTTATACTTGACGAGCCTACGGCTTCGCTTGATGCTATTGCAGAGCAAGAGATATTCAATCAGTTTGACCTTCTTCGCAAGGATAAAATGTCAATTTTTGTTTCCCACAGGCTTTCGAGCGCAACCATTGCTTCAAAGATCGTGGTTCTTGAATACGGAGCAGTTGTAGAGGAGGGAACTCATAAGGAGCTTATGGAGAAAAAGGGCAAATATTATGAGCTTTTCTCAACTCAGGCAAAGAGATATATAGAAAGCGAAAATGAAATGTAATTTAAAAATCATAAAGGGGCTGATTCTACCGAATCGGCCCCTTTAAATGTTTAATTTTATCTGAGTTACATCCCGTTTTTAAATAAATAATTATTTTAAGTGATTACTGTTGATTGTCAGGATTTTGCGTGGGTTGCTGGGGAGCATGATACGGGGGATGCTGAGGCTGAGCAAAAGGATTTTGCTGAGGTTGACCGTAGGGAGTCTGCCCAGGTGCGCCGTAGGGAGCTCTGGGAACATTATTATAGGGATTCTGCTGCTGAGCATAGGGATTTTGGGGAACATATGTAGGCTGTGCATAGGGGTTAAATCCGGATTTTCTTATGTTCTCGATCTCAACGTAGAATGCAGCCTGAACCAATCCGAAGAAAAGGGGAGTAAAAGCAGCAACGCAAAGTGCAAGAAGCACAGTTAGGAGAGCAAACAGTCCGCCGATAAAGCGAATAGAGCTCAAAACGCCAAGGAAAAGAAAGGCAACAAAAATGAAAATATAAGGAACAAAATCGGCAAGGAACATTTTGCCCTTGAAGCCCTTTGTTCTCTGTTCGGAAACCTTGATAGCCTCTGTAAGAGGAATGTTCTGCTCATGAACGAGAATATAAGGCGTGAGACGATATGCGTAGCTTTTGATAATAACAAATATCCAGCCTACGATCGGAATAAGTCCCCAAAGGAAGATCCAAAGTGCCATCCAAGCCATTCCACAAACAACACGCTTTATGGTTGCAAAGTCCTTGAAGCAGTCAAAAAGTTGAACGACCTTAACATCCTCTCCCTTATAGCCGTGGAGATATACCATAACCATAGAAGTCGATATAAGAAGATTAAGAGCAAGTGCGATTCCGATGGTTGCGCCGAAAAGTACGGAGAGTACCGATGTTATAACGATGGAGAGCAGCGAAATTCCCCAGAGCTTGAGTGGCTTTCTTGCAAGAACTGCAAAGGCCTTTTTGTAAATAGACATTAACATAGTAAAATACTCCTATCATCAAAATATTTTTTAAAACAAAAAGTTTAAAAATAGTTTTTATTAAGTTTGCAAAAATCATCGAACAAATGGTCGAAAAGACAAAAAAATGTTATTTTGTCGACAAAGAGATCAATCAAAAGGGATGTCTCGCTAATTTCCAAGACACCCCTTTGGAAAAGCTTTTATTAGTCGTCGCCCTTATAAGCGTCGATGATCTTCTGTGCATTAGTAGCGGGCATTTCTTCATAGCGGAGAGGATTGAATGTGAACTTACCTCTGCCCTGAGTCATTGCACGGAGAGAAATAGTATAATCCATCATTTCCGCTCTCGGAACTTCTGCGTCAATAACGGTATAAGCCTTCTTTTCGGCAGCTTCCATACCCATAACGCGTCCGCGTCTCTTGTTAAGGTCGCCCATAACATCTCCAACGACGGAATCGGGAATTGTGACCTTCAGCGCACCAACAGGCTCGAGAAGAACCGGCTTTGCCTGCTTCATGCACTCCTTGAATGCGATTCCTGCAGCAAGTTTAAAGGACATTTCCGAGCTGTCAACATCGTGATAGGAGCCGTCAAAGAGGTCTGCCTTGATATTAACAACGGGATATCCCGCAACACCCTTAAGCATTGCTTCCTGAAGTCCCTTTTCAACTGCGGGATGGAAGTTCTTTGGAACAGAACCGCCAACTGTTGATTCTGTAAATACCAGAGTTTCCTCGCCGTCGCCGGGAGCAAAGCGGATCTTAACATGACCGTACTGACCGTGACCGCCTGTCTGCTTTTTATATTTACCCTCGACTTCAACGCTTTTTGTAATAGTTTCGCGGTAAGGAATTATGGGTGTTTCAAGTTTAACGGATGTACCGAAGCGGCTCTTTAGCTTGGAAACGATAACATCAAGATGGATATCGCCCATACCGTAGATGAGCATCTGCTTTGTTTCCGCATTGTTCTCGAATTTAACCGTGAGATCCTCTTCGAGAAGCTTTGTAATGCCTTGAGAGATCTTATCCTCATCACCCTTTGCTTGGGGAGCGAGAGCCATGCACATATTAGGATCAGGATATTTAACGGGAGCAAACTTTATATCACCCGCATTCGTAAGCGTATTGCAAGTTCCTGTTGCGCTGAGTTTTGCGAGCATACCGATATCGCCGCAAGCAAGTTCACTTACCTCTGTCTGTTTCTTTCCGCGAAGTGTAAATATCTTTGAAATCTTCTCGGAAGCACCGGAGGTGGTATTCTTAAGAGTCATGTCCTTCTTAAGAGAGCCGTTCATGACCTTGAAGAATGACATCTTACCAACAAACGGGTCGACGACTGTCTTAAATACGAATAGAGCGGTAGGGCCTTCAGGATCAATATCAAAGGGAGCAAATCCGTTTTCTGTAACGATCTTTTCGGTCTTCTTTGCTGTGTGACGGGGGAAGGAATGATCAATAGCGTCAAGAAGCGCACGAATACCCCACATCTTTGTGGAAGAACCGCAGTAAACGGGAACGATAGAGCCGTTTATAATACCTGTATGAAGTGCTTCTGAAGCCTCATCATGTGTTATCTCTTCGCCGTTGAAGTATTTATCAAGAAGCTTGTCGCTGGTCTGAGCAATAGCTTCGTTAAAAGCATCCTTATATTGTGCCGCAAGGGTTGCAAAGTCCACGTTCATGGGAACTTCTTTGCGAGAGCCGTCTGTGCCGTACTCATATGCCTTCATATCCATAAGGTCGACCATAACTACGGTGTTGCCCGAACGAACGGGGATGAATACGGGGCAAAGTGCGTTACCAAACTTTGCATGAAGACCCTTGAAAACTCGGTCAAAATCAGCCTCGGGGTCATCGCACTTGTTGATAAAGAAAGCCTTGGGAATGTCGCTTGCATAGTCCCATGCAAGCTCAGTGCCTACCTCAACGCCTGCCTTGCCGTCGAGAATGATGATGGCACTGTCAGCAACTCTGACGCCCTGCATCTCCTCGCCGACGAAACCGAGATAGCCGGGGGTGTCGAGAATATTTATCTTTGCATCGCCCCAAACCATATCCGCAACAGTTGCGCTGATGGAGTAACCTCTCTTTATTTCTTCTGCATCATAATCGGATGTAGTATTTCCGTCGGGAGTTTTGCCCAGACGGTCGATGCATTTAGCTATGTAAAGCATTGCCTCCGTCAGGGAAGTTTTACCCGAACCGCCGTGTCCGAGAAGTGCAACGTTTCTGATCTGTTTTGTTTCAAATACTGCCATTGGGGTTTACCGTTGTAATTCGCGAGCGAAAAACAATCCTTTCTATATGAGTTTTACCGTGGTTTTTCACCACTATATCATTATTATACAGTATTTTTTCCCATATTGCAAGAGTGAATTTTGTCTTTTTCGCTTGTGAAATGTAGAAATCTAACAGTATAAATTGTGCATTTTTTACAAAATTATGCTCTGCGTGTTGAATTAGATGCTATGAACAGCGATTTTTCAAATATATAGATGACATCAGGGTAAATTGTGTAACACGATGTATGCAAAAAGGGGGGATCCATTGTTTTAAATACTACGGATCCCTCCCCACAAGGAGATATTTTTACTGACTCTGAAATTGGACCTTGCCGTCATTGGCTTTGGCAGAGACCTTGTCTCCGGGCTTTATCCTTCCTTCAAGCATTTCGGTAGAAAAAACATCCTCTATCATGCGGACGATTGCACGGCGCAGCGGTCTTGCACCGTAAATGGGGTCAAAGCCCTCCTTTGCAACGAGTTCTTTTACGCTTTCGTCAAATTCTATCTCAATCCCCATATCAGCAATGCGAAGTCTCACTTCATTTAGCATGAGTGAAGCGATTGCACAGATATTTTCATGAGAAAGCTTGCTGAATATGATGATATCGTCAACTCGGTTGAGAAACTCGGGGCGGAACGTGGCTTTCAGAGCGTTCATTATCCGCTCGTCCTGGTGTTGCTTTTCTCTTTCGCCCGCATCACTTGTTACAAAACCGAGCTGTGCTCTTGCTCTTTCCTCTGCCGAAGCACCCGCATTTGACGTCATTATGATAATAGTGTTTCTAAAATCAACCCTTCTGCCTTGAGAATCTGTAAGAATACCGTCCTCCAGAACCTGAAGCATGATGTTGAAAACATCGGGATGTGCTTTTTCTATCTCGTCAAACAGAATCACAGAATAGGGCTTGCGGCGTATCTTTTCGGTGAGCTGTCCACCCTCTTCGAAGCCAACGTATCCGGGAGGTGAGCCGATAAGCTTTGAAACGCTGTGCTTTTCCATATATTCAGACATATCAAGGCGTACCATAGCACTCGTATCTCCAAACATAACGTCGGCAAGAGCCTTTGTAAGCTCGGTCTTTCCGACACCGGTAGGACCTATGAAGATAAAAGAGCCGATGGGGCGGTTAGGATTTTTCAGACCTATCCTTCCTCGTCTGATTGCTCTCGAAATTGATTCAATGGCTCTGTCCTGTCCTATGACCTTGTTTTTCAGTATTTCTTCGAGCCTTATGAGCTTATCGCTTTCCTCCTCCATAAGACGGCTGACAGGAATACCCGTCCACTGGGTAACGATGTCGGCAATATCGCTTTCATTTACAGCATGATCGCAGGAGTCGTTGTTCTTTTGCCAATCCGAGCGCATTCTTTCATATTCTTCCCGGACGTTTTTTTCTTCATCGCGTAGTTTTGCCGCTCTTTCAAAATCCTGAGCGCTGATAGATTCTTCCTTTTCTTTTGTCAAGGATTTGAGCCTTTCTTCAAGATCTTTAAGGTCTGGAGGAGAGGTGAATGTGCTTATTCTTATCCTCGATGCTGCCTCGTCGATAAGGTCGATTGCTTTGTCGGGGAGAAAACGGTCGGGGATATATCTCTTGGAGAGAGTCACCGCCGCCTCGATTGCTTTATCTGTTATCTTGAGCTTGTGATGAGCCTCGTATTTGTCTCGCAGCCCCTTTAAAATGAGTACAGATTCATCGGGGGTAGGCTCATTTACCATAACGGACTGAAATCTTCTTTCAAGTGCCGCATCCTTTTCGATGTGACCTCTGTATTCAGAGATCGTCGTTGCGCCCACGACCTGCATCTCGCCCCTTGCAAGTGCAGGCTTTATGATGTTTGCTGCATCCACCGCTCCCTCTGCCGCACCTGCGCCGATTATGGTGTGTATTTCGTCGATAAAGAGGATGATGAAGGGATTTTTTGATACCTCGCTCATGACCCCTTTAAGCCTTTCCTCGAATTCTCCGCGGTATTTTGCACCTGCTATCATGGAAGGAATATCAAGAGAAACGATGGTCTTGCCTTTAAGCGTTTCGGGGACGTTTCCATCAACTATTCTCTGGGCAAGCCCTTCAACAACTGCGGTCTTTCCAACCCCCGGCTCGCCGATAAGGCATGGATTATTCTTTGTTCTTCTTGAAAGTATCTGAATGACTCTCTCGGTCTCCTTGTCTCTGCCTATAATGGGGTCGATCTTGCCCTCCTTTGCAAGTGCAGTAAGATCCCTGCCATAGCTTGAAAGGGTAGGAGCACCGCTTATTTGTGATTTTTGAACGTCTTTTTGGCGGCGACCGTCCTTTGTTGTCGGGGCGGTATCTCCAAAGGATTCATGGGGATTCATTTCGCCTAGAAATTCGATTATGCTGTTTTTCAGCTCCTCGATACCTGCACCAAGCCCCATAAGGATCTTCACTGCAACGCAGTCTCTCTCGCCAAGAATTGCAAGAAGAAGATGTTCAGTGCCGATATAGCCTTGCCCTCTACGCATAGATTCATAGGCGGACGCTTCTATTATCCTCTTTGTTCTCGGTGTCATGTCGACAGAGCCTCCCGTGCCACTTCCGGTGCCAGTCATTTCTATTATGGCATTTTTAATATCGTCGCTCGTAACACCGAATTTTGCCAGAAGATTTGAGGATGCGCTGTCATATTCCTCACTGAGAGCAAAAAGAAGATGCTCCGAGCCTATATATGTGTGTCCCAGCTCTCTTGCAAGAGAGAGTGCGCGGTTAAGTGAATTTTGTGCTTTTTGTGTAAAACGATTCAAATAAACAACCTTCCTTCCGATTTATTTTCCGAGTGCCTCGCGACATAGCCTTGCTCTTGCTCTGTCTCGCTCCGAGTCTGTTTTTGGTGTTTCTTTTTCTGCAAGTGTGAGAGTTGCGGGCATAGTTTCGATAAAGAGCTTGCCGAGAGTTACATACCCGATATCCGTGATGATACCGAGCGCAATTCCAAGACGGATATTTGAAAAATGTTCAATAAATTCTCCCGATGAAATCATATGAGCATATCTGAGAATACCCTCGCTGCGCTTTATCCTGTCGCGCAGACGCTCCAGATTTTCTCCTCTTATCGAGGTGCGGAGTTTTCTTTCCTGTTCGTTTATCTGCGCCACCATGTCGCCAAGCTTTTTGATGGTATCTTCCTCTGTTATGCCCAGAGTTATCTGGTTTGATATCTGATAGATACCGCCCTTGCTTTCAGAGCCTTCCCCGAACATTCCGCGCATGGTAAGACCGATCTTTGAAAGCTGTGCGGCGATGACGGAGATTCTGTTTGCCATAGTGAGAGTTGGGAGAAACATCATTACCGATGCTCTCATTCCCGTGCCAAGATTTGTGGGGCAATGGGTGAGATAACCAAGCTCCTCGTCATAGGCGATGTCAAGGGAGGAGTCGATGATATCATCATATTTTGATGCTATTCTGTATGCTTCATCAAGGGCAAAGCCGGGGAGAATGGTTTGAAGCCTTATATGATCTTCTTCGCAAATCATTATCGAAGCATTGGTGCTTTCATTTATAAGAATCGCATGAGGAGATTTTTTTGAGGCAAATTCACGGCTTATATAATGCTTTTCAACAAGCGAAGCCGCCTCCGCTGTCGCTTCCTCAAAAAAATCGTGACGGGAAAAGCCTTGCCCTTTAAGAGATGAATCAACCTTTTGGATGATTTCCTTTGCGCCGTCATGTGAAAGCTTGCCCTCAAAGGGATAGCCGCAAAGATTTCTTGCGAAGCGTATTCTGGAACTTAAAACCGTGTCAAATTCGTTTCCTATCTCGTTGTACCAAGCCATTTTTATCCCTCCATTCACATATTTCCTTCAATGTCTCTTATCTTATCTCTGAGAATCGCCGCCTGCTCAAAGTTTTCGCTTGAAATGGCTGCTTTAAGCTCATTTTTAAGTGTTTTCAGCTCATTTTCCTTCTTGTTTCTAGCTTTTGCTTTTGCGGGGGCTCTTCCAATGTGCTTTGCATTTCCGTGAATACTTCTTATGCTCGGAGCAAGTTCGGAACCAAAGGTGGTATAGCACTGACTGCACCCCGCCTTGCCGACTCGGCGAATTTCCGCAAAGGTATATCCGCATCCAGGACAGCTTTTTCCGCCCGTGCTTTTTGGAAGCATTTCGGCGTGTGAGAACAGACCCCCGAATATGTCATTATGAAAAGAGGAGGGGATAAATGTAGAGTCGAAGAGGGAAGCTCCCATTTGAAGCTCGCCGCTTTTTTTCATTTCTTCAGCACAATCGTTGCAAAGCGCAAAACTGCGCTTCTTTCCGTTAATGTTTTCCTCAAAAAAGAATGAAGCATTATTCTTTTTGCATTTTTCGCACAACATTTATTATATCATCCTTTCCTTAATTGTATTTAATCCATCATTGATAAGATTATATGCCTGAATATATCGGCTCTTATTCTTCCTCTCACTTGAATCGGGATTTCCGATAGCGCAGCATTTGAAAGCGATGCACAGATCATGGAATATTCTCGTTCACTGATAAGAGAGTTGCCAAGTAGATTCTGAAGATAAGCAACGGCTTCTTTTTCTCCGATATCATCGCCTATCGCATAGAAAAAGTGCATAAGGTACTCACTGCCGTGCATCTGTTTGCGAACGATGCGTATGAAACCACCGCCGCCCTTGCGGCTTTCGATGATATAACCGCGCTCGGGCGTGAAGCGTGAGGTTATAACATAGCTTATCTGGCTGGGAACGCATCCAAGCCGTGTTGCCATTTCGTTTCTTTTAAGTTCAAGAGAGCCGCCTCCCTCGTCAAGCATTTCCTCGATAAGCTTTGCAATGCTATCTGCTAACATTTATAAACACCATGCCTTTTTGACTTTATTTGACTTTTGTGTTTATAGTATAACCTGAAAGTCAATAAAAGTCAAAGTCAAAGAAAGTCAAAGAAAAACACTCACAGGAGATTACAGACGATTATTTAGATTTATCATGCTATTTCCTGTTTTTTTCAAGATTTTTGACTTTTATTAAAGGCATATTCCAAACTGTAAGATAACCGCTTCTTATCGGAACATTTTTGCAGAGCAGAGGAATATAACCATCACACTCCGCACGGATATCAACAGTATGCTTACAGCCTTTTTCTGAGGATGTGAAGATCTTAATTTCTTCTGTAAATCCGTTTTTTTGCGGGAGAATGGGCGTGATTTCACCATTTATATATACTCGTGATTCATCAAGTGGGAGTCCGCAACCGTTTAAAGTAACTCTGACCATAAGCCTTCCCGAAAAAAATTTATTCAAATGGTTTTCCTCCCTTTGTAAAGGTTATCTGTATATATAAATATGAATTTCAAGGATATTTTGTTCTTACCTATTGACTTTGGATGAAAAAAGTGTTATAATCTAATCTACGCCGGTGTGATGGAATTGGCAGACGTGCCGGACTCAAAATCCGGTCCTGGCGACAGGGTGCGGGTTCGACCCCCGCCACCGGCACCAACCGACAGTGTCGGCACCCAAATATTTGGTGTCGTCATCGAAGATCCGAACCTTATTATGCGATGGTAGGGTTCGGATTTATCTTTAGTATCTGTAAAAAAGAAGGCAGATTTGTCCCATGGACAAATCTGCCTTTTTCTTAGTGCAACTGAATATCCGCACAATTTTGCTAAATCAAAATAAAAGGATGTTTTTTTAAAAATCAAAGAATAATACAAATAAGACCGCCGCTTCCTTCGTTTATGATTCGCTCGAGAGTTCCCGAAAGCTTCATTCTTGCATCCTCCGGCATATGCTCGAGCTTTGTGTGAAGCCCCTCGTTCATCAGTTCGTAAAGGCTCTTGCCAAACATATTCGACTGCCATATTGATCTTGGGTCTTCCTCAAATTCATGAAGCATATATTTTATAAGCTCCTCGGATTGTGCCTCTGTGCCGACGATGGGGCTTATTTCCGTTTCAATATTAGCTCTTATCATATGAATGGACTGTGCAGCCGCACGAAGCCTTACGCCGTATGAGCCTGCTTGCTTTACGATCTCAGGCTCCTCGAGCTTCATTTCGTCAACGCTGGGCATAACGATGCCGTACCCTTTGGACTGAACCGATTCCAGGGCCTCGGATATCTTATCATATTTGGTTTTAACCTCGGAAAGCTCACGCATAAGAGAGATAAGCGAATTTTCATCCTCGATCTCAAATCCTGTGAGAGTGCCGAGTACAGAATAATAAAGGCTTTCGGGAAGCTTAACGAAGATTTCTGCATTTCCGCTTCCGTAATCGAGAGTGCAATCTGTCACATGCTCAACATATTCACATTCTTCAAGAGCAGAAAAAGCTGAGGCGGTATCTCCGATCTTGTGTACTTTCGATGCGGCATTCGATACTGCCTCGCATATGGATGCTCTTACTTTGTCGTCACAAGGAAGGGCAAAAAGCCATCCCGGAAGGGAAACATGTATTTTAGAAATTGGAAATTCGTGAAGCACAAGCTCAAGAATATGCTTGATATCATTATCGTCAAGGTCAAGACAGCTTACAAGAGCAACGGGAACTTTATATTTTTCTTCAAGCTCCATTGCAAGTTCAACAGCCCTTTGAGTTTCAGGCTCTGCGGAATTAAGAATAACCGCAAAAGGCTTTCCAAGCTCTCGAAGCTCTTTTATAACCCGTTCTTCTGCCTCGATATAGCTTTCTCTCGGTATTTCACCTATAGTGCCGTCTGTGGTAACGACCATTCCGATGGTGGAATGTTCTTTTATTACCTTTTCCGTGCCGATCTCGGCGGCTTGTGTAAATGGAATAGGCTCATCCGACCATGGTGTTCTGATCATTCTCGGTTTCCCATCCTCAATATGACCTATTGCATCGGGAACGATATAACCAACGCAGTCGATCATCTTGACTTTTAACAGCGCACCGTCCTCAAATTTGATTGAGACTGCCTCGTCGGGGACAAATTTAGGCTCGGTTGTCATGACGGTCTTTCCGCTTGCACTTTGGGGCATTTCGTCTCTTGCTCTCGAACGGTCAAATTCATTTTCGATATTTGGTAGCACCGCCGAATCCATAAAACGATTGATAAAGGTAGATTTTCCTGTTCTTACAGGTCCAACGACTCCAATATATATGTCGCCGCCCGTTCTTATGGCAATATCCCTGTAAATTGAATGCTCTGACATACTTTTCCTCCCTTTTTCTGTAGTCTTTCGCTTAAATATATGTGAAGACAAGGGATTTTAGAACATATTATTTTTCACAAATGCCGAGAGCTATTACACCAAATATGAGCAAAAGAGCCGATCCGAGTACGACCGAAAAAATGTCGGGATATGTAATGAGGGCTGTTGCGGGGTCGGTCATGGCATCCTCGCAGAATTTTGCGGAGAGTATCAATAGAAAAAGGGAAATGGGAGCAAGTCCCAGCTTTAGAAGAAACATGGAATATTTTCTCTGGGAGTTGTTTGGTCTTGTTTTTTTCTTCATATGTATATTCTCCTTTCTGATTTTGTATAAAATGGCTATCATTTCTAAAAAAATGAAAAAATAATTTAGAAATCAATTAAATTATAACATCAGAGAAACACGTTGTCAAACAACAATATAGGGAAAAAAATAAATTCTGTGTATAAAAAAGAAAGATATGGAAAAAT
>JAZUPD010000072.1:0-15521 GCA_045604985.1 Eubacteriales bacterium
TGCTTTTTTGTTATGTTTTAGATAATAAAATAGAAATTTATCGTACGAACAACCACCAAAATGCAAAATAAGGTTCGATTTGCCACTTGGCAAATCAGACCTTTGATTTTATTTATCGGAAATTTGTATCATTATATCTCCCGTTGAAGTCTTTATCTCACATCTTCCGCCCGAAACGGAATTTGGTACTCTTATGCTACCTGTTGACGATTCGGTTATAAATATCTTCTCGGAAAGCAGGCTGCCCGTAACATCGCCCGTTCCAACCTTAACATATATCTCCGATGCATCGCAATTCTTAAATCTGACATCTCCCGTGCTTCTTTTGATATCAAATTTTTCTGAGGCGACAACGCCTGCAAGCTCAATATCTCCCGTAGTTCCCTCGCTTATAAATCTCTTGCAATTTATGCCGTTAAGCTCTGCTTCACCGGTGCTTACCTTAATATAAACGTCTCCGGAACATTCTATGCTCTCAGCCTCAATATCGCCCGTTGAAACGGTTAGCCTCAAGTCGCCAAAGGAAGCATTATCTATCTCTATGTCACCGGTGGTGAGCTTAATTTCCGTCATAGCCGTGCTTGAAGACATACATTCAACTTCACCCGTGCTTCCCGTGATATTTATGCTATCAAAGGTAAAATCCCTCGGTATTTTAATACCACCGGTTCTCGTTTCTATATTGACCGACTCATAAATTTTCTTCGGAAGATAAAGCTTTATCGTTTCATTTTCAAAGTTGAAAAATGAGATGTGATCATACCACTCTCGCTCGTCTTTACTTTCGATTATCAGCTCTCCTTCCCTGACCTTTGCCGAGTGAAGTACCTTTTCGTTCTCATGAAAAACGACCTTACAATCCTCTGTTTCGGAAGGCAGCAAAACAATATCACTAAATATGGTTTTTATAGATATTTTTTCAAAATCCTCCTGAATATCATATGTATTGGTTACATATTTTTGAAAACTAAGACCTTTAAAATCAAAACCGCTTTTTGCAAATGAGACGCCAAAAACCGCAAGTCCCAATACTACAAGTACGGATGCGATAATGAGCAAAATAGTTATAGATCCCTTCATCATCAATTCTCCTTTCTCTTAAATGGCGATATTATCAGCAACATACTTTTCTTTGTCAGATATGCACTTCCCTTCGTTGCACCCGTACAGGCGATGATCCCAAATATGGAAAGCCCTGCAGAAAAAAATCCAACACCGAGCATTGCAATTCCCTGCCAAACACTTCCGAACGTGAGAAAAACGCCAAAGGTCACAAAGCTTCCGAGAGCTACGCCGATAAATGAGACGGCAATCGCCCAAAATGAAACTATTGAAGACCAGAGAACTACATAAACCGCAAAAATCACAACGAAAAACGCTATGAGCAGCGATACCCATATGGGCGAGCCAAGCACCAAAAGGACTATTTCCCAAGCTGTTAATTTTCTACTCGGTTTTGATTTTTTCGCCTCTACCGATCCATGATCCTGCATTATCTGAAACGCAATATTTTCTGCGTTTCCAACGCTCTCTATCGCCTCCTCCTCGGAAAGCCCCTCTTCGATTCTGTCATCAATCATTTCACCGTAAAAGGAAAGATGCTCTGCGATCTCCCCCTCAGATAGCCCCGAAAGTCCATTTTTCAGTCTTTCAAGAAACTCACTTCTCTTCATTAAAAACATCCTCCTTCGTAACAAAGCTGTAAATAGACATTATTTCCTTCCATTCCACCTTAAAATCTTCAATGCGTCCAAGACCTGCAGCGGTAATTTTATAGTATTTCCGCAGTCTGCCGCCGTGCTCTGCACTTCTGACGGTAAGCATTTCGGCATTTTCAAGGCGTTTAAGAATGGTATAAAGAGTCGATTCAGACATTTCGATATACGGCTTCATATCCTTGATTATTTTGTAGCCGTATGATTCTTCATCCTTGATTGCCGCAAGAACGCATACATCGAGAAGCCCTCTCTTAAGTTGATTATCCATTTCATACCTCCTCTCGTGTAATACATCATATCACGAAGTATTGATTTTGTCAATAGTTTTTATAAATTTTTTTACACATTTGTGTAACTTAATTTATTAGCAGAATTTAGTGGAACGTGAAAACGAAAAAAGCCTCCCTGCGGAGAGGCTTTTTTCATCTTCACATTCCTATAACTCATTATTTATAGACTTTTTAAATCATTCCAGCTGTGCAAGTCGGATTATGGCATACCATGTGACAGGGCCGACAATTCCGCTTACGGGAATGGAATTTCTTTCCTGAATTATCCGCACGGCATTCTCCGTGGCATTTCCGTAAATGCCGTCAACCGTAAGGCGAGGAATATAAGAATAATTCTCTGAAGCAAGATTTATAAATGTCTGAAGCCTTCTCACATCCTCACCAGAAATTCCGTTTGAAAGCACTCTGCCGGGGTATATCTCAGCGGCAATATTTGAATATTCCGGCGGAAGTGAGGTTATTATTCGGAGATAACTCTCTGTTATTGCATTCCATGTGTTTCTGCCAACTATTCCGTCCGTGGTAAGCCCCTGCTGAGATTGAAATGCCCTTACTGCTTCCTCTGTTGCCGCATCAAAAATCCCCGTAAGGCGCACCTGGGGGATCTCATCATCGAAATATCCGATAACGGCAAGATAATATTGAAGCGCCCTTACCTGCGGTCCTTCGTCGCCAAGGGAAAGCTCGGTTTGATATATCCTGTCTATATCCTCAATGGTAAGCCCCTCGCTCTGAAGCTCCGCAAGCCCCTTTACCGCATTGAATATGGATTTTATCTTATACCATGTGGCTTTCCCCACAATTCCGTCGGGGGTGAGATTAAAAATTCTCTGAAAGTTTATTACAGCTTCCTCTGTGGCGGTATTAAAAATTCCGTCTGCATTGAGCCTCGGAGTTACGGCAGGATAATTCACACCGATCCTGTTAAGCTGTCTCTGAATAGTCCGCACATCCTCACTTGATGCCCCAAGTCTGAGCGGCACACCCGGATATGAGGGCAAAGCTCTCGTTGTGGGAGCATTGAAAACAAGATTTATGTCATCACCATAGTATCGCTGAAGGATCTCATAGGGAGTAAGCCCCTCGTTTGCAAGACTAACCGTTCCCCATTGGGAAAGCCCTTGGCATTGCACCTCGATCCCATCGCAATATTGGGCAAAAAGTGGCTGTACCTGACCACCTCGAACGATATAATCATTGAAAATATCGTCAACTATAAGACTGATATTATCAAAAATGTCTCTGCCTCGAACAAATGATTGATCAAAGCGAGTTGAATTTGTTATGTCAAAATCATATCCTCGGCTTCTGTAATATTCTGTAAAAACTCTGTTGAGCGCAAAGGATATCTGGGCATAAATATTTGCACGGAGAGCAGTTTCGGGCCAAGTGGGATATATTTCCGAAGAAGCAGTGTTCTTTATATAATCAATGAATGGAACTCTGATATTCGGTGCTGTGTCGTCGCTCGGCTCACCCAGATGCACCGTTATAAAATCAGGAATTATCGGAAGTGCCATAAATACCTCCAGATCTTTGTGTCATTTTTAGGGGCTGGATGGTCTTTATTCCGTCATATAGCTCTATCTGCCGCTCGATGGTGTCAAATCCATTCTTTTTTGCGACCAAAAGATAGACCGCCGTTTTGTTCGGTCTTCCGTATTCGGTAGAATTTTCGATGGGCGGTGCGGGAAGTTCAATGCCGTCAATAATTCCGCTGTAATCCGTATCCCCTTCAAAGAATATATAATCAACATCGCCTATCCTTCGGCTTATTCGAGCAGAAACCCCCTGAACGGGAAAAGCCTGCTCACCTCTGAACGCCTGCAAGCGCACGCTTCCCTTCCCGCTGTTCTCTCTCATAAAGTCTTCAAAATCCATCTCTGCTTCATAAGGGATATCTGCCTCATCCTTTGCATCTCCCGAATTGTTTTCCAAGTCCTCCGTTATCACTTCTTCCTGTGGTACGGGTGAAAATGAAGGAACGCTTCTTCTGACATAATCAATTATTCCATCTGCTATTCCCTGTGCAAAAAGCTCGGGAGAATTTACCATGAGAGAAGCATCCTCGGGATTTGTTATAAAGCCCATTTCAACGAGAATTGCTGGCATTGCAGTCCTCCTAAGAACATAGAGTCCGGGTCTTGTGACCACACCTCTGCTTCTGAGACCCGTTGATAGCCGAAGCTGCTCAAGAACGCTTCTTGCAAGTTCATATGCGGGTGACGAGCGACTGTAAACAAGCACCTCTGTGCCGCTTGCCTGCGGATTTACCGAAGCATTTGTATGTAAGCTCACAAAATAATCCGCTCCCCAAGAATTTGCCCCATTAACTCTTTCGGAAAGAGACGTTGAAACAGATGTTCCCAGCTGCGTCTGGGCTGTGGGTCTTGAAAGCCTTGTTTCAAATCCGTTTGCATTAAGAATGGCGGCAAGTCTTCTGCCTATTTCAAATGTTATGTCCTGCTCACGGTAGCCGTTTCCCTCTGCGCCTGCATTTGGATTTTGTGGATTATGTCCCTGGTCAATATAAATTTTTGTTGCCATAAAAACCCTCCTTTTGTTATTTTCATCATATGCAAATAATAGCCGACAGGTTATTACCAAATTTTATTTTTGGCTTTACTGATTATTCGTAAAAAAAAAATGCAATAATATAAACGTCAAATAAAACGCACCGACATATCTCGGTGTCTCTTTTAAGAGAGAAAGGATCATCCATGAAAAAAACATTTTTGGTAATTTTAATTCTTGCGATTTATCTTTCATCATTAGCTTCCTGTTCTCGTGACAGGGCGAACAGTACCGCAGATGTGCACGTTTTTTATTATACCTATAGCGACACATATATCTCAAGCGTCAGAAGTGCCCTTGGCCGCGAGCTGACGGATGCAGGTATATCCTTTCAGGATTACGACGGCGGCGGAAGCCAGACAACTCAGACAGAGCAGATTCAGACTGCCATCACAAAGGGAGCAAGACTTATTATAGTAAATATTGTGAATACGGGATCGGATGATGCGGCAATGGGCATAGTAAATCTTGCAAAGTCCGCTGACATCCCCGTCGTATTCTTTAACCGTGAAGTCTCAAATTCCGTGATTTCCTCATATGATAAATGCGCTTTCATAGGAACAAGAGCTGAGGAAGCAGGAATCCTTCAGGGACAGATGATAGGCGAATATATTATGGAAAACTATGATAAGATAGATCTTAACGGAGATGGAAAAATTTCCTATATCCTTTTTAAAGGAGAGGAAGGCAATAACGAGGCAATATACCGTACCCAGTACAGCGTAGAGGAAGCAAACAAGATACTGACAGCCGCAGGAAAGCCCCCGCTTTATTTCTATGACGAGAGTAATCCCAATAAATATCTAGTTGACAAAAACGGGCAATGGTCCGCTGCCGCCGCCAATGAATATATGGTAACAGTGCTTACCTCTTATAGCGAAGAAAGAGGCAACATGATAGAACTTGTCATTTGCAACAACGATGGAATGGCGGAGGGAGCAATATCCGCTCTCGGCGGTGCGGGATATAATCTTGGGAGCAATACGAAAACAATTCCCGTTTTCGGGGTTGACGCCACCGATGCAGCAAAAAACCTCATTAAAAACGGAAAGATGAGCGGAACTATAAAGCAGGATGCAACGGAAATGGCAGAACTCATTGAAGAACTTGCAGAAAATATCATCATCGACAAAACGTCCTTGCTTGAGGACATGGATGACTACAATATTGATCCCGATGTTAATAAAATAAGAATTTCCTATTCAAAATATCTTGGCTAAAGAAAGGTGATGTGAAATGCCGCGCGAAAATGAAAGCATTTTGCTTCAGATGAACAATATAAGCAAAGAATTTCCGGGTGTCAAGGCTCTCGAAGGCGTTTCACTTACCGTCAGACGAGGCACTGTCCATGCTCTGATGGGAGAAAACGGCGCAGGAAAATCCACTCTTATGAAATGCCTTTTCGGAATTTATTCAAAGGATTCGGGAAGTATTATTCTGGAGGGCAAGGAAGTTGAATTTAAAAATGCAAGAGATGCTCTCCAGCATGGAGTCGCAATGGTTCATCAGGAACTTAATCAAGCCCTTAAAAGAAATGTTATGGACAATATCTGGCTTGGTAGATACCCAAAAAAGCTTGGATTTATCACCTCTGAACGCACAATGTACAGAGAAACGAAAAAAATATTTGATGAACTTGGCATAGATATTGATCCCACTCAGATAATGAGCACCTTGCCCGTTGCAAAGCGTCAGATGGCAGAGATCGCAAAGGCCGTTTCATATAACGCAAAAATTGTAGTTCTTGATGAGCCGACCTCCTCTCTTACAGAGCAGGAGGTGGAGCATCTTTTCAGAATTATTGACACACTACGCAATCGAGGCTGCGGAATAATATATATTTCACATAAAATGGAAGAAATTCTACGCATTTCAGATGACATCACCGTTATGCGAGACGGAACACACGTTGAAACGTCTCCCGCCAAACAAATGTCAATGGACAAGATCATAAAACTGATGGTTGGCAGAGAGTTGACAAACCGTTTTCCGGAAAAAACAAATAAACCCGGAGAAAATATTTTAAAGGTTGAAGAACTGGGAGCAAAATACTCCCACATAAAAAATGTCAGCTTTTCTCTCAGAAGCGGTGAAATACTTGGAATTGCGGGACTTGGCGGTTCGGGCAGAACCGAGGTGCTTGAATGTCTTTTCGGTATAGCCACAAAAGAAGCGGGAAGAATATTTTTAAAGAATAAGGAAATATATAACAAAAATTCCAGAGAGGCAATAAAAAACGGCTTTGCACTCATTACAGAAGAAAGAAGAAAAAACGGCATTTTCGGAATACTTGACATTCTCGAAAATACGACCATCTCAAATTTGAAAAAATATATGGCAGGCGGTATTTATCTGAAAAACAGCGAAAGAAAAAAGGATACCGACAGAATGATTGAATCCCTCAGGATAAAGACCGCCTCAAAAGGAACGCAGATAAGAACGCTTTCGGGTGGAAATCAGCAAAAGGTGATACTTGGCAGATGGCTTCTGACAGAGCCTGAGATTTTACTTCTTGACGAACCAACAAGGGGAATTGACGTGGGAGCAAAATACGAAATATATCAGCTGATCATCTCTCTTGCGGAAAAAGGTAAGGCAGTTATTATGGTCTCGGGTGAGCTTCCCGAACTTCTTGGCGTATGCGATAGGATATGCGTTATGAGCGGTGGGCTTATGGTGGGGGAAGTTGATGCAAAAAACACCACACAGGAAGAAATCATGACTCTTGCCGCAAAAAATGCTTAAATCGGAAAAGAAAGGCACGGTTAATATATGGAAATCATCAAAAGACTAAAGAGTATGGACAGAAGTGAAAAAAAGGTCTATATTCGTGAGTTTCTTTTAAACAACTCGCTTTATATTTTCCTGATCGCGGCGGTCATAATCATTCAAATACTCAACCCCGGCTTCCTTTCGGGAAGAAGCATCGTCAATATCATTTCTCTCTCTGCCGCTAATCTTCCCATTGCACTTGGAATTGCGGGTGCGATCATTCTTACCGGAACAGACCTCTCGGCAGGAAGAATCGTTGGTGCTGTAGCCTGCGTTTCTGCTTCCCTTCTCCAGACGTCCGGATATCCCAATAAGATGTTTCCCGAGCTTGACACTCTGCCTATCCCGGCAGTTATCCTGATCGCTCTTGCAATCGGCGCACTTGTTGGTCTTGTAAACGGATTTTGCACGGCACATTTCAATCTTCATCCGTTTATCGTAACTCTTTCTACCCAACTTATCGTTTACGGCGGACTTCTCATGTTTCTCATGACGGGCAATAACAACGGTCAGTCAATTTCGGGACTCGCTCCCGAATATACCAATTTTATCAAGGGCAGTATACTTTCTCTCGGCGGAACGCCTATCCCAAATTATGTATGGTATTCGATCGGAATAACTGCACTTATGTGGTTTATATGGAACAAAACAGCCTTTGGTAAAAATATGTTTGCAGTCGGTTCAAATCCTGATGCGGCAAATGTTTCGGGAGTAAATGTAAAAAGAATTATCATTCTTGTTTTCACTCTTGCGGGTGTCATGTACGGCGTTACGGGATTTATTGAAGCTGCAAGAATCAGCTCAAACTCCGCAGCTACGGGCATGAACTATGAGCTTGACGCTATCGCCGCCTGCGTTATCGGAGGAGTTTCATTCGTTGGCGGAATCGGAAAGATCCGCGGAGTTATAATGGGTGTTGTGCTTCTCCGTCTCATATTCGTTGGGCTTACTTTCCTCTCGATAGATTCAAATATGCAATATATCATCAAGGGTCTTATAATTCTCATTGCCTGCGCCATTGATATGAGAAAATATCTTGTAAGAAAATAAGGAGAAAAAATGACGTACAAAAAATTCAATCTTTATGAGGGCGTAAAAATTTCCGAAAAAATCCTCTCAGTCATAATAATTCTAGGGCTTGCTGCACTCGCTGTTGTAATCATAGTTTTTGCAAAGCCAAATGATTCGGGAGAAAAATTTGATGATGAGATAAAAGTCCTTGCAGAAAATATCCCATCACCCTCTCCGATAAAGGTAGGAAACACACAAAATATGATAAAATAAGAATCCAAAATGAGCTGATTCACCATATAAGTGAATCAGCTCATTAAAATAAGAATGGTTTTGATCTAAAAATACGTCTACCGCCCACGGTCAATACGGATACAAATAAAAAAATCCAACTCATACGAGTTGGATTTCTTGGCTGGGGCACTAGGATTCGAACCTAGGTAATGACGGAGTCAGAGTCCGTTGCCTTACCGCTTGGCGATGCCCCATCGCAACGGTTGATATTATAACAGATTTAAACAGATTTGTCAAGGGCTTTTTGGAAATTTTTTTAATATTTTTTCTTTTTTCTTTTTTGTTTTCCCATTATCTATTATTATCGTAATTTAATGTATTTATTCCGAAAAAGGACTTTACAAAAATATTATTTTGTGGTAAAATGTATCTATCCGCCCATAGCTCAGCCCGGATAGAGTACCAGATTCCGATTCTGTGGGTCGAGGGTTCAAATCCCCCTGGGCGGGCCAAGAAAAACCTTATTTGTCACGTGTCAAATAAGGTTTTTCGCTTAAGGACCAACTTTGTTAGTAACGATTCTTTCTTCCTCTCACACTAGATCCCTAAAAATTTTTTGAAATAGGATCTTCTATTTTGGGTTATCTATAATATTCATTTCGGTGGCATTTAGTGTTACAAGGGGCTTCGGCTCAAAAGCTGTGTTTTCTCATTTATAACGGTACTTTTTGAAAATGAGAATTTTCTTTAAAATAAGTTGACTTAATCTCGGAATTGTGTTATAATAATGGGTGAGAATAGCGGTTCTCATCCATTTTGTTTTATAAGGAGGTCACTTCCATGACTGTTACAAAGCAATCTATTATCGGAGATATTCTCGATGCATTTCCCGATACTGCTCAATTTTTCTTTGAGATCGGTATGCACTGCCTTGGTTGTCCCGCTTCAAGAGGCGAGAGCATTGAGGACGCTTGCATGGTACACGGCACAAATGCCGATGAACTCGTTTCTAAGATCAATAAGTATCTTGAATCCAAATAATTAAAATGCACTGCCCCGCACTCTGCGGGGTATTGCTTTAAGGAGTTTTAAACACAATGCATAAGCTTGACAGCAGACTTCGTACTGCTCTGAAATATTTAAGAAAAGATAAAACTCTTGCCGATATCGGCACAGACCATGCCTATCTTCCGATATACGCCGTCCAAAATGGATTTTCCAAACGTGCAATTGCATCAGATATAAATGAAGGACCAACCGAGAGAGCGAGAAACAATGTTGCGGAATGTGGCCTTGCCGAAAAAATAACGGTCATTCGCACAAACGGGCTTTGCGGACTTGAGTGCTTTTCACCCGATGACATTGCCATATTTGGAATGGGTGGTGAACTTATCGCTCATATTATCGAGTCCTCACCATGGGTGAAAAACAAGGACAAACGCTTTATTCTCCAGCCCATGACTGCCGCCGAAGATCTTCGCAAGTATCTTGCAAAAAACGGCTTTTCAATAATTGAAGAGACACTTTCCGAACAAAGTGAAAAACTATATGTTACCCTCTGCTGTTCATATACGGGAAAATGCGAAGAGATAAGTGATGCAGAAGCTCTTCTCGGAAAATACAATATAGAAAATAACAGTGATTGTCCGATTTTTGAAAAGCTGCTCAACAGAACGATAAAAGGCTTAAAAATCCGCATAAACGGACTATCCTGCGCCTGCAAGGACTCGGATCGCGAGCAAAAGATTTTGAAAGATGTTGAAAAGCTTTTAACATATGAGGTAAAATAAAGATGAAAACCATTGAGCTATATAATTTTCTAAACGACGCTATTCCCGCTTCCCTCTCATGTGATTGGGACAATGACGGGCTTATGTGTTCCGGTGACACCGAAAAAGAGGTCAAAAAGGTGCTCATCGCCCTTGATATCACCGAAAAGGTGGTAGAAAAAGCCGTAAACGAGGGTTTTGATGTTATAATTTCCCACCACCCGATGATATTCAAGAATATCGGAGCGGTCAACCCATCGGTTGCAAGTGCTAAAAAGGCAATTGCTCTCATTAAAAAAGATATTTCCGCAATGTCTTTTCATACAAGGCTCGATGCGCTTGCAGGTGGCGTAAATGATGTCCTCTGCAAAAAAATCGGGCTGATAAACGCCCGCCCCTTTGGACCCTGCGGAGAAGAAATGGGCAGAATAGGTACGCTTGATGCGCCTATGGAGATCGAGGTCTTCTGTGAAAAACTGAAAAATGTACTGGGAGTACCGTTTGTTCTTTTTTCATCTTGCGGAAAAAGAGTGCAAAAAGTTGCGCTTCTTGGCGGGGACGGCAAAGATTTCGTAAACTCAGCAATTATGAGCGGTGCGGACACATATCTGAGCGGAAGAATAAGCTACAATATAATGGTCGATGCTCCCGAGATTGGGATAAATCTCATTGAAGCGGGACATTATTTTACCGAAGCACCCGTTTGCCAATTTTTATCAAAGCTTGTAAAAAATGCAGACAACAATATCCAAATCGAAATATTTAATTCAAATGAAATAAAGGTCATATAATGAAAAATCACAATCTTAAAAAGAACGATATCGTTACAGTCCTAATAAATGAGATAAATAACCTTGGAAGCGGTGTCGGCAAGCTTGAGGATCTTGGAATTGTCATTTTTATTAACGGTGCGGTGACTGGTGAACTTGTGCGAGCAAAGCTAATTAAGGTCAACAAAAGCTATTGCGTCGGCAGACTCGAAGAAATTATCAAGCCTTCGCCTTACAGAGAAAACGCCTTTTGTGATGCCCCCCTCTCCTGCGGGGGCTGTGTTTACCGCCATATAAAAAGAGAGCATGAGCTGGAGCTGAAAAAGAATTATGTAAAGCATTCCTTTATAAAAGTCTCGCTTTCGGATGTAAAGGTAAACGACGTGCTTCATCTACCCGAAAGGAGTGGCTATCGAAACAAGGCGCAATACCCTATCGGAATGAGCAAAAACTGCGTTACTGCGGGATTTTATGCCCAAAAAACTCACAAGATAATCCCCACCTTCAACTGCGCTCTTCAGCCAAAGCTTTTTGGTGAAATTCTTACCTTTTTTTGTGATTTTGCAACCCAAAAGTCCATAAGCGTTTATGACGAAGAAAATGGCATAGGACTTCTGCGCCATCTTTATCTACGCTACGGCAAGAATACCGATGAGATAATGGTTTGCATAGTTATAAACGGCGATTTTATGCCATTCTCGGATGAATTTTGCATAGCTCTCTGCAAGAGATTTCCATCTGTTAAGAGCATTATGTTGAATATCAACAAAAAAAGAACAAATGTTGTGCTTGGTGAAAAATATATTACCCTTTTTGGCAAATCTTATATTACAGACGTGCTTTGCGGAAAGAAATTCAATATCTCCCCCGATTCTTTTTATCAAGTGAACCACGATACCGCCGAGCTGCTTTACGAAACTGCGTTTTCCCTCGGTGAATTTAAGGGTAATGAAACGGTTCTTGACCTCTACTGTGGAATTGGCACAATCGGTCTTTCGATTGCAGATAAGGTTGGAGAAATTATCGGAATCGAGATCGTCCCCAAGGCTGTGGAATGTGCAAAAGAAAACGCAAAGATAAACGGAATCAAGAATGCAGAATTCTACTGCGGCGATGCTTCATCTGCCGAAAAACTGCTTAAAAACGCCGAAAAGGCATGCGGCACTCTTAAACCCGATGCAGTTATCATTGATCCGCCCAGAAAAGGAAGTACATCTGAACTGATAAATTATCTGGCAAATCTTGACGTACCGAAAATAATCTATATCTCCTGCGACCCAGATACCCTCGCCCGAGATTGCGTTATTTTCAAGAAGTTGGGATATTCGATTGGAGATGTTACTCCCGTTGATATGTTCCCTGCAACCGGTCACGTGGAGACGGTATGTTTGTTAACGTCGGTAAAAAATCAACCACACATTGATTTTGATTTAGATATAGATGACTTTCATAAAAAGCCAAGAAACACAGCAACATATAACGAAATAAAAGAATATGTGCAAGAACATTATGGTTTTAAAGTGTCTTCAAAATACATAGGGCAAATCAAAGAAAAATGTGGTTTGGAAAAAAGAGAAAACTTCAATAAGGGCAATGGTAAAAGCAAAGATGTAATATGCCCAGAAGATAAAGAACGAGCAATTATAGAAGCATTTAAGCATTTTGGTATGCTTAATTAAAGAAGGGAGAAAACATATATGAATGTTATTAGCCTGTTTAGTGGTTGTGGTGGTCTCGACTTGGGATTCGAAAAAGCGGGGTTTGATATTCCTGTCGCAAATGAGTTTGACAAAACCATTTGGGCAACATTTAAAGCCAATCATCCGAAAACACATTTAATTGAAGGTGATGTAAGACAAATAACAAAAACCGACATAGCACCGTTTATTGATGGAGAGGTAGATGGCATTATTGGTGGTCCCCCTTGTCAGTCTTGGTCTGAGGCAGGAAGTCTTAGAGGAATTGAAGATGACCGTGGACAGCTCTTCTTTGACTATATTCGCATTTTAAAAGATTTTAAACCGAAGTTCTTTCTTGCTGAAAATGTTAGTGGTATGCTCGCCAATAGACATTCCGAAGCAGTACAGAACATTTTAAATCATTTTGATGGAGCAGGCTATGATGTTTCTCTTACATTAGTTAATGCCAAAGATTACGGAGTTGCAGAAGAGAGAAAAAGAGTATTTTATATCGGTTTTAGAAAAGACCTTAACGTTAATTTTGTATTTCCGAAAGGAAGCACAGAAGATGATGAAAAGAAAATCACTCTTAGAGACATTATTTGGGACTTGCAAGAAACAGCAGTTCCTGCCTTGCCGAAAAACAAACATAACCCAGAAGCGATTAACAATAACGAATATTTCACGGGTTCTTACTCTACTATTTTTATGAGTCGAAACCGTGTTAAAGATTGGGATGAACAGGCGTATACTGTTCAGGCTTCTGGTCGCCAATGTCAGTTGCATCCACAAGCACCGAAAATGGTTAAGTTCGATAAAAATGATTGCAGATTTGTTGAAGGCAAAGAGCATTTATATCGCAGAATGACCGTTAGAGAAGTGGCACGAGTTCAGGGTTTCCCTGATGATTTCCAGTTTATTTACACAGATGTAGATACTGGCTATAAAATGATTGGCAATGCCGTTCCAGTTAATCTGGCATACGAAATTGCCGTTGCAATTAAATCTGTATTGGAGGGAGTAGAGTAATGCCATCGTTATCTAATGACCAAGGAAGAGCATTTGAGTATATTACTTTAATTACTCTTCATAGTGAAATATCAAAAATTAGACCTGCAACAATAGAGCAGAATAGCAGTTTTTTCGCTGCACAAAGAGCATGGAATAATGTCTCTGCCGACATCCAAAGCAACCTTCAAAGAAGTGCAAATGCCTCGGTAGATGCTATATTTGACCTTGAACCACTAATTCTTGAAGATGATGGGGACGAGGTTGAGTTATTGATTCAGCCCGATGATAGAGGCGTTGCAGGGGATGTCAGAGATATACTTATTGTTCGTAGTGGTATTAGATGGGAAATCGGGTTAAGTTTAAAACATAATCATTTTGCAGTTAAACATAGTAGATTGGGAAAGAATCTTGATTTTGCTGACAGATGGTATGGTTTACCTTGTTCCGACCAATATTGGGAAGATATTGCACCGATTTTCAACTATTTAGAAGAAGAGAAAGCAAGAAAAAGCAATTGGAGAGATTTGCCATCCAAAGAAAATGATGTCTATATTCCTCTCTTAAATGCCTTTATAGATGAAGTAATGCGAGGGGTTGAATATGACCCGTCTGTTCCTTCAAAAATGGTTGAATACCTGTTAGGAGAGTTTGATTTTTACAAAGTTGTAAGTGTAGACAGAAGTCGCGCTTCTCAAATATTGACCTTTAATCTCCGTGGAACACTTAATCAAAGTGGCAGAAGAACAAGACCTTCTATAAATGTTCCTGTGGCAACTTTACCTACAAGAATTGTAAGTATGGGTTTTAAACCCGGTAGTAATAATACTGTAGAATTATATATGGATGGTGGATGGCAATTCAGTTTTAGAATTCATAATGCTTCAACGGCTGTTGAAACAAGTTTGAAGTTCGATATCCAGATTGTTGGTATGCCTGCAACCATTATTTTCATCAATTGCAGATGGAATTGATTTCTAAAACAAACCACAAGGTCGAAATGCAAATTAAGTTTCGACCTTGTGGTAATACAAAAAAAGAGTAGAAAGCCTACTCTTTTTAATGCTTTATTTTTTATGTTCTTTCCAGTACTTCATTAAGATACTTGCTTTTTCGTTATACTCTCTAAAACCATCTTCATTATCTGGTGCGATAATGTAATCGCCTAAAACCTCATAAACCAATAACGCATACTAGGCGAGTTCTTCCAACTCACTCTTTTGCTTTTTGATTTTTTGGAGTTTTGTCAAAAGATTCACAGAAAAGCAATAAAAAACTCTATGAGATGATTTTTCCTCATAGAGTTTTTGAATTTATAGATTAGTGTCCGCAATCCGTGTAGTGGTATTTTACGACTATTGCATTTGTGTTTTCTATTAAATAACCAGAATATTCCGTGCAAGGAACAGATATCGTGCCTGTGAGTGAGGTGCATACATAGAAGATTTCGTGCATATCCGTTACACTGCTTGGTGACTCGGAAGCACTAATAAAAGAGAAGCCCCTATCCCGCACAAAGTTTAGCACAAAATCCATCTACGCTAAAAAGTAAAAACCCCGAAACCATTGTGGTATCGGGGTTTTGTTGTAAGAGTAATTATCTCTTTGTGAACTGAAAACGGCTTTATACAAGCCATTAACGGCTTTATGTGTCTTATGTGTGACATATATTTTTTTAGCACAATCGAATCACAGC
>JAZUPD010000073.1:0-7247 GCA_045604985.1 Eubacteriales bacterium
AGCATAAGGGAGAGCAGGCCCTTCGCTTTCAGGGAAAGGTCTGTGTTCCGCAAATGGTGGTTTGACATGACCGTGTAATCACGGGTCTTCTCTATGCGGAAAACTGCCATACCTGATACCTCCTTCCTATGAAATTTGAAAGTGTTGTTTTTCGGTGTTTTTGCCGTCTGTATCCCTCCGTTATCTTCCGCATAAGAAAACCCCCACGCCCATCACCGAACGAAGGTTACAGAGGAACAAACAGCAGATTTTCCACCCTTTTTGATACAGTTTGAAAAAGGGCATAGAAAAAAGGCGACCGTCTGAACAGTCGCCCAAAATGAAAGGTATTTTTTATGAAGCTATGCAAGAAAAGAAGCTGTCCGAAAGCCCAAAACCGTTGATATTACTGGGTTTTTCAAAAAGTTCTGTATCGCCACTCGCACCATCAGCAGTGCCGGCTCCCAATATCGGGTGTCGTCACTGCTGATTTTTCGTTTATCATGCGAATGTGAACTTCTATATCGCCACTCTGAACAAAAAGCAGAAATCCGAACCCTTTGCCTATCGGCTTTGGATTCGGACTCTTTTATTTAAATATAATACCTTTGAGCTTTAAAACTTACAGTATGTCCCTTTCATAGAGTTCATCTATCAATTTATAGAGCAGAGGCTGGTTTCTCTTCTCTTTTACAAAATCCCTTATATATTTCTCCATAACCGCCTGTCCCCAGTCTTCATTACGGACTCTCTCTTCCATCATCGCCATCTTTTCTTCAAGGGGCATATTATAGCAATGAACCACCATTTGCTCTGCGGCGAATACCGAACGAAGCCTTTGTACCGCTTGATTCCATTCAAAAAAATATTCGGAAATAGGAGCTTCGTTATCTATCGTAAGCCCCTGATACGCAAGGAAACATTTTGCCATAAGGTAATACCCGTGAGAGTTGGGATGAATTCTGTCGGGCGAGTATAACGGTAGTTCATTTGTCTCTATTTCATCTGACATATATGCGTGATAATCGCAGAGTGGTATTCTGCGCTCGGAGGCATACGAGCGGATAAAATCCGCATATCCGAGAATAAGCGAGTACCCGCCGCGTAGAGGTTCAGAGTCATACGGTGAGTATTCATCGTACGGTGCAGGTGTGCAAATCGTAAGTTCTATACCGTGCGAAAGCATGAGCTCGCAAAAATCCACGGTACTTTTTTTATATATTTCATAGGCGGACTTAAGAGCCGAGAGGCGTTCACTTCCTCTTTTATTCTCCAAATGCCAGCGTTCGGAATCGTTAACGCCAAAAGCGACCACGATATGTGTTGGATCGTGCGAAAGCACATCATCCTTAAAGAAGTCTATGGCACCGAGATAGGTTCCGCCGGGAACACCGCAGTTAAAAAATCTAACGCCACTATCCTTAAAATATTTATTATAATGCTCTATTATTCTCGACAATGGCTCATTAGAAGCAACGAGACTATCTCCGACAAAACATACGCGTGCGCCTTTGGAAAATCTTTTCATTTATTTTTCTCCTCATTTTTTCTCGGCATAAGTATATCACAAACATTGTGAATTTTCAATTATCAATTATTGACAATGTTTTTTTGTTAAAGGTTGCTTTTTTGGTGATTGTAACAAAAATCTCAATATTTTATTGTAACATAAGGTAATCCCTCTTGACAGAGCTGAAAAAATTTAATATAATAATGTAAACATTATATTAAGGAGATTTTTTATGCAGCTCAAGGTTGTAAAATTCGGCGGAAGCTCCCTCGCCGATGCAGAACATTTTAAGCAGGTAGCTAAAATCATTAAAGAGGATCCTGCCCGTCGTTTTGTCGTTCCTTCCGCTCCCGGAAAGAGAACAAAGGACGATACAAAGGTTACCGATATGCTTTATCGGTGCTATGAAATGATTAAGGCTAAAGAAAATATAGATGACTATTTTGCTCTTATTTGCAAGAGATATAATGAGATAATCGCCGACCTTGGTCTTAATTTCAATATTGACGGTGAGCTTACATATGTGAAGAACGCTATGCTTCACAGCTCGGGACGCGATTTTGCGGCAAGTCGCGGTGAGTACCTAAACGGTCTTATTCTCGCAAAATATCTCGGATTTGATTTCATAGACGCTGAAAACGTTATTCTATTCAAGGAAAACGGCACTTTTGACGATGAAAAAACAAATGCCATTCTCTCCCAAGAGCTTAAAAAGCACCAGCACGCCGTTATCCCCGGCTTTTACGGTGTTATGCCCAATGGCACTATCAAAACATTCTCCAGAGGTGGCTCAGATATAACCGGTTCTATCGTTGCCCGCGCAGTCGGTGCAGACCTTTACGAAAACTGGACAGACGTTTCCGGATTTATGATGGCAGACCCGAGAATTGTTGATACCGCTTGCTCTATCGACACAATTACATATCGCGAGCTTCGTGAACTTTCATATATGGGCGCAACTGTTCTTCATGAGGACGCCATCTTCCCCGTACGAATTGCAGGAATACCGATAAATATCAAGAACACGAATGCTCCCGAGGATAGAGGAACAATGATAGTTCCCTGCTCAAAGGACTATGACGCAAAGAAAATCATCACAGGCATTGCAGGCAAGCGAGGTTTTACTGCTATCACCATCGAAAAAGATATGATGAACTCCGAGGTCGGTTTCGGCCGTAAGGTTTTAGAGGTCTTTGAGGATAACGAGGTTTCTTTTGAACACCTTCCCTCGGGCATTGATACAATGTGTGTTATCGTCCAAACCTCCGCAATCGAGGAAAAGCAGGAAAAGATCATCAACTCTCTCACAAGAGCTGTCAAGCCCGACACGATAAGCATTGATAATGGTATCGCCCTTCTCGCTGTCGTTGGTCGCGGCATGGTAAAGGCTAAGGGTACTGCTGCGCGAATCGTAAGTGCGGTCTCTGCAGCAAATGTTAATATTCGCATGATTGATCAAGGCTCCAGCGAGCTTAATGTTATCATTGGAGTTGACGAAAAAGAACTCGAAACTGCTCTCAAAGCTATTTACTCCGAATTCGTTAAATAAAAAATAATCCCTGTTTTTTAAACTTATCCCATTTTATCTGCCATTTTCCCGCCGCCGAGGATATGGAAATGCAAGTGCTTTACGCTTTGACAAGCATCATCACCGCAATTTGTGATAACTCGATATCCTTTTGTGAGTCCTTCGGCACTTGCTATCTGTGGCACAACCTCAAATATTTTTGCAACATAATGGCTGTTTTCCACACTGATATCGTTAGCAGATGCCATATGTTCCTTTGGAACAATGATAATATGCACAGGCATTTGAGGATTTATATCTCTGAATGCGTAAACATATTCATTTTCAAAAACCTTTGTCGCAGTGATCGCTCCTTTGATAATTTTACAAAACAGACAATCCATTTTAACCCTCCTGAAATTTATAAAAGGATAAATTATGTGTAATATTATTTCAACCGATCGTGATATCTGGCAATATCTCGCCGATTGTGGCAAAAAAATCGTTATGTACGGAATGGGAAACGGGGCTGACAAAATCCTGAATATTTGCAAGAAAAAAGGAATTGAGATCAGCGACTTTTTTGCAAGCGACGGCTTTGTCAGGGGACACTCATTTCACGGAAAAACAGTTATGACATATAGCGAGATCAAGGAAAAATATTCCGATTTTGTCGTTCTTCTGTCCTTTGCCACTTCCCTTTCTGATGTTCTCGACAGAATCGACCTGATAGCAAAGGAGACCGAGCTGCTTGTACCGGACGTTCCCGTCTTTGGGGAAACTCTTTTTGACATGGAATTTTACAAGGCACATATGTCGGAAATTGAAGATGTTTGCTCGCTTTTCGAGGACGAAATATCAAAAGAAGTATACAAGTCGGTAATAAATGCAAAGTTAACCGGAAAACTTCAATATCTGAACCAAAGCGTGTGTGCCAAGAAAGAGGTTTATGAGAACATTCTTTGCCCACAACACTACGCTTCATATGCAGATCTTGGTGCATACAACGGAGACACCATAAGGGAGCTTGCAAATTATTCAAAAAACCTGAAAAAGGTATATGCACTCGAACCCGACAGAAAAAACTTCAGAAAACTGAGCGACTATGCCAAATGCGAAAGCAGGTTCGAGATCGTTTGCCACAACTGTGCAGCCTGGACCAAAAACGAAACGCTTTGTTTTGACGACAGCGGTAACAGAAATTCAAATGTTTTGGAAAACAATGCTAATTTAAGCGGCAAAAAGCTCATTGAAATCGAAGCAAGATCCCTTGATGAGATACTTTGCGGCAAAAAGGTCGATTATATAAAATACGATGTTGAAGGCTCCGAAAAAGAAGCTCTTTACGGCTCAAGAGAGACCATAATGAAATATTCTCCCGACCTTCTCGTTTCCCTATATCATAGAAGCGAGGATATCTTCTCGCTTCCAAAACTTGTGTGTGAGCTTGAAAATTACAAGCTGTATCTCAGAAGATTCAGATATTACCCCGCTTGGGATCTTAATCTTTACTGCATCAAAAAATGATCAATAAAGCCTTGGGGGATAAACGCCGTCCTCTATGAGTTTTTTGAAATAGCTCATAACATATGGCTTATCCTCGGCATAAGTAACTCCTGCCCACGAATCCTTTGATGACATAACCTTAACATTGATTTCATTTTTAGAGAGAAGATCTCCTATAAGAGTTGGCAAAACGTGTTCTTTTTTGATATCCTCGGGAGAAAGCGACTTAAGAAAATCCAAAAGTGCCGCTTCAGATTTTTCAAAAATTTCGGGCGTAAAGCACCACATATTCATTGAAACAAGAGAGTCAAGATCGAGATATGTCTCCTTACCGTTTAAAATTCCGACAACACCCGCCTCGGTCTTTTTGATTTGATAGGTTTCAACCACTCCTGTTAACATTCCGCTTTCATCAGTTTGGCAAATCCCCCTCGTAACATCACCGTTATCACTGAGGGTATTTGAAAGAACAAATCCTATCATGCCAAACAAGGGTTTTTCGGAATTTTCGCAGGAAACGAGAAAATCATGAGCAGTTTTGTAAGCATCCTTGCCGTAATAATCATCTGCATTTATAACAAGAAAAGGCTCTTTTACTGCGTTTCTTGCGCTCCAAAGCGCATGAGTCGTTCCCCAAGGCTTTTTGCGAACACTTGAACATTCGGGATAATAAGGAAGTTCGTCAGTTGACTGATAAACATATTCTACTTCACAAAGCCTTTCAATGCGGTTTCCGATAATTTCTTTAAAATCCTTTTCTATATCGCGTCTAATAATGAAAACGACTTTGTCAAATCCGGCATCAAGTGCGTCTTTTATAGAATAATCAATTATTATCTCACCGCAAGGACCTACAGGTGTAATTTGCTTGACGCCGCCACCAAAGCGCGAACCTATACCCGCAGCAAGAATTACAAGCGATGTTTTTATTTTATTTCACCATCCTTTTTTTAAAAAGTATACCATATGCACCTCTTAATGTCAAGAAAAACTTTTTATATTTTTTAATAGCACACTAATGTGACTAAGTCACACAAAGAATATATAACAACAACTTGAAAATAATATAATCGTATGATACAATATGATGATCCCAAAAGAAAGGAGATTTTTATATAAAATGCTGGAACTAAAAAATATTTCCTATGTTGTTGACGACAACGGTAAAGAGAAAGAGATAATTAAAGACGTTAGTCTGAAGATAAACGAAAGATTCGTGGCAATAACGGGACCCAACGGCGGTGGAAAATCCACCCTTGCAAAGATAATTGCGGGGATCTATACTCCTACTAGCGGCAGAATAATTCTCGATGGAGAGGACATCACCGATTTATCAATAACGGATCGTGCAAAAAAAGGCATCAGCTTTGCTTTTCAGCAGCCCGTCCGCTTCAAGGGATTAACAGTTAAAGATTTGATAACCCTTGCTGCAGGTAAGGAAATAAGCGTTGCAGAGGCTTGTGCTTATCTTTCCGAAGTTGGACTTTGCGCAAGAGATTATATCAACCGCGAGGTCAATGCAAGCCTTTCGGGAGGCGAGCTGAAGAGAATTGAAATCGCTATGATAATTGCCAGGGCAACAAAAATCTCCGTTTTTGACGAGCCTGAGGCAGGAATAGACCTTTGGAGCTTTAATAACCTTATCAATGTTTTCGAAAAAATGCATGACAATATAAACGGTTCGATCGTTATAATTTCCCATCAGGAAAGAATTCTTAATATTGCAGACAAGATCATCGTTATTGCAGGCGGAAAGCTCGAAAAGACGGGTACGAAGGAAGAAATTTTGCCCGAAATGATGACAGCTTCGGGTGCTTGCAAGGTCCTTACCGATAAAGCTGTTTAAGGAGGTGCTTTTGGTGGATATTATTCAAAAAAATCTGCTTCAAAATATAGTAGGTATAAATGCAATCACCGAGGGTGCTTTCAACATTCGCGCAAACGGGGCTCTTGCATCGAGAAATATCACTGAAAATATAGATATAGTTACAAAAAGTGATAAATCAGGCATTGATATTTTTATCAAAGACAGTACAAGGGGCGAAAAAGTCCATATACCCGTAATTATAAGTGAAACAGGTCTTGATGACCTTGTTTATAATGATTTTCATATTGGTGAAAATTGTGATGTTACTATCATTGCAGGTTGCGGCATTCATAATTGCGGCACTGAAAAGTCCTCACATGACGGGATTCACAGTTTTTTCGTTGGGAAAAATTCAAGGATCAAATATATCGAAAAACATTACGGAGAGGGCGGAAAAGAGGAAGCAGGCGGTGAAAACGTCATGAATCCCACAACGATAATAAATCTTTCCGAAGGTAGCTACATGGAAATGGAGACAGTCCAAATAAAAGGTATTGACTCCACCAACCGTATTACAAATGCGAGACTCGAAAAGGATTCTACTCTCATAATTCATGAGAAACTCATGACTCACGGCGCTCAATATGCACGAACAGAATTTACCGTTGACCTCAACGGCGAAGATTCAAGCACGAATGTCGTTTCCAGAAGCGTCGCAAAGGACACGTCTCATCAAATATTTATATCGAAGATCAACGGAAACAACAAATGTGCGGGTCATACCGAATGCGACGCCATTATAATGGACAATGCAAGTGTCAGTGCAATTCCCGAGATCATGGCAAACAACACCGACGCTAGCCTCATTCATGAGGCGGCGATAGGAAAAATAGCAGGAGAACAGCTTATAAAGCTTATGACTCTTGGACTTTCTGAGG
>JAZUPD010000074.1:0-5038 GCA_045604985.1 Eubacteriales bacterium
TAGCCATGTCGTTCTGTGGGCCAAGGAGTTGATTTATGACATTGTCTTCCTAAGACCGCTTGGCCTCCGACTTGCCTGAACCTGTGCTCCGTATTTTCCAACGATTCCGATATAATATCTTCTCGCCTCGCAAGCCCACTCCTCGTCTGCATCAAGTGCGCCGAATTTTCCGAAGCCGTCTGCAGAAAAAAGCACCTTTTCCTTGCTATCATAAGTTACGATGACCTCCGGCCAGTGAACCATGGGAGCAGTTACAAAAGTGAGTTCTCTGCTGCCAAGCGAAAGAGTGTCTCCTTCACCAACGACGATCTGCCTTTCGGCAAAATCAGTTCCGAAAAAGTTCTTCATCATAACGAATGCTTTTGCAGATGAAACGATCTTCACCTCCGGATAAGCCTTCACAAAATTAAATATATTAGCACTGTGGTCAGGCTCCATGTGCTGAACCACAAGATAATCGGGCTTGCGTGTCCCCAAAGTATTCTGGATATTATCGAGCCACTGATGTGTAAATCGGGCATCAACTGTATCCATAATGGCGATTTTTTCGTCTATAATTGCGTAAGAATTATAAGACATACCGTTCGGAACAAAATACTGTCCCTCAAAAAGGTCTATTTGATGATCGTTTACGCCTATATATTTTATGCTATCGGTTACAAACAAATTATCACCTCCAAAAATTCTTTAATATATTTTATCATACTTTTATAAATATTTCAACTGTTTTTCACCTAAAACATTGATTTAAAGTGATTTTGTTATTGTCTTATGAATATAATTATACTAACGCCAAGCAAAAAAAATTCACAAGAGGAGTATTTTTATGACAGAAAACAGATTTTTTTCATACCGTCCATATAATCCCTGTAACTGCAACGTTACTTATGAATCGCTTTTAAAGGACAGAATGCCCTGTGCATCATCATATATTACTAATTGCAAGGAAAAAAATGAAGGAGGCAAGGTCTCTTTTTTTTCAACTCCCATGGGAACTGCGGTAAGAGTGGCACTGACCTCTATCCCTTTTTTCTGCGAGGACTATGAGCCGTGCTTTATTGAGATCGAGGAAAAACGGAACAGCAGATACAGAAGCGTCACAGCATCACTTCCACCAATTTTCACCCATCACGGTATGGGCAGCATGACCTTTATGACTGACCGTTTTTCCGCCGCCGACATTATTGGAAAAAGAATAAATTTCAAGAAAAATGACTTGGTTGTTGCCTCGGGAGTAATTTTTCCTATCGCCAAATAAGGGCTTTTCATTGACAAAAAGCTCGGGTGACTGTATAATATTAGAGGAAAAGATAAGAAACGAGGAAAAACAAATGCAATTTGTTGCAACCTGCCTCTTTGGGCTTGAAAAGCTCCTCGGCGAGGAGATTGATAATCTCGGATGCCGAAGAATTGAGACCATTGACGGCAGAATTACATTTGAGGGAGAGCCGGAAGATGCCGCAAGAGCAAATATAAATCTACGCTGTGCAGAGCATGTTTTCATAAAGATAGGAAGTTACAGCGCATCTACCTTTACAGAGCTTTTTGACGGAGCGTTTTCGCTTCCGTGGGAATATTATATAGAAAAAAATGCCGCCTTTCCTGTCAAGGGACATTCCATAAAAAGCACTCTTTTTTCGGTTCCCGACTGCCAGCGCATACTGAAAAAAGCTGTGGCAAAGCGACTTGGCACAAAATACTGCATGGAAAAACTACCCGAATCAGGAACGAAATATCAAATTGAATTTTTTCTTTTTAAAGATATTGTAACTCTTATGATAGACACTTCTGGAATACCGCTTCACAAGCGCGGCTACCGCCCCGCCTCGGGCGCAGCACCGCTTAGAGAAACCCTTGCGGCGGCTTTGGTACTGACATCAAGACCGAGAGAAGATGTTATAATCTGGGACCCCTTTTGCGGCTCGGGAACTATCGCCATTGAGGCGGCGATGATAATTACAAACAGAGCTCCGGGGCTTCTTCGCTCCTTTGACGGAGAAAAATTTAAATTTTTGCCCCAATCCTCTTGGAAAAACGCCAAAGACGAGGCAAAAAGTCGTATAAAGACAAACAGCCCTTATGAAGCATGGGCTTCTGACATCGACCCAGAGGTGCTTATTTATGCAAGGGAAAATGCCAAACGAGCGGAAGTGGAAAATATCGTAAAGATATTTGAAGCCGATGCAAGAAAAATTGAAAAGCCCGACAGACGCGGAAGCATAGTTTGCAATCCTCCATACGGTGAGCGGTTGATGACACCGAAGGAGACCAACGAGCTTTACCGCTCCATAGGAAAATGCTTTTCACACTTTGACCCTTGGCAGATATATGTTCTGACCTCCTCTGAGGAATTTGAAAGGCTTTACGGCAGAAGAGCCGACAAAAGGCGCAAGCTTTATAACGGCATGATCCCCTGCAATCTCTATCAATTCTTTAAGCCGAGAAACAAATAATATTTAAATTCGCATAACGAAAATCTCTTTGCAACAGAAATTTTCTATTGAAGCATAATAAATACGGGGCTATGCCGATCTATTGGCATAGCCCCGTATTTTTAACTAAATAATCTTGCAAAAAATGATTTTTTACGGACGGAAAACACCGGAGTTCCAGCCGTTATTATCGTCATATCCGGGTTTCTGTGTGGTTGTTTCAGTCTTTGTAGTTGTTTCAGTCTTTGTAGTTGTTGTCTCCTCCGATTCGGGATGCTTCTCTGTTTCAGGAGGTGCAACGGTAACAGTTTCTGAACCACTGTATTCACCACAAGCACCTGTCGGCGCATTTGTTGTGTCTCCGAAAGCATAATTTATAGTAGCGCAAATATTTGCAAATATATCTTCATCTATATCACCAAGTTCGATAAGAAGATCCGAAAAATTGTTATCATCTTCTCCTATGGGTGAAGCAAAAAGCATATTCCATAGTATCTCCGCCATTCTTCCCGCATTTAAGTAATAATAAAGGTCATCCTGATCAGTATAAGTATATATCTGTGCCTGTTCAGCATAGGTATAGACGTTCTCATAGCTCACATCTGAATATCCCAGCACACGGAGGCTCATAACAAGCATTTCCTCAAGAGTTATAAAACGATCGGGAGAAAAATGCGAGTATCCATTACCCATAACGATTCCCTGTTCAATAGCATATAAAACAAAATCCTGATTAGCATCTGTAAAAACGTTCTCTATTTCATTTGAGGGAGACTTATCTCTTTGAGCAGTAACCGCCAAAAGCATTTGCAAAGCGTCAATTCGCTTGATGTTATCCTCTCTTTCGAAATCAGAAATAAAACCAAGCTCGACCATTGCATCGAAGGGAGTAGACATGCTTCTATCGTTGCTACCTATCGAAAAACTTACAAATGTAGCACCGACAAGCGAAAAAACGAGCAGAGAAATCACCACTGTGATAAGCTTTGACTTTTTCATAAAATGATACATCCTTTCGGTAGAAATTACATACAATTATAGTTTAACACACTATTTCTGTTTTGTCAAGGAATTTCTCTTGACATTTTTGTTTTTTGGCATTATAATGTTACAAAGATATATTTTGCAGGGGTATCCGCAAGGATTTAATATGGAATCGGGTGAAAATCCCGAGCGAGCCCGTCGCCGTGAGGAAAAAAGACTCAAGCAGGTCTGCCGCAACAGACCCAAAAGCCATTAGCATTTGCTGAGAAGGCGCTTGAAGCTCTCCGAGCCGGAATACTTGCCCCAAATGAGCCGTTTTCTCGGTGCAGATTTTACGGCACAGCTTTTTATGTCAAAAAACATGGGCAATGCCTAAAAAAAGAAAGGAAATAAGTATGAAAAAAACAAACGTTTTTAAGAGTTTGTTTTCGTTTATGCTTGTGCTCATCATTGTTGCGGCAATGTTGTTTGTATTTGCATCATGCGAAAACACGGAAAATGGCGGTAATTCCCCCACCATCACAGACACCAAAGAGGAAAGAGCCGAGGTCACAATAACAGTACAGATCAAGGGCTCTGACGGCAACATTACAGAATTTGCCATCACAACAGCTTCCGAATTTCTTCGCGGTGCGCTCGAACAAGAAAGTCTTATAGAGGGTGAAGAGAGCGAATACGGGCTTTATGTTAAGGTAGTAAACGGCGAAAGAGCCGATTATGACAAAGACGGTGCTTATTGGTCATTCCTCAAGAACGGCGAATACCTTATGACAGGTATTGACACAACACCCATTGATGATGGTGATGTTTTCGCTATCGAATATACAAAGGGCTAAAACACAATGAAAGAAAACATCAGAGAATATGGATTTTTATCAATAAAAGAAATCGCAGTGTTCTCTATGCTTGGAACGGTGATGCTCTTCGGGGATATTTTTATGGATATGTTTCCCAACGTACATTTTGTAGGAATTCTGACGATCATATATACCATGGTCTATCGAAAAAAAGCTCTTATCCCGCTTTACATATATGTTTTTTTAAGCGGTCTTTTTGCGGGCTTCAGCCTTTGGTGGATACCCTATCTTTACATTTGGACTATTCTTTGGGCAATGGCAATGCTTATACCGAGAAAGCTTCATGTTTCATTTACGGTGATTATATGCGCTGTTATCAGTTGTATCCACGGCTTCTCCTTCGGAGCTCTTTACGCTCCCGCACAGGCTATCATGTACGGGCTTGATATAAATGGCATGATTGCATGGATAATTGCCGGACTTCCTTTTGATTTTATTCACGGGACAGCAAATCTTGCGGCATCCGTCATAATCATCCCACTCGTAACCCTTCTCTGCCGTCTTGAAAGGCTTCCATTGCCATTCAGAATAGGCAAAAAAGCAAAAGAAACATAAAAATACGGTCGTCTCATTTCGGTGCAAATGAGCCCACCTCTACTTTTTTTTATGAATAAGAATTTGTGGGAAAGCCACCGCAAACGCTGTAAGTTAAAAGTTTTGATCAAGCGTACGAACGCTGTAAGTTAAAAGTTTTGGTCAAGCGCACGAACGCTGTAAGTTAAAAGTTTTGGTCAAGCTTTTTCAAAAAGTCCGAGGCCAAGCGGT
>JAZUPD010000075.1:0-2874 GCA_045604985.1 Eubacteriales bacterium
TTGCTATAATCTCCAAAATACCGCATATCACAGCCCAAGTTAACAAATTCTTTTTAGGCTCCCTTTTCTTTCCCTTCGTTACGTAAGCCAGCGCTTTTTCTGCTTCATAATCAAGCGTTGCTTTTGCTTTGATATTCATAGTTCACCTCGTGATCTCTTCGATCTTTTTTCTGGTCGATCTTGCTTCATCCGTATCTATATATCCTGCTTCGATAGTAAAGCTGATCTTGCCCTCTGCTCCAAGAGTGCGTATCTGACCCTTTTCCTTTGCATTTTCATAGCCGAGATGCTCGCCTGTTGCGGGAAGCACCATACCCATAGCATCCTCATTATTCGTTCTGGATATCCAGCGAACACCGTTGGTCAAAATGTCTGCAGGATGAGACACGTAGCAAGCACCCTTGCCTGTATCCTGGAGAGTATATGCTCTGCCGTTTTCATCAGACTCGTACTTAACACCAAAGCATATCTCGGGATCGTATACCTGCTCTGCACGGTTTACCTTGTTCATTATTGAAAAATCCTTTTCAAGCTTATCAAAATATTCCTGAAGCTCGGGAGAACCTTCGCTACGGTAGAGCTTGATATGATCAGCATCATATTTTGTGCTTGCAATAAGGGAAGCTCCCTCATAAGGACGGAAGTTGATATGACAGAGATACATCCACTCAAGGGGATATGAACGGAGATTTTCTATCGTTACGTTTATCTTAAATACGCTTGAATCCTCATAGAGCTTGACCTCGGGCTTGAATTTATAATGACGAACAAAGGCGGTATTATGCTCCAGCTCTCCGCCAAGAATAATGTATTTTCCACCTTCATCCTCGCCGCATTTTACGTATGCCTTGTCGTATATTTCGTTGGGTATCTCGCCGTGATGGGGATGCTGGGCATCCGGCGCACCGAAGGAAATAAGACCGCAATGATAGAGAAATCCGCCGTAGTTTTTAAGATAGGTCATTGTATCTTGAGGCTCTTTTACCTCGGTCTGCATAGAGACCTCCTCACCATCAACCTTGAAGTGCCATATCTGCTGACCCTTAAAGGGAGTGAAGATAAATGAGCATTTTTCATTTTCTACCTTGAGAGCTTCGACGCCACTATCGTAGCGGAACGCTTTTATCTTAAATTCACCGTGTTTGATAAGTGTTTTCTTTTCATAAGTGAAAAAATTTTTCTGTAAATTAAGCTTCATATCTGTTCCCTCCTATTATTCCTCTGTTTCATCATCGTCTGTCTCGTCTGTTTTTGATTCAATGATATTCTGTATATTTTCCCGCCAATCCTCGGAAAGCATTGCATTCTGCCATTTTTCAAATTCGGGATTGTCACTGTTTAATACTGTATTTCTTATTTGTATCTGCTCAATAAGCGAAACGGCAACGTCTGCCAACAGTAAACAGAGCCCAAGCTTGAGACAAACGTCCGACCATATGCCGATAAAAAGCAGGATCAAGCCGGGATAAAAGAACAGAAAGTTTTTTGTCAGATTCATGATAAATCCTATCACAAATAAACTTGCAGGATATTTTTTGTCATTGTTCTTTTTCATATTAATGCTCCTATATTTTTGTAATCTTATCAAACATTTTATCCTTTTTGATAAACGTCTATGTTAGCGCATTTTGTCCTTATAAATTCAAAGAATCTGTCACACTGTTCCTGAGATTCAAAGCAGGACATCGGCAAAATGTAAGCCATAACGTTATTCACATGGATATATATCATCCTGTTATCAACGACGCTGATCCGCTCAATAGCGGAGTATTTGCGTTCGGTTTTCATATCAGGCGTACTCTCAGCAAAGGTGTCCTCAAAAAACTCTAAAACAGCCTCGGGAGTATAACCCATTTTACCTTTTTTCTTCATTGATTTGATCTGTCCCTTCAAGGACGCCGCCATAATTTTATTAAAAAATATCTCGATCAACACTAAGAACGCTACCAGTGGGAAAACGCTGACAAACGCTCCTTCCGTAAATCGGTTATATATCAAGTATCCAATAATAGCTGCAGAGACCATAACGGTAAAGATCATACGCACGGTTAACGTCTGCTTTTTCCCGTAAGGGGAACGAAGCATCCAGAATTCGTTATAATCCAGATAATCCTGATCATTTGTAACTACGTTAAATTTGAAGTTCATATTTCTATATCCTCTAAATTTGTTTTATTTTCGTTGAACGTCGGTCTTACGGCGCTGTCTCTCTGCCACTTTAACGATTCGGGGACGGTTATATCTCTGCATCATCACAAAAAGACAATCAAAGCCGGCAGATAAAACCGATGTGATAACAAATACAGGCAGAGCACCAAACCACACCGAAGCTAAAATCGGCAAAAAGCTCAGTACCATAATGATCTCGTGAACTATCTCAGATTGGCAGGTTGCCCCGGCAATCTCATCCCAGCTATGTGTTTTGGGATCAAATACCTTCACGTCATAGGTGGGCATTTTCCCCTTCCATTTTCTTACCCGTAACAGGTTATAAAAGTGCTGTTCTGCTTCTCTTACCCTGAACCACCGTTTATTATAATCCATTTTGTTATGAAAGATCATATCAACGGTTTTACCTACCGCCAACCTCATTGCAAAATGATAGGTGACCGTTGCAAAGCAGATAGCAAGGGTAAGGAAAATATCTTCATCTGACGTTATATAAACAATAGTAAAGAGAGCTGTCGCCACAAGTGATATTACAGCTGTCAGCTTAATTTTTGCAGGCATTTTCATTTCGCAATATCCGCGACCCTTACGTTTGCGGCTTTTTGAAGATGTTCAAGCTTGGTTTTGATCTGGTGTCCAACCTTACCTCCGGAGAACACTATCAGCTCTTTTGTGGTTGCTATCTCGTCAATAAATGTTGGAAAC
>JAZUPD010000076.1:0-10391 GCA_045604985.1 Eubacteriales bacterium
CCCTTATAAACTGATTCATTTTTTGGGTCATAGTATATGTGCGCTTTTCCAATTCAAAATATGTATGAGGATACTTTTGACGAATAATAGTTTTTGCCGCAGTTTCATTGCCTTCTAAAAGCATAGCAACTATTTCGGAAATTACAGTGCTCTTATCTTTGCTCATTTAACTTCTCCCGTTTCGTACTAATTTATCGAGCCAATTATTGGAGAAAATAAGACCGCAATTCGTGAGAACTGCGGTCTGTTTGGCGCAGAGAGTGGGATTTACCCTCCGGGCATAAACTTCGAATCGCATCCATCATAATAAAACAAAATAGCCGCGCTTTGTACGGCTATTTTGTTTTGGCGCAGAGAGTGGGATTCGAACCCACGTGTGCTTGCGCACAAACTGATTTCGAGCAGCTGTAAAGCAGGCTCTCTCTGTCCCTCACTATCCCTAATTACCGCAAAAATTACCAAATTAGTGACCGCTTTATTGCCCCTTCCGAGAAAAATGCACGGCTTTCTCAAGGCCGAAGGGACGGGCGGTCACTTTTATCCCAACCTAATGTAATCCAATTTACAAAGCGCGTATCTGTATTTGTATCCGTTGTCGTTTACAACGATATAATCATTTTCTCGGTTAACGCTAAAAACTCGTCCGCTAATCGTTTTGATTTTCAGTTCATCATAAGACCAGTGGTGAACGATTGAGATCGAATCAATATCGTTTCGGGTAAGTAAACCTTCCGGCGTTGTAAAGTGCAACGATTCGTCACAGACAATGCAGTGTAATGATTTGCCCCAAGAATTGCAGTAAAGATAATCTGCGGCAATGCATCGGTCAAAAAATCTTTCCGCATTATTACTCCAAGATACTTTTCCGTCATTTTGAATGTGGTTCCCAAACCGCGATACTCATCTTTTATGTATATATCTTCAATCCAAATACAGGCTTTTCCAAATTCTGTCGAGAAACTTTTTGCTAACATAGCGTATCCTTGGATGCGATTATCGTTTTCAAAAACATACCCCTCAATATAAGGATTTTCATTTATGCAGTTATCTATATCCGTGTTGAATATATCTTCCGAACCATTTGTAAATACTGCTTCGGATGCATAAAATATTCTCATCATTTCAAGAATCTGATGTCTATCCTGTTCTTCCATATATCTGATTCTGCTTTTCATGTCTTTCACCCCACAAATTCTTATTTATCGAACTGTTTATAGTGTAAAATTAAGACCGCAATTCGTGAGAACTGCGGTCCGATTTGGCGGAGAGAGAGGGATTCGAACCCTCGTGCGCGTGAGCGCAAACTGATTTCGAGTCAGCCCCGTTATGACCACTTCGATATCTCTCCGTATTTGGTTGTGTTTGAATTTTGCACGGCTTTTGCAAGGCCGATAGTGAAATGCTGTCATCCAAAATTCAAGAAAAATGAAGCATTTGCGAGTAAAACGAAGGATTCAAGAGCTTTCGCAACTTCGAAAGTGATAAGCTCGGCTACCTTTCGAGTCAGCCCCGTTATGACCACTTCGATATCTCTCCGTATATGTTAAGCTCCCTTTGGAGCAAAACAAGCTATTCAATTTTTCATCGAACGGGGAACCCCGTTATGTCCTGCCCAGATGCCCGAAATTTTTTGCTCGCTGTTCGCTTCGCAAAATTTCGACCGCTGCCACTCCTTATTGCTCCCTTCATCCGCCACCGGCGACGGTCGCAAACATCCTCACTTCGATATCTCTTACAACGAAGGATATTATACCACACATCTTTTGTTTTTTCAAGTCTTTTTCAAAAAAAGATAAAAAATTTTTATGTTCTCCTTCTGATAATAATACAAAAATCGGATGCCGTTTTGTCGTCTCTGAGGTATTATATTTTTAAAGTTTTACTCTTTAGATTGACGCTCAATATGTTTGCATTATGCTCAAATTCAGTCTTGATGATGTATGAGATTTTTTGATATGGCAAACGATGAAAGCAATACAGCAAGTCTGTAAATAATTTTTGCTCACACATCTGAAGAAGAAACAAAAAAGATCATTCTTATGTGCTTCAATATTATAAAAATAAAGCGGCTTACATAAGCCGCTTCATTTTATTTGCAATCCTCAATAAACTTAACGATATCTCCGACAGTTGTTAACTTGTGGATGTCATCGTCCGGGAACTGAACATTAAATTCGTCCTCGCAGCGCATTGCCAGATCCATAAGCTCAACAGAATTGATGCCCAGATCCTGGGAAAGGTCGCTATTCATGGAAATGTCGGATTCATTGATGTCAAATTCATCAACGAGCATTGCTTTTATTTTGTCAAACATAGTAAAAACCTCCGTTGCCATATGGCGTTATTTATTTAAATTTTTTATTTACTTGATTTTAAATCGCTGAATCTTCTTTGAGGTGGTTCTCTCAAAAAGTTCCTTGCGTAGCTCGACTTTTCTTATCTGCTTATAGGAAGGAAGCGACTGATTTACGTTATTGATCTCGATCTTTATCATCTCATAGATCTCATCGTCGGTCTTGCCATTGAGTATTTCCATATTTGGAACGCAAATAGCGGTGATAGTAGGCTCACTTGCTTCATTTTCCCTTGCCAAAACCACTGATTCAAGGATAATGTCGATAGGTGCGATATATTCCTCAATCTCTTCGGGAAAAACATTCTTTCCGTTAGAGAGTATGATGACGTTTTTCTTTCTTCCCGTTATATAGATATATCCGTCTTTATCCATTCTTCCGATGTCACCGGTTCTGAACCATCCGTCCTCGGTAAATGCTTCCTTTGTGGCTTCGGGATTTTTATAATACCCCATCATAACATTGTCGCCCTTAACGAGAATTTCGCCCGTGTCCTCACCGAAAGCCTTATCTATCTTTACGGTACATCCCTGAACAGGCTGTCCAACGCTCTTAAGCCTTACCTTACCCGCACGGTTTACTGCGACGAGAGGAGCACATTCCGTAATTCCGTAGCCCTCAAGTATTGTTATTCCGAAAGCATAAAAATCCTTAACAAGATCTGAACTGAGCGGAGCACCGCCACAGATTATACTTTTAAGATTTCCGCCAAAGGAATCAATGATCTCCTTGAAGAGCTTGCGGCGAATATCAATTCCGCAGCCGAGTAGCACATTGTCAAATCCCATTGCGAATTTCAGTTTGCCTTCGATCCCCTTTTTCTTTATTTCTGCCCAGATCTTTTTGTGCATCGTTTCGGCAAAAAGCGGAACGAGCATGAGTGCGTTTGGCTTGAAGCTTTTGAAATTCTTCATTACATGCTTAAGCGAATCGTTGATAAGAACCTCTGCGCCAATGTTCATAAGCGCAAGATGGCCGCAAGTCATCTCATAGGTGTGATGAGGAGGGAGTACCGAAACGAATGTGTTTCTTTCATCATACGGGGTTGACTGACATGAAGCGTTTATTGCGGCGGTAAGATTTGCTGTTGAAAGCATAACTCCCTTTGCCGTTCCCGTCGAACCGGATGTAAAAATAACAGCCGCCATTTTTTCGGGAACTATTTCATATGAAGAGTATGTGGTGTCACCGTTCTTCAGTGCGTTTTTACCCAATTCTATGAAATTGAGTATAGAAATATTCGCCTCATCCTCAACAAAATCATTATTTGGGTTTATTGCAACAAAAAGCTTGACATTGGCAAGAAGAGGTTTGATAGCCTCGATCTTATCGGCAAGCTTTTCGGTATAGAAAACCGCCTCAACTTCGGCAAAATTCATAAAATAAGCTGTCTGCTCGTTAGAAAGGTCCGGATCAACAGGGACTATGTGTCCTCCGCCGTTTACAACCGAAATATAGGTTGCGGTATATCTGGGATGAGTGTGACCGATAACGGCAACACCTTTTCCCATAAGTCCTTTGCTTGCAAGCGCAGCACCGATCTGGAGGGTTTCGTGATAAAGACGCTTATAAGAGTACTTAAGCGTTTCACCGTTTTCGATATAATAATAGAGTGGCTTGTGACCGAATGCGTCAGCACCGCTTTTCACAAGATCTCGAAGATCTGCTATAACTTTCGGCTTTTTAGCACCCTTCAGGTTATTTACCATTCTCATTTCTAAAACTCCTATTTAAAGATTAACAAAAATAACAGTTAAAAATGCCCGAGTCTGATATATTGTATCACAAAGCGACATATATGTCAAGTAAAACTCTAAAAAATTGTCACTATTTAAGGTATTGTGTTGACTGAAAAGATAAAAATGTGTATAATTATATACAAAAAGTGAGAGGAGGTGTGCATATGGGAATATTTTATCGAAAACCATTTTTTCTTTGTTGTTTCTTCGTGCTTCTAGGAGCTTTTTTCAGTACGTTTTCAGATAGAAGGGCTGTCTTTACAACCGTTACTGTTGCGTTTTTCCTGTCAGTGTTATTATTTATCGTTTCTATCATACGCAAGAGTAAGTTATTACTATTCTCATTTTCGTTACCGTTGCTTTGTATTGCCATCTCATCAATATATTTTTTCTCCTTTATTCAAACGAAAAATGAACAGATCGAGAAATATGTGGATGACCTTCCCCATGAAATGGAAGCCGTAGTTGTGTCACGCTCCTATATCAGCAACTATCTCAGTATTTACGATATAAAATGTTATAAAATAGACGAAAGCAATATTAAAATCAATATCCGAATCGAAGCGCCGTTTCATCTTGAGCTTGAAACTGGAGATAAGTTGCGTACAAACGGTGTTTTTTCAATACCCGAGCAGAAGCAGTATTATAATTCAAAAGGCATATATCTTTTTGCTGAGATAACTTCGGATGAGGTGGAAAAGATAGGTGAGGATAATAACTTTGTATTGAAATTGGCACGACTTCGGGATGAGATGACGAGTGTGATTCACGATAAAATTGAGAACGATGAAGCAGCGGGGCTTGTTTGCGCTGTTTTTCTTGGTGACAGAGATGGGCTTTCAATGAATGCGAAGCGTGATTTTAAGCGTACGGGCGGATATCATCTGTTGGCACTCAGCGGAATGCACCTTTCGGTATTTTGTGCGGCTGTTAATGCGCTTTTGTGTGCTTTTAAGCTAAGAAAAGGCAAGAGATATATCGTGCTTATATTTGTCGTGGCGTTTTATGTTGCACTTACGGGATTTCAGCTTTCAATGGTGCGTTCCGCAATCATGATCTTTGCGACCTTTGCGGGATATTATTTGCGTTCAAGAAGAGATGCCCTTACCTCCCTTGCCTTCGCCGCTGCTGCGATAATTATATTTTCTCCGTCTTCCGTTACCGATATTGGACTTTGGATGTCTGTTTTGGCAACCTTTGGAATTATTCTGGCAACACCGTTTGAAGCGTTCATGAGATTTAAGCTGAGAAGAATAAGAAATAAAATCGCAAGAAAATCTGTCTCCTATGTTGCCTCGGTTTTTATCTTTTCTATCGTGGCGATCGTTATGGTTTTTCCGTTTTCTTGCTTCTACTTTGGCGGCGTTTCCTTGGTCGGACCTCTTTCTACTCTTATTCTTTCCGAAGCAGTATCACTTATACTTATCACGTCACCCATAGCTTTGATTATCTTCTGGATACCTTTTGTTTCTGATCTGTTATTTCATATGTCTGCTCTTGTTGCGAGATTTATTCTTTGGGCTTCGGGGGTGCTTTCGAAGCTGGAAAATGTTTTCGTTTCACTTGAATACGGCTTTGTTCCTTATCTAACCATTCCGTTTTTCATTGTTCTTTTCATTTTATTAACGGTAAGGCTTAAGAGGAAATGGATAGTACCTTTGTTCATAGTGATTTGGATCGCAGTTTTTGCGGTTTTTGAATTTGCCGCAATAAATTCGCCGACCATGGTTGTTGAATACATAAAGCTTGGGAAAAACGAATATTTTTCAGTTTCACATCAAGGTAAAAATGTTCTTGTTGATATAACCGACGGTTCTTATGCAAAACTAAGCGCTGCAAGCGAGTACGCATCCTCAAAGGGATATTGTGAGCTTGACGCAGTCATCCTTACACATCTTCATAACCGTCACGTTAATTCTCTCATTAAACTTTCTTCTGCATACATACTTAGAAGCGTTTATCTTCCAAAGCCCGATAATGCATCAGAGTTTGATATTGCAACTAGGATAGAAGAATCAATGAGATTGATTGGAGTTACCATATTTTATTACGCTGAAAATGACACCATCGACGCAAACGGCGTTAAGATTGATGTTGAACGAGCGTATCTTAAAAGATCTTCTCATCCTGTGGTGGGAATTGCATTTTCGGGCAAACTTAACATTAGATATTTTGGTTCTTCCTATTCGGAATATGATGAAATAACTTCTTATGAAAATGTGATATTCGGCGTTCACGGACCTGTCATCAAAATGGATTTTAATTTTGATGCGTCAAGTTGTTCACTGGCATCATTTGCAAGCGAAGAAATTTTTTCTCACTGTACGATAAGCGGAAAAGACGATGTGAAGATCGTAAAAATTCCCGATAAATTAGTATTCAAGCATAATTAACAATGATCACACTCCTTTCATAGTCTTTTATAGATGGAAAGGAGTGGTTTTTTGAAGAATATCAAAAAGATATGCGTGTTGGGCGGTGACAAAAGGCAGAGATATATTGCGGAAATGCTTTCTGAGATGGGTGCTGAAGCCGTTTTCGAAATAGGGGATATCTCAAAAGAAAAGTTTCGTACCTTTGACTGCTTTTTGTTACCGATTCCCGTGACGAAGGACGGTTACCGCCTTAATTGTGAAAAAAATGTTATGCTGATGGATATTTTTGAAGCTTTACCTTATGACTGCCTTGTTATCGGGGGGAAAATACCTCAGTTTTTTGTGGATCATCTTCTGTCAAAGAATATAAGTGTCTGTGATTTTTATGAGGACAAAGAATACATATGGAAAAATGCAAAAATAACGGCAGAGGGAGCTTTGATGCTGCTTATGCAGGAGAATGAATTTGCACTTGAAGGTTTTAAGGTGCTTATCTGTGGGTACGGAAGGATAGGGAAGTGTCTTTCGAAAATGCTTGGCGTACTCGGAGCGGATGTTACGATTGGTGCAAGAAAAAAGGAGGTGCTTTTTGAAGCGGCTGTTTGCGGTGGTTTTAAAACGGATATCATAGATCCTGCCCGTTCGGGCTTGTTTGATATAAGCAGAAGATACGATGTGATTTTCAACACAGCTCCCGGCACACTTTTTGATGAAAACAACACCTCGATGCTTGAAAATTCTATATATATTGAGCTTGCTGGCGTTCCTTATGGCGGAGAGAGAGAGCTGATAGGTAAATATTGTAAAAAATATATTCTCGCTTCCGGAATTCCGGGGAAATATGCCGCAAGGAGCGATGCCAATGCGGCTTTTAAGGTTATATCAAGACATATTTTTGGGGAGGAGAGCATATGATAGGCTACGCCTTTTGCGGTTCGTTCTGTACATTTTCCAAATCATTTGAAATACTTGAGAGGCTTATAACAAGCGGGTATGAGGTTCAGCCGATAATGAGTGAAAACGCTTATTCTACCGACACGAGATTTTGGAAAGCGACAAGGTTCAGAGAACGGATCGAAACGCTTTGCACAAAAAAGATAATTCATACTATATCTGAAGCAGAGCCGCTTGGACCTAAATCTCCTCTCGATTCACTGGTTATTTCCCCTTGCACAGGAAATACGCTTGCAAAACTCGCACTTGGAATAACCGATACTGCAGTTACGATGGCTGCAAAGGCACATTTGCGTGCTGACAGAACTCTCGTCATCGCACTTGCATCAAACGATGCTCTTTCTGCAAATTTGAAAAATATCGGAACTTTGCTGACAAGAAAACAAGTATACTTCGTCCCTATGGTACAGGATGATCCCGAAAAAAAGCCTCATTCGCTTGTTGCAGATTTTTCGCTTCTGGAAGAAACTCTCGTTAAAGCGGAGCGGGGGTTACAAATAAGGAAAATTTTCGTTTAAACGTTAAGATATTCACTACACTTCGTGTTAAATTTACATTTTGTTCAAAAAATATGTAAAATATTCTAAAAAAAATATTGACAAAATTTGCAAAAAATATTATAATATACCTGTATGGGTGTTATTTAGCAAATAATATGCTTTAAACTCCCAAAATATTATCATCTCGTTATGGAGGACGAAAATGAAAAACTCATTATTTATGAGACTTCTCAGTCTCACGCTTACTGTTCTTATGATCGCATCAATGCTTTCGTTTGGTGTAAGTGCGGCAGATTGGACAAAAGGATCAGACACACATTGGCACGACGTTGACGGTGTTGTTACCGATGAGGCTGATCACACTGCAGGTGCTACATGGAAAAATGATGAAACCTATCATTGGACAGAATGTACTGTTTGCTTCTACGAAATGAAAAAAGCAAAGCACACTCAGGGTTCTGACGGTCTTTGTGTTACTTGCCTTAGGGATGTACACAAGTGCGCTTCTAACACTTGGGTAACAGAAGAGGGAAGTGCTAATCACTGGAAGATTTGTTCTGTTTGTGATAAGAAGATAGAAGAAGCTGCTCATACAGAGGGAGCAAATGGTTATTGCACCGTTTGCCGCAAATACGTTCATGTTCACGCTCAGCAGGGTGAATGGCAGAAGGATTCTACCGGTCACTGGAAGACCTGCAAATGTGGCAAGATCGTAGATGATACAGGTGCTGTTGTTGCAAAGACTGCTCATAAAGATGACAATACAGATGGTATCTGCGATGTTTGTACTTACCACAACGTTCATGTTGCTGTCGGTGATTGGACAAAGACGGAGAAAGAGCATTATAAGCTCTGCGATTGCGGCACTGTTGTCAACATAGGCGTTCACAAGGATGGTAATGACGCAGATAAGCTTTGTGATGAATGTAACTACGATTTGTCTGAGCCTGTTCATGTTTGCGCTGCCAATATTAACAGCTGGAAGTATGACAAGGATCTTCACTGGCGTGCTTGTTCCTGCGGCGAAACAAAGTTCTATCAGAGAACGCATACAATGGAGAACGGCAAATGCACTATCTGCGGTTATCGCGGTGGTTACACGGTTCCTGTTGCACCCGGTTGTTCGCATTCTTGCTGCGTAGGTTATCCCTATTGCTTCTACGGCCCCATTTGCACAACAAATTATGTAATTTATGCTTCTGCAACAAATGGCGGAGTTGTTTCCCCGGAGGGCTATTCGATTGTCAGAGCAGGAAATAGCCTGACATATAAGTTTACTCCTAAGGTCGGTTATGTTGTTTCCAAGGTTATAGTTGACGGTGTAAATGTTGGAAGGACCAGCGTATACACATTCAATAGAATCACTGCTAACCATACAGTACAGGTTGTATTTGAAAAGGTTGCTTGCACAGTTCATCCTAACTGCTCAAGCTATCCTTACTGCAGTCACGTTTCAGGTTGCAAGCTTCATGATTGCTGCGTAGGTTATACTTACTGCATTTATAATACGTCTTGCAAGACACATGATTGCTGCAAGGGTTATCCTTACTGCATCTATCAGCCTTCTTATATAGTTAAACCCGGTTGCACAGTTCATCTCGGTTGTGCAGGATATACATGCTGTGTTTACAATAAGAGAAGCTATTCGATCACCGTTTCAGGCACTGTTGGAGGAACTCTTTCTCCTGCAGGAAATGCAGTTGTTGTTGCCGGTAACAGCATGACATATAAGTTCACTCCTAACGATGGTTATGTAATTTCAAGAGTTATTGTTGACGGTAAGGATGTTGGAAGAGTTTCTTCTTATACATTTAGCAAGGTGAATGCAAATCATACTCTTAGAGTCGTATTTGAGAAGATGAAGATGCCTTTCCTTGATGTATATTCAACAGATTGGTATTATGACGATGTTCGCTACGTATGGAACAATGATATCATGCAGGGTACATCATATACCGAGTTTTCACCTAAGGGAACTATAACTCGTGCTATGATCGTTACGATGCTTTGGAGACTTGAGGGATCTCCCGCAAGCCTTGGTTCACAGTTCAAGGACGTAGGAGCAGGCAGCTATTATGCTGATTCTGTTCGTTGGGCAGCTAAGAACGGTATCGTTTGCGGTTATGATGACGGCACATTCAAGCCTAATCAGAATATCACTCGCGAGGAACTTGCAGTTATTCTTTACAGATATGCAGAGTTCAAGGGCGAAGGCTTTGTAGGCTCTTGGGCATATAAACTCAGCTATGATGATGTTGCAAATATATCTAGTTGGGCGATCAAGGGTGTAAGTTATCTTGCAATGAAGAATATCATTGTAACAGATAGCGCAACCAAGCTCAATCCCGGTGTTGAGGCATCTCGTGCAGAGGCTGCGGTTTGTATCCACAGACTTTGTGAATTTATTAATAAGTAATCAATGATTTTCATAGCTGTCGGCGTTTGCCGACAGCTTTTTTTATTATAAGA
>JAZUPD010000077.1:0-3214 GCA_045604985.1 Eubacteriales bacterium
AAATTATACAAAAGCTCCTCTTTTGATGAGAATTCGCAAATGCGTAATATTTCCCTTGAAGATATTTCGGAAATACAGGAATTACAAACAACCTTTTCATAAAATTTCATTGCAAAATCTCCTCTATGTACCACACTTCCGCATAATCTGCAAAATATGAGACTGCAATTTTCGCCGTAATATTTTTTCATAAAAAACCTCCTAAATACGAATATTTATTGACAAATCCGTGGTAATATATTATAATATTAAGCAGATGGCTATTGCCAGCGATCAATTTTACGGGGGGAAAATCAATTTTTTAGTTAAAGCCGCCTGTTAATTTTTCCAATTACAGAAATATTATAACGCATTTCCGTAATATTGTCAATACCTTATTTCGCATTTTCTTCTTATTTTGGAATTTTTCTAAAGGAGATTGTCTTTTGTATGAGTTATTCAAATTATGAAAAGCTGTTGGAGCTGAAAAAATCGACCTCATATAAGGTTGCAAAGGCCACTGGTATCGCCCATTCAACTCTTTCGGATTGGAAAAAGGGCAGATCTGTTCCAAAGGCAGACAAGCTAAAACTCATCGCCGACTATTTCGGAGTTGAAATGAGCTGTCTCGTCAGTGACGATTTTGATTACAGCTGTATTTCCTTCCCCGAAAAAGAACAGGACAATGTTAAAATGATCCCCATTATCGGCGAGATACGAGCAGGTCAGCCAATCATAACCAATGAAACACTTCTGGGCTACGAAAGTGCTGATATTGGCGTGGGCGACGAGCGGGATTATTTCTATCTGACCGTTATCGGAGACAGCATGAAAAACTGCGGCATGGTGGAAGGCTCTCTCGTGCTTTTCAGAAAGCAACAGTATGCAGAAGAAGGAAATATCGTTGCCTGTCTTGTGGGCGGCGAGAGCGCAACAGTCAAGAGATTTCATCTTGAAAAACGCAAAATATTTCTTCTTCCCGAAAATGAGGAATATGAACCTATCGTCTTGACACCGGAGGATTTCGAGAGCGGAAGCGCAAGGATCCTCGGGGTTGCAGTTGAAATGAAAATAAAATTTTAAAGGATAAAATATGACTTCAATAAGCGTAGAATCTCTCGGCTTTGCCGTGGGAACGAAAACTATACTTGAGAACATCTCATTTTCCCTTGACGAAAGTGACAAGCTGGGAATCATCGGAGTAAACGGAAGCGGAAAATCCACCTTAATAAAGCTTATAACGGGCGAATACGAGCCCACAAGCGGAAGCGTTTACATTTCAAAGGATAAGACCATCGGCGTTCTTACTCAAGACGGCGCATTTGAGATATCAGAACTTTGTCCTGACACAGTGCTTGAACAGATGTATTCCGCCTTTCCTGAATTTATCAGAGCCGAAAAGCGCATAGGCGAGCTTGAAAAGGAGCTTCACGAAAAAGAGGGCGAAGCCGATAGCGATATTTATCGCTCGTTGACAAATGAATACACCGAACTTTATAACCGTTTTTGTGATAGCGGCGGTCTTGAATTTCGAGGAAGAGCTATGTCAATACTCAAAAAAATGGGCTTTGACGAGAGCAGCTTTTCGCTTCCCTGCTCAAATCTCAGCGGAGGTCAGAGGACCCGTCTTGCTCTTTCAAAACAGCTCTGCCGAGAACCCGATATTCTCATTCTGGACGAGCCAACGAACCATCTTGACATGGAAACGCTCCGATGGCTTGAAAATTTTTTGCTTTCCTATAAGAAAAACATCCTCGTCATCTCCCATGACAGATATTTTCTTGACAAGATAACAAACAAAACGCTTCACATCCGGAATCACAAGGCTAAGCTCTATAACGGCGGATATACCAAGAGCATGGAGCAGAGAAAGATAGATCGCATGATCGAGGAAAGGCACTACAAAAATCAGCAAAAAGAAATCGCAAGACAGGAAGCTTACATTGCACAGCAGAGAGCTTGGAACAGAGAGAGGAACATCATTGCCGCAGAGAGCCGTCAAAAAGCACTTGATCGCATGACAAAGCTGGAAAAGCCTGAAAATGATCCCAAAAATATCAGACTTACCTTTACCAAAGGTGGCGAGAGCGGAAACGAAGTCCTTTCGGTCAAAAACCTCTCCATGTCATTTGGCGAAAAAAAGCTCTTTGACGATCTTTCCTTCCTTGTAAAAAAAGGAGAAAAGGTATTCATTATCGGCGCAAACGGATGCGGAAAATCCACTCTCATTAAGATCCTTTTGGGAAAATTAGCAGCGACGGGCGGCAAGATAGAAACAGGGTACAACGTTGAGATCGGCTATTACGATCAGGAAAATCAGAATCTTGACATGACCAAAACAGTTCTTGACGAGCTTTGGGATGCTTACCCCGCAATGACGGAGACCGAAGTCAGAAATGCACTTGCCCTTTTCAGATTTGTGGGCGAGGATGTATATAAGACCGTTTCTGTCCTCAGCGGTGGAGAGCGTGCAAGACTAACGCTCTCAAAGCTAATTCTTTCAAAAATGAATCTTCTCATTCTCGACGAGCCAACAAACCATCTTGACATCGGCTCAAGAGAGGCATTGGAGAGCGCACTTGAGGAATATGAGGGAACGGTAATCACCGTATCCCACGACAGATATTTTATAGGCAAGCTGGCAACAAGAATAATCGAGATAAAACCGGGAGATTGGAATGGCTCGGATCTTCTTGATTATGGTATTTTACACAAAGGGGCGGGCTATGACGAATTCAGAGAATTTCGCGAGGCAAGAGAAGAAAGGCTTGGCAAAAACACAGAAAAGGCTTCTTCGCCCAAAAAGAGCTGTGAAAAAGAGCAATATCTAAAAGCAAAGCAGTCGGCTTCAGACGTGAGAAAAGAGCAAAAAAGGCTTGAGCGACTGAAAAAAGAAGCCGAGGAACTGGAAACGGAGCTTGAAAAGGTAGAAGCCGAGCTTTACGGAGATGCCGCAAGTGACTATATAAAGGCAGCTGCGCTTGACACAAGAAAAAATGAAATAGAAGAACGCCTCATAGAGATATATGAGGATATAGGAATATAATAAAGTGTAAGGGGGAAAAACAGTGCTTTTAGAGCTAATACGCAAGCTCCTTTCGGAAGATGGCATAGAATATGTATCGGCAATATCTCTTTCAGATTGCAGAATAATCAAGCCTTATCTTCTGAAAAAAGTCGGAATAGAAATCGAAAAAGGAAGTGCCATTATATTCTCCATCCCCTATTACGTGTG
>JAZUPD010000078.1:0-54957 GCA_045604985.1 Eubacteriales bacterium
CGCTGGGGGACTCCCCAGTATTGAGCATCGAGAGTTCTGTATGCCACGCTCCATCCGTCTCCCAAGAGGAGGTCTGCGTATGCCCAGGCGTTTTTGTCAGGCATAGGCACCTCGACACCCTCTTCGACGATGCCGATGACGGCTTCGAGGACGGCTTTGAAGTCGTAGCCGTTGTTGCTTGAGAAAGCGCCGGGGACGTTTTCCCAAACGATGTATCGTGGATATTTTCCATTGGTTGCGTTCCTCATTTCTTTGATGATGCGGACGGCTTCATAAAAAAGTCCCGACCTTTGACCGTCGAGACCGTTTCGCTTTCCCGCCACGGACATATCCTGGCAAGGAGAGCCAAAAGTGATGATATCCACGGGTTCAATCTTGCTGCCGTCCATAGCAGAGATATCACCATAGTGTTTCATAAAAGGGAGCCTTTTTGTAGTTACCCGTACAGCGAAGGGTTCAACCTCCGATGCCCACACGGGTGTGATGCCTGCGATGAGACCGCCAAGCGGAAACCCACCGGAGCCATCAAACAGGCTGCCGAGCGTTAAGTTCGTCATTGCTTTGAACCTCCACTTCTTTTACAAGATCAGCGTAAGGGATACGCTCACCATTGCGGATGACATACACGCCGTCGCTGTCTCCCGTGTCCTCAACGTATCTGCGGAGGATAACCGAAGCGTACTTTTCGTCAAGCTCCATCGTATAACAGATGCGGTTGGTCTTCTCACAAGCCATAAGTGTCGAACCCGAACCACCGAAGGTATCGATGACGATAGCGTTTTCCTGTGAGGAGTTGCCGAGCGGGTAAGAGAGCAGATCGAGTGGCTTGCTTGTGGGATGGTTGGCATTACGCTTGGGCTTGTCGAAATTCCAAATGGTGGTCTGCTTACGGTCGGAGTACCATCTGTGTTTGCCGTTTTTCAGGAAACCGTAAAGCACGGGTTCGTGTTGCCATTGGTAATCCGAGCGACCGAGGACGAGGCTGTTCTTCGCCCAAATGCAAACCCCCGCAAGGTGGAAGCCCGCATCCACAAAAGCCTGTCGGAAGGTGAGTCCTTCGGTGTCAGCGTGGAACACATAAGCCGAGCCACCGTTCTCAAGGTGTGCGACCATATTGTCAAATGCTTTGCGAAGGAAGTTATAAAACTCCTCGTTCTTCATACTGTCGTTCTGAATGGTGAGTCCGCTTGCGCTCTTGAAAGATACACCGTAAGGGGGATCGGTCAGTACAAGGTTTGCACGGTTGCCGTCCATAAGAGCAGCAACATCATCGGGGTTGGTGGCATCACCACAGTAAAGACGGTGTTTGCCCACAAACCAACGGTCCCCACGCTGAACGAAGGCGGCTTTTTCAAGGGCTGCGGAAAGGTCGTAGTCATCGTCCTCAACCTCATCCTTCTCGTTGCCGAAGAGGTCAGCGATTTCATCATCGCCGAAACCCGTAAGGGAGATATCAAAGGCTTCAGCTTGCAATGCTTCAATCTCGACACGGAGGAGTTCTTCGTCCCATCCGGCATCAAGAGCCATACGGTTGTCTGCGATGATGTAAGCCTTCTTCTGTGCTTCGGTTAGATGGTCAACAAAGACACACGGCACTTCGGTGATGCCTTCCTCACGAGCAGCAAGAACACGACCGTGACCTGCGATAATGCCAAAGTCACGGTCGATGATTACGGGATTGATGAAGCCGAACTCACGAAGGCTTGAGCGGAGTTTGCCGATTTGCTCCGGGGAATGAGTACGGGCATTGTTAGCATAAGGGACGAGCTTGTCAAGAGCGACAAGCTGCATATCCGTTGTAGTTTTCTTACTCATATAAGTGCCTCCCGATAATGGCATCCCTCGGCAAGGCTCTCGTAGTCGCGGTCGATCAAGTTCAGCTTCTCGATAATGCCCAAGGGGGTGAGGTCGTAGTTTTCAAGGACATACTCCTCAAGGGGAATGTTCTTGTTGTTCTTGATAACGAGGGATACGGGTTCGGCGATACCGATGGCGTAACCAAGCTGAACCTCGCACCACTTGAGGTCGTAAATATCGAGGAGCTTGCAAGCCAGGTGTCTTGCCATGTACGAAGCGGAGCGGTCAACCTTGGTCGGGTCTTTGCCGGAGAAGGCACCGCCGCCTACAGCACAGTAACCGCCGTACTGATCGCATACTATCTTGCGACCGGTGAGTCCGCAATCAGCGGTGGGGCCGCCGAGTGTCCAAGTGCCGGAGGGGTTGATGATAAGTTCGGGGAGAGGGTTCTCACCGAAGATGTTTTGAATCAACGTTGTAACCGCTGCACGGACGGTGTCGAGGTTCGCCATATACTTATGGCATACGGACACCACGATGGTCTGTACCGAAGCGAAGGTAGGCTCGGCATCAAGGTCAACGGTGACCTGGGTTTTGGCATCGCCCACGAAGGGACAGTTGGGATTTGTTTCGATGTCGTTTTCAATGGCTGCGATGATCTTGTTTGCAAGGTCGAAGCCGAAAGGCAAACGGCTCTCGGTTTCCGCTGTAGCGTATCCAAACATAATGCCTTGGTCACCTGCGCCGATCTTCTTTTCAGAAGTGACGGCTTCATTGATTTCGTGGCTCTGCTTACCGATGAGGTTGATAACCGAATCAACGGTGTAGCCGAGCTTGGCAGCGACCCTGCGGACGATGCCGATGTAATCAACATTTGCGTTGGTAGTGATCTCACCGCCGAGGATGACCGTATTGTCCTTTACCATCGTTTCAATGCCGCAATGGCTGTCCTTGTCCTGGGAGAGACACTCCGTCAAGATGGCATCGGAGATTTGGTCGGCGTATTTGTCGGGGTGGTACTTACTGATTTGTTCTGTAGAAAAAAGTCTCATTTCATTTTCTCCTTATTTGCGCCGTGAGGCGAGTAGTTTTTCCATCATATCGTCGTGGGGACTTGCACCACCGAAATCGACCGAGCAGTTTTCCTTTACGACCTGGTAAATTTGATACCATATTTGATTGGATTGTTTCATGTACTGTTGGCTCATCGAAACATACGGAGAGGCGATAGCATTGCCCGTGGTGGGATGCTTTGCTATAAAACCGTATTCGGAGATCGCTTCTTCGCATTGCACCCATCGGGAAACCGACATTGCATACTGCTCAATAAGCTGTCCGCTTACAAGTTTTTCACAGCTTCTCGCCTTAAGCCAAAGGTAGACCTCTTTGTAAATCTCCTCGGCGCATAGGGCTTTGCCGTTTTTCTGTTGAGCTTTGAGGTATTCTTTTACGGGCGGTACATCTTCACCCGTGAAAGAAGCGGGTTCAGGCAACACAAGTGCGCCGTCCGCTGTTCCATCATTAATTTTGTCTGCGAGAGCCTTCCTCGGTCTGCCTTGACCGGGGCGCGGACCACCTCGCATTGTGCCGTCTTTTGCCACGAATTTCACCTCCTGGGGTAATACCCCCTTTGTTTTTGCGTTTTTGCACACGAAAGCCCCAGCCCGCTGTCAAAAATATTAGCTGTAGAGATTTTGACCGCCCCTGGGGGTCTTTATCTGTCGTGCCAACGGTCGCCCATTTCTGCGGTGATTCGTGAGTGGCACGGCTTGCAAAGAGCCATCAAATTATGTTCATCGTGAGTGCCTCCTTTTTCAAGGGGAACGATGTGGTGAACTTCTTTTGAAGGGGTCAAACGCTCTTGCTTCAAGCACTCCTCGCAGAGTGGGTGGGCTTTGATGTATCTGTTTCGTATCCTTCGCCACGCAGCACCGTAACGTTCAGAGGAATCATAGGGACGCTCGTACTTGTTGTAGCGGGCGTTCATCACCTTGGTGTGTTCCTCACAGTAATGGTCGTGGGTGAGCTTGGGACAGCCGGGGTAACCGCACGGCTTCTTGGGTTTGGTAGGCACGTTGGCTACCTCCTTTCAGGACATATAAAAAGCCCGTATGGTTTCCCACACAGGCTTCGTATTATTCTTTCGCATTATAAGTATATCACATTATGGTTGTTGCATTTGTAGGCATTTGTTGCAACTTTCAAATGGTGATAGGATTTTCGGGAACAACCACGTGTGTGAGGGCGCGGTTGTACCAACGGAAAGCGGTGCCTTTATCGGCGCACATAAGATCGCCAATCTTCTCAAAGGTGTAGTTAAGAAGGCAACGGTAACGAAGCACCGTCTGTTCGTCCTTGTCGGGAACGGCATCAATGACCATGCGGATTTGCTTCTTAAGGTCGACGAGCTTGTCAACCTCCTCATCAATGTGGCGTTCCAGGTCGATGATTTTATAAATGCACCGTACCCAATGCGGTTCTGTGGGTCTTGTACCACCGGGCTTTTCTTCCCAAGAAGGGGACGAGATACTGTTTGCCATTTCACGGAGCCTGGCAACCTCCTCAAGATCGGCGTTTATTCTTTGGTCGAGTCTGTAGGCTTGGCTCAAATATTCTTTTGCTGTCATGCACATACCTCCTTTTTGATTCTGTCCATCAAGTATTCGCCGTCAACCGCAGTAAGGGTCTTATACCAATCGGAGCGGAAGAAGCGCTCAAGCTCCACAAGCTCGGCATCGGGTTTGTCTGTACTGCGGTATCTACGAAGGTAACGTTTATAGGCTTTTCGGTAGTCTTTACACGCCTGAATAATAATGGCGTTTGCAAGGTCTTCATAGGGGTTCAAATTATGCTCCTTTCAGCATCACCCTTACTGCGTCAATAAGGGCATTTTGCGATTTTTCTTTTTTATGAAGGGCTTTTAGAATAAGCTCGTCAATGGTGTCCTCGGCAATAATGTGGTGGATGACCACAGTAGCCGATGTTTGCCCTTGTCGCCATAGACGTGCGTTGGTTTGTTGGTAAAGCTCAAGGCTCCAAGTAAGCCCAAACCATATAAGGGTTGAACCTCCGGCTTGAAGGTTGAGTCCGTGTCCGGCAGAAGCCGGGTGAATGACAGCTACAGGGATTTTGCCGTCGTTCCAATCGGCGATATCTTTGGAGGACTTGATTTCTCGTACTTTGAACCTGGCTTTTATGCGTTCAAGGTCGTGCTTGAACCAATATGCCACAAGTACGGGTTTTCCGTTGGCGGCTTCGATGAGATCTTCGAGGGCATCGAGCTTGTGGTCGTGTATTTCTATAACGCTCTGATCCGCGCTATATACCGCTCCGTTTGCCATCTGCGAGAGCTTGTTGGAAAGAGATGCAGCGTTGGTGGCATCAATCTCGTTTTCGCCAATGGAAAGGATGAGGTCATCACGGAGGGTGTCATATTTCGACCTTTCGGCATCCGTGAGGGTTACCTTGACTTCGTTGAATATGCATTCGGGCATATCCAGGTGATCAACCGCCTTCATCGAAATTGTCATATCGGAGATTTGCTCGTATATGGCATCTTCAGCACCGGGGAGCGGTTTATAGGAATAGATGACCATACCGTTTCTTTTGTCGGGTTGAAAGTAGGTGTTGCGGTAGTGGGTAATGAAGCGACCGAGACGTTTGCCGAGGTCAAGGACACGGAATTCTGCCCATAAGTCCATCAGTCCGTTTGAGGAGGGAGTTCCCGTTAGTCCTACGATGCGTTTTACCGTAGGTCGAACCTTGAGAAGGCTTCTGAACCTCTTTGCCTGGTTAGACTTAAAGGAAGAAAGCTCATCAATGACAACCATATCGAAGTCAAAGGGGTGTCCGCTTTCCTCAATCAGCCACGAAACGTTTTCACGGTTGATAAGGTAAATATGAGCTTGCTTTTGGAGGGCAGATTTGCGTTCGGCTGCTGTGCCTACGACAACGGAGTATGTAAGACCCTTGAGGTGGTCCCACTTGTGTATCTCTGTTGACCATGTGTCCCGCGCAACACGCAGGGGAGCTATGACGAGAACCTTGGAGATCTCAAAGCGATTCAGGCACAATTCCAGGATCGCCGTCAGGGTGATTACGCTTTTTCCGAGACCCATATCCAAGAACACCGCAGCTTCGGGGTGATCGAGGATGAAGTTGGTAGCGTAGGTTTGGTAGTTATGAGGTTTGTATTTCATCAAGGATTCCTCCGATCTGCGAAATATCATCAAGGACGTATGCTTTGAAGCCAAGTTTCATCAGTAATTTGAGCCTGGCTCGTTGTAAAGGGCGAGGTTTCTTGCCCGGTGCTTTGACCTCGACAAAGGCGATGTGTCCACCCGGCAAAAGTACGATTCTGTCAGGCATCCCGTCAAAGCTCGGACTTATGAACTTAAGTGCCAAACCGCCTCGCTCCTTTGCATCCGCCGTAAGTTTTTGTTCTATGGTTTTTTCTCTCATTTTTCCTTGCTCCATAAGGGTTTTTAGGGTATATGTTGCGGTCTCCATTAGTCGTTTACTAAACTTTTTCTTATTCTTATTTTTTTCTTCTTAAGAAAAGTTTTATATATGACTATAAGCGACCGCAACATAGAGGTGTGTTTCACCGTAAGAAATCATCAAAATCGCCGTCATCGACCTTAATCCGAAGCCCCTTTATGAACTTGCGTCCACTAAGGTTCAGCTTCGTAAATCCGGCTTTCTCAAGGGCAAAATAGAAATCCGTGGTAGAACGCACATACTCGTTTGTGTCCATACAGTAATTTCGGTAGGCTTGGTAAAGAGAATTGGAGCTTTCACGGTAAGAGGGGTCAACCTCACATTTGTCCTCAAGGAAATGATTAAACCAGTCGTTCTGAACACGGTACTCGTCGATAGCCCTCTGTACGCATTCAGGCAGTTTGAATTTGTAGTCGGCATCGATGACCTTTTTCGCACCTTCGATAATCCACGAAAGAATGGCATCGCCTGCATTGTGATAAAGGTGGTCGGCGAAGTTCTTAATGTCGCTCTTGCCCTCGATCTTTGCGTTAAAGGGAATAACGATGAGTCGTCTCCAAATGCCGTCATCAGAAGCGGATACCCTGGGAAGGTGGTTTGTGTAAAGGACGAGCGTGTGGCAAGGGGTAAAGCTGAAGGGGTCCTTGTATTTCTTTTCAGCGAAGATGTCATCGGTCGAGCAGAGTTGCTTTACGGTAGAGTCATTAAGACGTGCGCCTTCTTGCATTTCCGCTGCGATGAGGAGTCGTTTGCCCTTGGTTTCAGCCATCTCGGGCTTGACGTTACGACGGCAACCTACGGTCAATGTGTCCGCAGAGATGTTTCCGCTGTAAAGCCCCAAGACACGAGCGATGACATTCCAGAAGGTGGACTTGCCGTTACGACCGCTTCCGTATGCAATGATGAGGGCTTCGAGGAACACCTGACCGATGGCTGCAAGACCGCAGATCATCTGCACATAGTCGATAAGCTCCCGGTCATTACAGAAAATGAGGTTGAGGCAATCGTCCCATATCTTTTCGCCCTTGATGCCGGGAGAAACGGTGGTAATCTTCGTGATGAAGTCTTCGGGGTTGTGTTCCTGTGCGCCGTCGAGTCCTTTGCGGAGATCGTAAGTCGCAGCCGGAGTACAAAGGAGGAAGGGGTTGTTGTCAAGGTCGCGGGGGCTGATCTCAAGCATCGGGCGGGACTCACGGAGAGTGGAGGTGATGTTCTTGGAGTCGCGGCGGTGAAGGACATACTTGTGATAGTTCTGTGCTTCGATGAATTCGTGGTAGGCTTCCATCTGTGCCTGGTTCATAATCGCTTCGGCTTTTGCCTTGGTGGTGTTTTTCAGAACATCCTGACCACCGTTGGATTCGAGCTTGCGAAGGGCGGTGAAAAGGTTAGCCGAAGCCTCTGCAAGCTGACGTCTTGTAAGCTCGTGAGCCACAGCTTGGGCGCCTGGTTCGCTCTCTTGCCAGTAGTGTTCGTTGTAACGGATGAAATGGGTAGCGGGAGAATAGCGGAGTTCGTTTGAGAAGTGCTTTGCCAGGACCTCTGCTTGACCGACATCGGAGTAGTCACCGGGCTTATAGGATACATCGGAATTGTAAGTATCGGGATCGACATAGCCGTCTTGCTGACTAACTCTTGCAAAGAACTTCTGTGCCGAGTGCCAAATGGTGGAGAGTTCCTTATCGTCAAGGGGCGGTTCACATTTCGCAGCTTGTTCGATGAAGGCATTATAGGCTTCTTCGGTATCACCATATTTCTTGATGACACGACCTGCAAAGCGCGACATTGTGGCGTTTCGGCTACCTTCGGGAATGACGGAGGGCATACCGTGTCCGGGCATATCCGCATCGAAGTCTTCCTCGAAAAACTCGGTAAGGTTGATGCTTCCTTCGTAAAGCTCCACCTCCGGGTTGGATGTGCCGAAGAAGAACCTTGCTGCATCCAGGGCGTTGGTGTCGAAATACGGGAACACCGTATTGACGAGCTTTTTCATATTGCTGTATGCAACGGCATCGGTCATATGGTCGATGGGAAAGAGAACGTGGAACTTAGGGCGAGCTGCCTTGCCGTTTTTCTCACGCATATTGGAACGGCTGTAGTGAACGGCGAAGGTGACACCGGGGAATGCTTCAAAGACATCTGCGGGCATTACCCAATCGTCAGGATTCTCGGAGTGGTCATTGTCGCAATCTACGGGCAAGCAATCCGTCCCTATGAAGTTTTCGCCGTTTCGGTAGTTGTTGCGGTATTCGGCGCACACATAGTCGTGGGTAACCGCCGCCTTGAGCGATTCAAGGTCGGTTATGGTGTGCTTATGGGGATACGAGCAGTTGCCGGGGTTGCCCGTATAATCGGAGCTATATATCGTAAACATTAGTCTTTGACCTCCTCAAGATTTACGGTAAAATGTCGGATTGTGAGTTTTCTGTGTTTTGCACGGTCGATTTCATATTGCATCCCCTCGGTGATCGTATCGCCGAAGTACCAAAGCTCACGGCAATCATCGAGAAACACCTTTCCCATCTTGATGCCGAGGGCGCGTTCACGCTCGTTTTCATCATCGAGGAAGCGGGGGAAGAAAAGATGAGGGGCAAACGGTATGTAGCCGGAATCGACCGCAAAGCGACAGTACCGTTTTGCATTCAGAATATTTTTGTAAACGTCACCGCGGAACGGAGAGCAGATAAAGACCTTGGGCATAAACACCTTTTTCTTCAATGCTTGCTTTTTCTCGTATTCTTCACGGAGAACGTTCATCATTCCTTCGTATTCGGTAGGGCTGTAATAGCCCTCGGAGTTGTATTTGCTGACTTTGATTCTCAAGTAGCTATCAGTCCTTTCTGTAAAATTTGGTTTCATATCCGTCCGCACGGAGAAGCAAACCTTCAGCCCACGGAGGCGTTCTGCCCATCTGCTCACAAACGGCATCAAGGGACATACGGGGATCGGCTTCGATGACGATTTCATCGTGGATATGCATCACCATTGAGGTGTGTCGCAGCGTTTTCATAGAGTAGCATAGGATGTCTCGGGCGGTTGCCTGAACGATGTTCTCGACAAACTTGGGACCGTAGGATTCAAGCCTCTCCCATTTCTTTGTGCCGCCGACTCCCTCGTAAGTGATACAGGATGTGCCGAACTTGTTTGTGCCGATCTTGGGCTTTACGTATGCGAGGTTTCTGCCGGATGGAAGGGTTATAAAGAGCATTCCGCTTTTATAGGTAAAGAGAATACCGTGCGTTTCTGTGGACGTCTTATTCTGAACGGCTTTTTTAACAGCCGAATCGACAGCCCACCAAAAGTCCACGATGTTGGGGTTGGCATCACGCCAAGCGGTAACAAGGGGTTGAAGCTCGTCTTCAGTAAGCCCCATTTCGATAGCGCCCATCGCTTTCAAGGCACCGACCGAACCGCCGTATCCAAGGGCAAGCTCTGCGATTTTTCCTTTTTGTCGTAAATGCCCGTTGACACCGTGTTTTTCCACGGGGACACCGAACATCTGTGAAGCAGATGCACAGTAGATGTCCTTACCCTCGGCAAAGACGGTCTGCCGCCATTCCTCACCCGCAATCCAGGCGATAACCCTGGCTTCGATTGCGGAGAAGTCGGCAACGATGAACTTCTTATCGCCCGGTGCTACGAATGCGGTGCGAATAAGCTGTGAGAGCGTATCCGGCACATCATCGTAAAGCATCTTGACGGCTTCAAAGTCACCGCAGCGTACAAGCTCACGAGCTTCTTCAAGATCAGAAAGGTGGTTCTGCGGAAGGTTCTGCATTTGGATGAGACGTCCCGCCCATCTGCCCGTGCGGTTCGCACCGTAGAATTGGAACATACCTCTCGCACGACCGTCAGAGCAAACGGCATTTTGCATCGCCTGATACTTTTTGACGGAGGACTTGGCAAGTTGCTGCCGAAGGGAAAGAACCTCACGGAGATGTTCGGGAGCCGTTTTGAGAAGTTCGGCTACCGTCTTTTTACCGAGAGTTTCGGTTTGCAGTCCGTTATTGGAAAGCCAGTCCTTCATTTGCGAGACAGAGTTTGGGTTTTCAAGGGAAGTAAGAGATTTTATAGATGTCGATAGTTCGCCCCCGGACACACCGTCCATAGCGATAGCTTCACGCACAAGGGTCATATCAAGAGCAACCCCGGTGTCGTTGATTTGCTGATCGATGTGGTACTCATCCCAAAGGTAGTCCGGCACGGGGAACTTGGAGAGCTTTTGCTGTATCTCCATCTCGGTTTCAACGTCACGTGCGTTATACGCTTTGAAGCGTTCCCACTTGTCGGGAGCATCGGTGGGGCGGTTACGGGTGCGACCACCGTTGGTCTTTGTTGGCTGACAAGGCACACAGAAATACTTAATAAGGTCTTTGCCTTCGGTGAGCTTCTGCTTATCAAGATTGAGGACCGTTCCGCAGCCTTGGAGGGAAAGCGGAAGACCCATATAGGCAGACCATATCATCGTGCAATGCCAAGAGGAGGGGTCAAGGTATATCCCGGTTTCATAGCCGAGCATACGGGAAAGACAAATACGCTCAAAGTTTGCGTTGAAGGCGTATTTGATAATGGATTCATCTTCGAGAGCCGACAGTATTTCGGGAGGGATCTTTTCACCCATCGCCAGGTCGACTACGGATACAGCACCGCCGTCAACAGAATAGCCGAAGAGCATAACTTCAAAATCCGGCGATTCCGTATAGCGATAGACCCCACTTTTGGTGAGGTCAACGCTACTGAAGGTCTCGATATCAATGCTGATTGTTTTCATTTCTTCGGTTACCTTTCTGACGGAGTGGTGGCAGAGTTGCCCCCGCCACCACCGGGCTGATTACTTAAAGTCCTTCATACGCTTTTCGTGATATTCGATGTCTCGAAGCTCACGATCTTCGTTGCGTTTTGCCTGCTTACGATCCTCGATGATGGTGAAAACCATCGAAATCGTAAACGTGGTCAGAAGGGCGGTGAGAACGAAGGAAAGGATGCAGGCGAGAATGGTACTCAACATAGTGAAGCCCTCCTTTCATTAGGCGAGAAAGTCATCGTCTTCGTCAGAAGCGAAGTCGGACGCAGCGGATGCCTTACCGCCGAGAGGCTCACCGTCACGGATCTTCTGAAGGTTGTTAAGCCCACAGGCGATACCGCGGTTGCCGTTGGAGTTGAATGCGTAGAAGTTGATAGAGGCTCTACCGTACACACCGCTGTAAACCTCGGCGTGGGTGATAATCTCGTTGCGGTCGGCATCGATGATGCCGGGGGCGGTTGCAGAATTGGCGTTGACGAAGAAGGCATTTGCGTATGCGGGATCGTCGGGTCTTTCGGTATCACCGTCACGAAGAGGGTTCTTGATGGCGGTGAGAGGGGGAACGCTTCTGCCGTTGCCCTTGAGCTTGGCTTCGCCTTCCTTGTAAGCAGCCTCGATGGCGGCTCTGATCTTGGCTACCGTAACGGTATCCGACTTGGGGATGATAAGGGAAACGCTGTACTTGGGTGCGCCACCGTTGATAGCCTTAGGCTCCCATACGTTTGCGTAAGACCAACGGGTGTCCTTACCAGTGATTACCTTGCAGGGGTTGATAACTTTTGCATTGTTCGACATAATTTTTTCTCCTTAATCTTCATAGAAATCTGCTTTTGCAGTAGTGATTGCCGGGCGTTTGTCGCTCTCCGGCACGAGCGTGGGTTTGCCCTGTGGGCGGTGGATGAGGCTTCCGAGGAGTTCCTCAAATTTGGCTTTACCGAGACGTTTCTGCATTTCGGTAAGACCGAGCAGTTTTTTCTCGTAGGGGTCATAACCCGCTTCCGAGACGGTTGCTGCAACCGCATCGTCGTTGATGTACTTACGGACGGATCGACCTTCGACGAGCTTCCAACCCTTCCATACCTTGCCACTCATAGCGGCTTGGAACGCAAACTCCTTGACATCATTTGCCCAGGATACCAGGTTGTCAACCTTGGAAAGGACATCCTCGATCTCCTCATCGGTAAGGAGAGGCGGGTCCATAAAGTCGTATTTGGCGAGTTCCATATTGGCTTCGGCACGTTTTCTGCAATCGGTCTTTGCCTTACAGAACTGACACCATTCGCCGCAGTTGTACTGACCTTCGCCCTTGTAGGCGAGTTCAGCGATGGGTTTGAGGACTTCTTCAGCCCAAATGTAGAGGTCAGCCTTCGAGAGGGAGTAAGTGCTGACGTTGCCACGGCGAGGTTGGAAGATAGTCATACTGACGGTTTCAATATCGTAGATGCCGTCAAAGATCTCCAAAGCACCGAGAGCATAGAGTTTCATCTGCGGGTTGTTGTCTGCCTCCACAAGCACACCGCGACCGTGCTTGTAGTCGATGATGTGAAGCTCACCATCTGCGATTACGATGCAGTCGCCCGTGCCGAAGCCCTCTTGCACGAACTTGCTGTAATCAAGGTGTTGTTCGATAAGCACCACCGGGTCAGAACAGGTGTCCTTAGCTTTTGCCACAATCTCCGAAACGAAGGATGCGTAACTGACGGCGCAATCTTCCATTTCTTCGTTGTACCAGGTGAGGTTCTCGATAGGGTTCTCGGCGGGGAGTCCGAGAGCTTCTTGCAAACGGAACTCGCACAGAGCGTGTGCGTCCGTTCCTTCGGCTGCGAAATCACTTCCTTTATCATCGTAATTTTCGCAGAGTCGAGCCGACGGCGGGCAGTTGAGCCATCGGTGCGAGGAGGAAGCCGAGAGTAGAGCGTGTCCTTTAGGTGGCATCTGTGAGTCCCTCCACATCTTCAAGCAGAGCTTGATATTTTGCGGGGTCAATACCCGAGAGCCTATCCGAGCCGTGCTTTTTCAAAAGCTCACGGATTTGTTCGGTGAACCCATCCTTGGACTTGTTGGCAAGAACGGCACGTACCTCTTCGAGCGTGAGAGGTTTCTTTTCCTCGGCTTGCTCGTGGGCGGGCGGTTCGTTGCCGGAAAGCATAGCACAGATCTCATCAGCGAGTTCTGAAGCTCGGCGGTTTGCTTCGCGGTATTCATCGAGAAGCAGAGAGAGTTCCGACATCTTTCCCATCTGTGGCATTTCCTCCTTTTTCGTATTCCGCAAGACGTTGAAGGCTTCTTGCCAGCCTCTTGGACACGACCGAGATTGCGAAGAGAATACCGATGAGTTCCTCATCTCGCTCGATGGTGTCCGTTTTGTTGGGACCGTTCATAGCGTGTCCTCCTTCGGGGTGGATTTGGTAGGCTGTTGTGCCTTCCACCCCCCAGTTGGAAAATTGAAAGGTCAAATGACGAAAAAATCGAGGAAAAGTGAAAATTATTTTTTCAGGCGTTCAGCGAGGGCTTTGCGAAGCTTATCGAAGCGGTAATTGTATGTAGTGCGGGCAATGCCGAGAATGCTTGAGATTTCCACCTTGGTTTTGCCCTCAAGCAGAAGTTCACCGATACGTCTGCCGTCCGGGTCGAGTTCTTGAAGAGCATCGAGGAGTTCCTCAAGAACAGCATTTTGTGCGAGAACTTCATCAATAAGGGGTTCAGGGTCGATTAGTGTATCAGCAACGGTGGTGCATTCGTCTTCATCAACAACAACGTCGAGAGAAAGAATGTGTGAACCGCGCTGATAGCGAGTACAGGTGGCACAATCACCGAGGCATCGCTTCCACTCAGTACCACGGCAAGCTCCATGCTTGTGTGTTTCTTTCCAGGTTCTCCAAATAGGCTGATAGTAGGTGCGGTAGACCTCTTCGCTGACTTCCACAAACTGAAAATCACGATAAAATTCGATGTACCCGGTGGGGGCGCTTTCGGTCTTGGGAAGGGGGATATAATACTTTTTGCTTTCGTTTGTCATTTCGTTGACTCCTTTGATTTTCATTAGATTTTTTGAAAATCGCCAGAGTCGCCGAGATCGCCGGAAAACGAAAACGACGGCAAAGTGAATGTCGGGAAAGAACCCAACACTCGCTCTGCCGTCGTGCGGTCTGGCGATTTTGGTTTAGGGGATATTAGGCTGCGAGTTTACGCTCGATGATGTCGTATGTACCGTCATCGTTGAAACGGATGCTTGTCTCCACACCTTTGATGACGATTACGACGGTTTTTGCTTCCGGGTCGATGGTACAGATCTTTCGACCGTCAAGATTTCTGACTTCCTGCATCTTCGGTTTCTCCTTTCTTTTAGATTTACGGGGGCTTGTCTGCCTTTGAGGTACATCCGAGCTTGTCGCTTATTAACATAATATGCTGTCGATATTTAAGTTATAGCGTTGTTGATGAAAAATTATTCCCGATTTACCATTGGAAAACGTAGAAAAAATTATTTTTTTGCGGTATGAATAAAAGGGGAATAAACGGCATACACTAATAAGTTATGCTCGAAAATAAAAAATGACGATCAAGACAAACCCCTTGTGGGGGTTATATCCTGACCGTCGAGCAGTTCTGCGGATGAATTATATTCTCATTTGGGGAAGAGCGCGATGGCTGTCAACAGCGAAAGCCATATCGCTGACTCTTGTAATGATGGTCTCGATGCCTTCACGTTCTACGGTGAAGTTATCGCCGACATCAAGGCGGGTTCGGGTTCGGTGTCCCTTATAAAGACACTCCACAAGCCCGGTGGCTGCGTTGCCCATACAAGCAATGCGTCCTTTACAATCTCGAAGCTCCTGCATAGCGTACCTCCTTTCGTTTCAAAGTCATAGGCATCACCTCCTTCTTGTTGTTAGCGTGTTAGCCAACTTGCTAACACTACGGGTATAAAATAACAGCGGGCGGTTAAACCCGCTGATACTTTCATCCGAAAAAGTCCTCAAGTAACATAATTTGAGGGGTAGCGGTTGCTTTGGTATCGGGAATGACACCGAGGGATTTCAAGCGGTAAAGAGCCGACTCATCGGACATATCGAATGTTTCAGAGATACGCCTGGTGAGTTTTATGGCACCGCTTAACATTTTCGGGTCACCCTTAAATTTCGACACAATTTTCATAACGGCAGACTTCGGCATAAGAATAGCAGAAGAGAGGCGGTTCGCTTGCCACTCCATCCAGTCGTGGTCATCCCATTGTGTGAGATTTTTATTTGAAGCCTTACCCGCATCCACACGACATTGAATCATAGGCGGGGTAGGCGTGTCAAACATATTCATTTGATCGGGGTTGTAAGCAAAAAATGCAGAGTGCAAGATGTCGTGCCCAGCCTCATGACCGAGCGTGAAGCGATAACGATGACGTTGGTTTTCTGCCAACAACCGATTATCAATGATAACGGTTCTGGCTTTGGCGCTGATATACTCTGCGCGTTTGGTGTTCGGATCATAGATGGGGACAGCATTGGTGTCGTTAAAGACTGTCATTCCCAGGTAGATTCCGTTATGCGATAAGTATTGGTAGTCGGGTATCATTTCGAGATAAAGCTCGACAAAAGAATCGATATCAATAGGGGCGGGTGTAACGAGAGCGTTGGGCTGGAAGTCTCGTACAAAATTTTCTCCGATGGTATCGATATCAATTTTACTAAGGATAGGCACTCCATTGCGTTTCACCTTGAGGGTAGGTGTATAAGTCTGCATTTATTACCCCTTTCGATTTTTCAGCTCCTCAACGAAACGCAGCCAGTCAGCCTCGCTTGCATCAAGATCTCTTGCGGTGCGAAGGGCGGCGGCAACATAATCTCTCTCGATAATATATTCGGGAAGATCGGGTGCGACAGCATTACGCTTCTTTCCTGCGAGGTCAAACATGACGGCTCTTTCGTCTTCGGACAGATTGAGTATTTTGGAAATTTGCTCCAGGCTCTCCATTTCAGGAGGGTTGCGGCGGTCTTTCTCAATATCGGTCAGATAAGGAGCTGAAAAGCCCAACAATTCAGCCATTTTGCGGAGGGTTATTTGCCTCTCCATGCGTTTCTTTTGAAGGAAATCTCCAAAATTTAAGTACGTTGTGTTCATAAGTTCACCTTTTCTCTTTCTATAAGCCCTTTTATAAATTTTTCAATAATAACAAAATAAAAAACTAATCTTTCACAGTTTGACAATCATAAATCAATTTTTTACATAATTTTTCATACATTTTCATCTCGGGCGCATCCATTTTCATAGCGGTGACTCTGCTATTAGATAAGCGTTAGCGAGTTAGCGTGTTAGCAACTCTGCTAACATTATACACCCAATCATTATGTTTGTCAATACCTTATTCGAGAAAAAGTGAAAAAATTTTTAGTGATACATCGGACTCGGCATTTTTACCTTGTCTCGCCCGTCCATCGGCATCTTTAAGTCGCCGAGCAGAGAGCCGTAAGTCAGAGCAGTTTTGCCGAACCGACCACGGATTTCTTCGATGCAATCCTCAAGGCGTTCTCGTCTCTCCCGGCGTTCATTGTCAGCGAAGAGAGTCAACTGCTCGGATTCTTGGTAGGGGACGAGTTCAATGGCACGGACGGTGACGGCGCGGACTTTTGTTTGCCACTTGTAATGATCGGTAAAGGCTCTCATCGCCGTTTCCGCTATTTCAGAAGGAAGCTGCGTTTTCTGTGGGAGCTTGCATTGGAACTGTGAGCCAAAAAGATCGTTGCCCCTGACTGCAACTTGAACCGTCCGAGCCGAAAGAGAATGAAGCCGTAGACGGTGTCCGATGTCTTGGCAAAGCGACAGAATGACCTTCCATACCTCTTCGTCATTTTCAAGATCGGCAACGCAAGTGATGCCGTGACCTACGGACTTCACCGGGGAAACGAAGTCTCGGTGCATAACCCTTGAGGTGTCCTTACCGTTTGCATACGTCCACAAAGCATAACCATTTACACCGAGCATCTGCTGAATCCAACGAGGATCAGCCTGGGCAAGCTGTCCGATTGTGCGGATGCCGACACGGTTGAGTTTCTTGGTGGTTGCGGGACCGCAGTAGATGAGTTCGCTGCAATCAAGCCCCCATATTTTTTCTTTGAAGGAGTCCTCGGTGATCTCGGTAATGGCATCGGGCTTTTTGAGGTCGCTTCCGAGCTTGGCGAATATTTTATTAAAGGAAACACCAATGGAAACGGTAAGTCCCAGTTCTTCGCGGACAGTTTTGCGGATGCTTTCAGCGATAGTCATCGGCTCCCCGCAAGCATTACGGCTGCCGGACACATCAAGCCAACACTCATCCATACCGAAGGGTTCAATAAGGTCTGTGTACCTATTATAGATGGCTTGGGTCAGCTTTGAATATTTGAGGTATTGGTCGTATTGCGGGGGAACAACAATGAGGTCTTTACATAAACGTTGAGCTTCCCAATTGACCATTCCCGTTTTAACGCCTGCCTTTTTCGCAAGCTCGGACTTTGCCAAAACGATGCCGTGTCTGTCCTCGGTTGAGCCACACACCGCTACCGCTTTACCACGAAGACGAGGGTCAAGCATCATTTCAACAGAAGCATAAAAACAGTTCAGGTCACTATGAAGAATTGCTCTCTCGTACATTTTTTCACCTCATTTCATAAAAACTTCACAAAAACCTATTGACAAGATGAAGTTACGGTGCTATAATAAAGCCACAACTTCACCAACTTCATCTTGTGCATATCATAACACAGCAACAACGCTTTGTCAATAGGTTTGATGAAGTTGATGAAGTTACGGTCGAATTTTTTTGAAAAGGAGAGACAGCTATGACTTTCTCGGATAAAATTAAAAGAGCGAGAGATGTTGCCAATTTAACGCAGCAAGAACTCGCAGATAGCATTGGCGTATCAAAAAGAACCATTGCTTCCTATGAATCCCAGGGAGCCGTTCCGAGACGTTCCACTCTTGCGAAATTGGCGAGAGCGTTGAAGGTTTCCGTCAAGTACCTTTCTGACGATACTTGCACCGATCCGCTTACGGACATTGAACAGGACGATTATGTTGCCGAAGCTCGTGAACTGTACGGAGAAAAGGGCGCTCGTGATATGGAAGGATTACTCGCTGCGAATACGGCATTGTTTGCCGGAGGCGAGCTTTCCCAAGAGCAGAAGGATGCTTTCTTTGAAGCAGTAACAAAGGCGTACTTCGCTTGCAGAGATACAGCCAAGGAGAAGTTTGGTCGCAAGGCTTGATTGTACGGTTTATAGGACATAGGATATGTTATGATTATTACAAAGGGGCAAGTGCGCTCTTTTGTAGGATAGGAGGTAACAATGTCATACGCAGAAATATGCGAGGCGGTTGAACGACTCAAAAAGAAATATGGCGAGTCCGATCCGTTCCGCTTATGTCGTGATATGGGAATTGTGCTGTTGTTTCAATCCCTGGGCAAAGGCCCCGATGCGATTAAAGGCTTCTATTTAGAATGTAAAAGAATAAAGACGATTACGGTTAACAGCGACCTTCCTCTTGTAATTCAGAAGATCATTGTTGCACACGAGCTTGGACACGCTTCGCTTCATCGAGCCGAGGGGCTGTATGCGTTCCACGAGGTGGCGATGTTTGATGAAAGCTCCATGATGGAAAAGGAAGCCAATCTGTTTGCTGCAGAATTCCTTATGGATGATAGAGATGTTCTTTGTGCGTTGAACAGAGATACCACATTCTTCACGGCGGCAGCGATGCTTCATGTACCCGCCGAGCTTCTGGACTTTAAGTTCCGTGTGATGAAATGGAAGGGCTATAAGCTGATCGAACCGCCGATCACAGCAAGCAGTAAATTTTTACGTGATATGGAGGTGCCGGAAGATGCGGACTACAATGACTAAGGTACCGAAGGTATATGTTGCTGTCCGCGCCGAATTTGATGAAGACGGCATAATGCTCCCAAGGGAACTGACCTGGGAGGACGGAGAAAAATTTGAAATAGATCGTGTGCTTGATATACGCCAGGCCCCGGCTTTGAAAGCGGGCGGTCAGGGTGACAGATACACGATTATGGTAAAAGGAAAGCAGAGCTATCTGTTTTTCGAGCGTAGCACCAACTTGACCGGGAATGTGATCGGTCGTTGGTTTGTAGAACGCAAGCAAAGCTAAAGGGGCAGAAGTATGATAGATAAAATTAAGAAAAGCAAGGAAAAGCTGTCGATACCGAGCGAAACCATTATGGCTCGTATGAAGCTCCTTGCGGAGTATATAAAATACGAATATGCCGATTTGCATCACTTGGCTGATGCGATGTATTGTGAGATCATAGGAAAAGGTGGTCGCGGTGAGGACAGAAGCATATATACAAACGGGCGATACGCGGCTCTTGGCGATACCGTTATGCGAATGTTGATAGCCGATGAACTTTTCAGTACGGGCAAAACAATGGAGGAGATTTATAAGCATAAAAACGCTGCTTCAAACAGCGTATATCTTTGCGATATTGATTTGAAACTGGGGATTTATAGATACGCTTATGACAATTACGGTTTTCCGTCTGATTCGGTTTTGACGGGTCACGCACCAATTCCGGCACGTGATTTGTATGTGGATGCGATTGTCGGTGCGATTTATAAGGACCGTGGTTTGGATTATACGAGAGAATGGCTGTTCGCTTTTCTTGAGCGAAACGGCATAAAGGTTGGCGAGAATCGTGTGTACGATGTACCTCCGTATGCTTATCATAAGCGAAAGGAAAATGAGTAATGGCAAAGAGCTATATGACAAAAGAACAGATAGCCGATTACGAAAATCTCTGCAAAGAGCGTAACAACGGACGGCTTCTGACGGCAGATGGCATTGAGTTCATCTGCCAGGCAAACAATTATGATGCCGAAGCTATCGGAAAGCACTTCTTGGAGCTTTTGCCGAAGTTGAGAGCCGATAAACCAAAATAAGCGACCTTCCTAAAAACAAGGTCGGTCGCTTGCAGTTTATTCGGTTTCGGTATCATCTTCCAGGGGAGCAATGCCTTCTTCACGTTTGCGAAACTCGTGATGAAGAAGGTTCAATACGGTCATTGGGTCTTCGTCCATTAGTTCTTCAAAGCGGTCGAGGTACTCATCCGCCGTGATTCCGATCTCCTCCGCTGCCTGTGCGATGAAGCCAGACATAACGGGGTCAGACATAATGATTTTACGGTCGATGTCCGCTGCTTCATTGAGGGCATCCACAACATCAGCGTGCTTGGCGATTTCTTCTTCGATGATTTTGTCTTTATCGCCGATGTCCTCAAAATAGTTGAAGCAAGCTCGCATTTTGATTTCGCCTTCATCGGTTGGAGTGAAGGAGAGGTTTCTCGCCCCGGAAATGATGAAGCGGAGATACTCAAACGAGCGATCCTCAAAGAACTCGAAGAAGGGGCAGACCATTTCGATGTGGGCATCGAAGTGAACATAGTCAACCGTGCCGCGAATTCTCGCACCTTTGAGCATAGCCCAGGAGTCGAGCATCTGAAGGCATTTATCGTAAGCGAGCTTTTTGGCGGGATTGATGACGTGGGGCAGTTCAAGGAAGCGCTTGTCTATCGCTGCCATAATGCCACGGGACTTGATGAGGTCGAATGCTTCGTCTGCACCGTGTTCGGTACGCATTGCGTGATAGGCTTTGCGTTCCGCGCTGTAGTCTTTTTCGTAAATATCGTAAGTACCGGGTGATACGGGTTCTGCCGGAGCTTTTTTGACGGTTGTTGTAGTGGACGGCTCTGATGCATCAGGTTTCAGAAGAATGCCGTTTTCGGTGGCAAGGATAGCCAATACGCTCTTTGCCTCCAAGTTGAAATTCTCACGGATTCTCTTGGGGATAACAACTCGCCCAAGCTCATCCACGATTTTTACCTCGTCCGTGTAGTCGGTTGCTTTACTAACAAGAATACCATCCCCGGTTTCGGTAATGAGAAGTGGATCACCTGCGGTGATACCGTAGTGGTTGCGGTGGTCGATGGGAAGCACCAATCTTCCCAATTCATCAATTTTGCGTTTTATGACGAATGTCATATTTTTTTGTCCTCCTGATATTAAACTACTCGCACGGCTTTCGTGCTGTGCGCATAGTATAACATAAGAGGATGGTAAAAAATGGTCGAAACACGCTGTCGAAATATAGAACTTGTCGAGTTAATTCGACACAGGAAACAAATAAAAATAGGCAACCGTTCCGCAGATCGGTTACCTAATTGTTTATAGATTACGAATATAAGCGTCCACGATATCAGCTACCGCTATACGCTGTTTCGGGGAAAGCCGTTCAAGTTTTTTCGTCAAATCATCGTAGATGTATTCTTTGCCTGTTTCTAAATCATCCCGCAATAGGGAGTCGGTAGAAACGTGTAAAGCCTCTGCAATGCTTACAAAAACGGTGAGGCTCGGCAGCTTAACGCCACGCTCCAATTCGCTTAAGTAGACGATAGTAATGTCGGTCTTTTCAGCTAATTGTTCTTGCGTTAGCCTCCGCTTGGTTCGTGCCTCTTTAATTCTGCGCCCGATGTTTTCCTTTGTCACGTTGTCACCTCCCACGCTTATAGCATTACATTAATGCTTATATTATAAACTAAAGGCGTGAACAAAGGAATAAACATCTCGCACGGGTGTAAGGCAAATGGTTTAATAACGATGCAATTTTTTATAAGGAGAAATGGTTATGGCTACTGAAGCAGAGATGAGATTACATAGGTGTTGCTTCACGGGACACCGTCCGTTCAAATTAAATATGCCTGAAAGAAAGATAGAGAAGGCTTTGGAAAAGGAGATCAAGCAAGCCATCGATGACGGCTTTACAACCTTCATCACGGGTATGGCTCCGGGCGTTGACATTATCGCTGCGGAGATCGTCCTTCGCTTAAGGAAGAAACACGATATAAAGCTCATTTGTGCAAGTCCTTTTGAGGGCTTTGAACGTTCTTGGAAAGATGAATGGAAGCCTCGGTATCTGAAGGTGCTTGAGCAGGGCGACCTTGTCAAGTATATTTGCGACCATTATTATAACGGCTGTTTTCAAACCCGTAATGTTTGGATGGTTGATCACTCTGCAAGGGTAATCGCTGCGTGGAACGGAGAACCAAGTGGTACGAAGAACACCATTGATTACGCCAACAAGATAGGCATAGAAGTTAGAAATGTTATAGAAACGGAGTAATTTATGAAATATTCAGACGTCTCGTCAATTTCAAAAAGGGTAATGATGAAAGAGCCATATCCGCGCAATCTTATGCTTGTTTTATTGGAACGGGCGAGGGGGCGCTTGGAGCTACCTGTCGAAAACATAACTGATGATATGATTGCTGGGGCAGATTATGCTATCTCGCTTTTGACAGAAAAGGAAGCAGACATCATTTCTCTACGCTATAAGGAACATAAGTTCTTGGGTGAGATTGCCGTAAAATACGGTGTAACAGCAGAAAGAATACGGTCAATCGAAGGTAGGGCGGAGTGGTTCTTAACAAAGCCAGAGAATTCGGGTTACATAAAATACGGCAGAAACGCTTTTGAAGTTATCCGAGCCGAAACGGAAAAACAAGAAATGAAGCGGGGCTATTCAGAAGAAACGCTTAATACTTCGATAGAAGCAATGGATTTGACGATTCGGTCGTGTAATTGTTTGTTGCGTGTAGGCTATACCACTATTAGAGACCTTGCGTACCTCACGGAGGAGCAGGTCATAAAAATCCCGTACCTCTGTCTCAAACAAAGGCAGGAAGTCGCGGAGAAACTCGCTGCGTTTGGAGTTTTGCACACCGCCTGGGATGATTGGAGGTAATACAATGATTATCGAGGATGGCATCGATGCTGTCTTTTTGCCTGGTAAAATCCACGGCTGCGAAGATGAGGTCTATATCATTTACCTCAATGCCGAAGGAAACAATCGCGAGGGATGTTGGGAGATAGAAATCCTTGATGCCGAGCGCATTCTGAAAATCCACGAAATTGTGGGCGGTGATTGTGACTTGTTTTTTGCCGAACTCGCAGATTGGTTTCACGGTGAATGGCGGTATTGTAATTATGGGACCGAGGACTTCAATGAATTGCAAGAGGCGTACCCAACGGCTGACTTCATCTGCGGACGTGACGGCGACTCTTACGAAGAGATGATGTTTATCGTGAATTGGGCTAAAGGGAGAATGAAAAAAGTGTAAAAAAACTTCGCAAACGCAAAGTAACATATTGCATTTGCGGAGTTTTTGTGTTATAATAAAGTGTATTATTATAACTTCATCAAGTGAGGTGTCCGTATGGGTGTTTCATACAAGAAGCTCTTTAAGATTCTAATTGACCGAAATATGAAGAAAAAAGATCTTCAAAAGCTGGCTGAACTAAGCCCGTCAACAATGGCAAAGCTATCGAAAGACGAGTATGTTCGTATGGAAGTCATAGTGAAAATTTGTAGCAAACTTAAAGTGGATGTCGGCGATATCATGGAAATTGTCGATATTCCGGCTTGACAAAGGAGGGAAAACAATAATGGATAAGGCAGGAGTAATTTATATTTTGACGAATCCGTCATTCCCGGACTTTGTAAAAATTGGTTATGCGGACGATATTGAAAAAAGGCTTCAGCAGCTTAATCGTAGCGAGTGTATTCCGTTTGCATTCCGTGTTTACGCCACATACGAAGTAAACTCACGTTTGTCTGATTTGAAGATACATTCTATCATTGACAAGCTGAATCCCAATTTGCGTTCCATTGATAATTTCAACGGTCAGAAGCGTGTGAGAGAGTTTTATGCGATGACTGCAGAAGATGCCTATTCTATTTTGGAGGCTATAGCAGAGATTCATGGTTGCTCGGATAAGTTGAAGCTGATTCAGCCAAATGAATATGAGAAGGCAGCCGAAGAAACAGCTATCGAAATTGTAGAGACTCGAAAAGAGCGTCTTTCGCCTTTTTCATTCAGCAAATGCAATATTCCTGTCGGGGCAACTGTAGAATTCGTTTATAGCGCTACCGATCAAGAAGGGATACCTTGCATTGTAATTGACGATAAACATATTGAGTACAACGGTAAAACTTATTCCTTGTCGAGCTTTGCTTCTGAAAAGCTGAATGTTGCTTCTGTTGCGGGACCGAGATATTTCAAATATAATGGTGAATGGCTGAATGACATTAGAGCCCGCCTGAACGTATAAGTCAAAACAAGTAAATCATGGGATGAAACAGGAAGCCAAGCTTCCTATTCCTTCAACCCACTAACTTCCGATAATAATCACTTATCGGAAGTGAGGAAGGAGTCAAAATGATATTAGGCAAAAAACAGATGACTGAGGAAGATATAAAGCTGCATTTCATAACTCCCGCTATACAGAAGAAGTGGGGCGATAAAATAACTATGGAAACGCAGATAACCGATGGTAAGGTTAATTTGCGTGGAAATATGGTTGTTCGCAGCAAGCCCAAGAAGGCAGATTATGTCCTCTACATAAATAAAAACAAGCCGATAGCGATTGTAGAAGCAAAAGACAACAATCATTCAGTTTCATATGGATTGCAGCAAGCTATGACATATGCTCAAATGCTTGATGTTCCTTTCGCATACAGTTCTAATGGTGATGGCTTTCAGGAACACGACTTTTTGACCGGGCAAGAGAGATTTATTGCTCTTGAGGATTTTCCGTCCCCCGAAGAGCTAATTGCTCGTTGGGAACAAGGGGCAGGCATTACACCCGCAGAAAAGGCGATTATTGATCAGCCCTATTATTCAAGTGCAACTACATATGACCCACGTTATTATCAGAGAATTGCGATAAACCGTACAGTAGAGGCTATTGCCAAGGGGCAGAACCGTCTGCTGCTTGTAATGGCAACAGGTACGGGTAAGACTTATACCGCTTTCCAAATTGTGTATCGTTTGTTGAGAAGCGGTCTGAAAAAGAAAATCTTATACTTGGCAGACCGAAACAACCTTGTCGACCAGACAATTGTACAAGACTTCGCACCTTTGGAAAAGACCATCCATAAAGTGAACTTTGCAAAAGACGATCCCCTTACCATTACGTCCCACGAAGTATATTTTGCGTTGTATCAGCAGTTGACGGGAAATGATGACGGGGAGGAAACCACGGGTGAGGAGTCGGTTGAGCGTTTCGCTCAATTGTTTAGCAAAGACTTCTTTGACCTTATTATTGTTGATGAGTGTCATCGTGGATCGGCTGACAAAGATAGCAATTGGAGACGCATTCTTGAGTATTTTTCGTCTGCAACGCAGATTGGTATGACGGCAACACCCAAAGAAACGAAGTATGCGTCTAACATAGATTATTTCGGCAAGGCGATATACACCTATAGTCTTCGTGACGGTATTGAGGACGGATTCCTTGCGCCTTTCAAGGTTATTAACATAAAAACCAATATCGGAGAAGGTTGGAGACCTTTCAAAGGGCAATGTGATATTAATGGTGTTGAAATAGAGGATAGAATTTATACTAACAGCGATTTCGACTACAAAATCATCATAGAAGATAGAACGTATGAGGTCGCAAGGGAGATAACCGAATATCTAAAAAGCACCGGGCGAATGCAGAAGACGATTGTTTTCTGTGCAACCGAAGACCACGCCGAGCGTATGAGAGTTGCTTTAACAAATCTGAATGCTGATATGTGCCAACAGAACCCGGACTATGTTGTCCGTATAACTGGCTCGGATGCTTACGGTAAGAGTAAGTTGGATTACTTTATTTCGGTTTCTTCGCCGTACCCGGTTATCGCAACCACATCTAAACTCTTGTCAACGGGAACAGACTGCAAAATGACAAAGCTTATTGTTTTGGATGAAATGATTGGTTCTATGACCGAATTCAAGCAGATAATCGGACGAGGCACACGTCTCCGTGAGCAAGACGGTAAGACTCACTTCGTTGTAATGGACTTCCGCAATGTTACTCGTTTGTTTGCCGACCCCAAATGGGACGGTGATGTTGAACAGGACGAGGGCTACGATCCTAACGCTAAAAAACCTGGCGGGGACGGTGGCAACGGAGGAGGTGGGGGAGGCGATAATCCTCCTGTAGTTCCTCCCGTCAAGCCCATTGTCGATGAAAATGGTTGTAATGTTCAAATAACCGGGAAAACGGTGTCTATCTATGATGCCAAAGGAAAGCTCCTTCGTCAGGAAAGTATCGTGGACTATACAAAGTCCAACATCCTCGGCAAATACGCTTCTCTTGATAACTTCATCAGAACTTGGTCTGCAGAAGCGAAGAAAGAGGTAATCCGTGATTTGCTTAATGAACAGGGCATTGATTTGGAACAAATGAAAGCGGATCAAGGAATGAGCGATGTAGATGATTTTGATTTTATTTGTCACGTCGCTTTCGATCAGAAACCCCTTACCCGCCGTGAACGTGCCAACAATGTAAAGAAGCGTGACTTCTTGAGTAAGTACAGCGGTGTTGCTCGTGAGGTGCTTGAGGCGTTGCTTGACCGATATATGAATGTTGGCGTGTATGAAATAGAAAAGACCGAAGTATTGAAGCTTGAGGATATCAGAAAGAGGTTCGGCTCTCCTTCCAAGATTGCAGCCCTCTTCGGTGGAAGAGATGGCTATTTGAGAGCTATCCAAGAATTGAAAGAAGAACTTTATAAGGCAGGTTAAGTGAAATGGCGAGTTTGTCGAATTTCGTAAAAAGAATACGTGATATAATGTGGAACGATGCGGGCGTTAATGGCGATGCACAGCGTATCGAACAGATGGCGTGGATATTGTTCCTTAAGGTTTATGATGCGAAAGAGCAGGATTGGGAATTTGACGATGAGAACTATGTTTCCATCATTCCTGAAAACTGTCGTTGGGCAAATTGGGCGGTTGATGACCGTTCCGGCAATGCAATGACGGGTGACACTTTGCTTAATTTCGTGAACAATGTTTTGTTCCCGACATTGAAGGGACTCGAAGTCAGCAAAGAAACTCCTATCCGCAAGTCTATTGTGAAAACGACCTTTGAAGATGCCAACAACTATATGAAAGACGGCGTTTTGCTTCGTCAGGTTATTAACATCATCGATGAGCTTGACCTTGGAGATTACGAGGAAAGCCACGCTTTCGGTGAAATCTACGAGAGCATTCTGAAAGAGCTTCAAAGTGCGGGTTCTTCGGGTGAATTCTATACGCCTCGTGCTGTTACCGATTTTATGGCTAAGATGATAAACCCTCAAATTGGAGAGCGTGTAGCTGACTTCGCCTGTGGCACGGGCGGTTTCTTGACAAGCTGGCTTAACGAGCTTAAGGGCAAGATCGAAACCACCGAAGATCAGGAGAAGTATGCAACTTCGATTTACGGCATCGAAAAGAAGCCTTTTCCGTATACGCTTTGTATTACGAATATGCTGCTTCATGATATTGATGTCCCCCAGGTCTTCCACGACAACTCCTTGACGAAGGACGTTCTTAACTATACGGACAGAGATCGTTTTGATGTAATCTTGATGAACCCTCCTTATGGTGGACACGAGAAGAATGAAGTAAAGAACCATTTTCCGTCCGATCTCGCAAGTAGCGAAACCGCCGACCTCTTTATGGCTGTCATTATGTACAGACTTAAAGTTAATGGTCGAGCAGCGGTAATTTTACCCGATGGATTCTTGTTCGGCACGGATAACGCAAAGGTTGCTCTCAAAAAGAAGCTCCTTTCTGAATTTAATCTTCATACGGTCATTCGTATGCCTCACAGCGTTTTCGCTCCGTATACATCGATTACAACTAACATTCTGTTCTTTGATAGAACCGGTCCCACAACTGAAACTTGGTTCTATCGTTTGGATATGCCGGAAGGGTATAAGAACTTCTCAAAGACGAAACCCATGAAGTTGGAGCATTTTGCTCCGGCTATCGAATGGTGGGCGGATCGCATACCGATCTCCTTGGATGGCTTCGACAAAGCACAGAGATACACAGTTGAAGAGCTTGCTGCTCGAAACTATAATATCGACCTCTGTGGCTATCCTCACGAGGAAGAGGAGATTCTTGCCCCCAAGGAACTCATACAGCAGTATCAAGAAAAGAGAGCAAGCCTCAACGCTGATATTGACCGTATTCTTGAACAGATTACGAATATCCTTGGTATTGACCTTACGGAGGGTGAAGAATGACAGCACAACAGTTGAAGAATTCCATTCTGCAATTGGCTGTTCAAGGTAAACTCGTGCCTCAAGACCCTAATGACGAGCCCGCGAGTGTGCTTTTAGAACGCATCCGAGCAGAAAAGGAAGCACTTATAAAAGCAAAGAAAATCAAGCGTGAAAAGAACCCTTCCGTCATTTTCCGTGGTGCCGATAATACTCCTTATGAGAAAATCGGTGATGATGTTCGCAGCTTGGCTGATTACGCCCCTTTTGAAATTCCTGAAACTTGGGAGTGGTGTCGCGTAGGCGATCTTTTCACAAATATGTCGGGGCTGGCATATAAGAAAGAAGCTCTCGACATCAAATCCGAAAGAATGATCCGTGTAATGCGTGGAGGCAATATCGGCGATGAGAGGTATTATTTCAAAGCTGACGATGTTTTCATTTCGGATGAATTCGTAAAGCCTGAACTCTTTTTGAAAAAGAATTATATGATTACCCCTGCAGTTAGCAGTTTAGAGCATATAGGCAAGATTGCCTTGATTGAAGAAGACCTCGCAGATACCGTGGTTGGCGGTTTTGTTTTGATGCTAATCCCGCTGTTTAGCGATGATATCATATCAAAGTATTTGCTGTATGCTTTTGCTGCAAAAAATCATAGGGATAATTGTAGGAGCATCACTCATAAGTCCGGGCAAGCATTTTATAATCTTTCCCGTGAGCTTATGATGAATTTACCGATTCCATTGCCACCGCGTTCCGAAATGGAACGGATTATATCGAAGTTGGAAGAGGTGTTGCCTTTCGTTGATTCGTACAGCATTGCTGAAAGAGAAAGCACAGCCCTCAATACTTCTTTCCCGGAGCAGTTGAAGAAGTCAATTCTCCAATGGGCAGTACAAGGAAAACTCGTTCCCCAGGACCCTTCGGACGAGCCAGCAGAGGCTTTGCTTGAACGTATCCGGGGTGAAAAGGAACGACTCGTGCGTGAAGGAAAAATCAAGAAAGATAAGCACGAATCGGTCATTTTTAGACGGGATAATTCTCATTATGAAAAGCGAGGCGTGGACACCGTATGTATTGATGATGCATTGCCGTTTGATATTCCTGAAACTTGGTGTTGGACTCGCCTTTCAAGCATAGCAATTAAAGAAGTTAAACGAGGAAAATCACCGCAATATGCGGAGAATGGGAGCGTATATGTATTCGCTCAAAAGTGCAACGTCAAATCCGGTGGAATCAATATGTCTTTGGCAAAATATTTAGCTCCTTCCGCTTTTAGCAAATACCCCGCGGAAGAACAAATGCTTGATAGAGATATTATTGTAAATTCCACGGGTGGAGGAACGCTCGGTCGCATAGGCATCTTTCACGATTCTGACCGTACTAATGACTATCCGATCGTCCCGGACTCGCACGTAACTATTGTACGCACGAGCTGTGAGTTTGCGGAAGATTATATTTTCTATGTATTCAAGTATTATCAACCCTATTTAGAAGCATTAGGAGAAGGCTCAACAAACCAAACCGAACTGAAACCTTCTGTCATAGCCGATCTTTTCGTTCCTGTTCCACCTCTTTCGGAGCAAAAACGCATAGTAAAAGCATTGGCAAGGGTGCTCGATCAACTATCGCTTTTATAATCCGATTATTCTCATTATGAGAAGTTGGGCAAATTTGAGTGTATTATTGAGGATGAACTCCCCTTTGAAATACCGTGTTCTTGGTGTTGGGTTAGGTTGTCAAATATAGTTTATAATCACGGGCAAAAGACCCCCGACAGGCTATTCTCGTACATAGATATAGGCTCTATCGACAATAAAAACCAACAGCTTAATCTAAGTGAAACATGGGTGGAACCTGAAAAAGCTGCATCAAGGGCAAGAAAAATTGTTAAAATGGGTGATATTCTGTATTCATCGGTAAGACCCTATTTACACAACATGTGTATTATCAATCGGAATTTTGATAAAGAACCTATCGCCAGCACCGGGTTCGCAGTTATGGCTTGTCACCAAGGGATTTTTAACAAATTCTTATTTTACTATTTACTCTCCCCGTGGTTTGATGCCTACGCTAATCATACAGATAATGCTAAAGGCGTTGCATACCCCGCCATAAATGACGACAGATTGTATAAGGCGCTTGTTCCGATACCTCCTCTTGCCGAACAGCATCGGATTGTTGAAAAAATCGAAGAACTTATGGCTCTCGTAAAGACCCTGTAAAACCCAGGGTGTATAATTATAGTGAAAGGAGGTCTTTCACTATGATAAAAGAATTCGAGAGACACTTGAGAGGCTCGAACCTCTCCGAAAACACGATTTCTTCGTATCTGTTCGCCGTCCGGCAATACCAAGAACAGTACGCAGAAGTCACCCTAAAAAACTTGAAGGCTTACAAGATTTGGCTCATCGAGAGCTATAAGCCAAAAACGGTAAATTTGAGGTTGCGGGCGATAAACTGTTACCTCGAAAGTATCGGAAAGGAAAAATGGAAGCAGCCATTTGTCCGGGTACAACAAAAGGCATTTCTTGAAAATGTCATAAGCGAAGCGGATTATGAATACTTCAAAACCTGCCTCAAAAACGAAGATGAGATGTTTTGGTATTTCGTTATACGTTTCCTTGCAGCAACGGGTGCGCGTGTAAGCGAACTCATACAAATCAAGGTGGAGCATATCAAACTCGGTCACCTTGATTTATATTCAAAAGGCGGGAAATTGCGTAGAATTTACATCCCCAAAGCCTTACAGGATGAAGCCCTTTCTTGGTTGGCGGATAAGCATCAAGAAAGCGGCTTCATTTTTTTGAATAAGTATGGCGAACGGATCACAACCCGTGGTATTTCTGGTCAGCTAAAAAAACTCGCTGTGAAATACAACATCAACCCGGCAGTCGTATATCCGCATTCATTCCGACATCGCTTTGCAAAGAGCTTTTTGGAACGCTGTAATGATATCGCATTTCTTGCAGATCTTATGGGACACGAGAGCATCGAGACCACTCGTATTTATCTGCGAAAAACCTCAACCGAACAACGTGAAATCGTAGATTCCGTCATCGATTGGTAAGGAAAGAGGCATACACTTCATTTCGAGGTGTATGCCTTGTTTTCATATGCGTTTGCAGTACGGAATAACGTCTTTTAGCACGTTTACAATATGTTCTTGTTCTTTCAATGGTGGTACAGGGACAAGCAAATTAGTCATGGTATCCGTACCAACCCTGGGCATTTTAACACCGTATGTTATGGAATTTATTAGATTATCGACATATGGCGAGGACAGGTATGCGACAATATACTCCGCATTTATCTTTCCGAACATTGAAAACGGTACAATTTCAGGGGTACAAATACCATCTGCCGGGGCAACAAGTATCTTAAGCAAATACGGACGTAGTTTGCTGTAAAGAATGTCCCCTTTATGGAAGACGGTTTTATCACCGATTGCTTTACGCTCTCCAACGGTTTTTATTACAAGTAAGCGACCGCCTTTTTCGATGTCTTCAAGATCAAGGCCCCATATTTCTGAGGAGGCATCCTGGGCATTGATCTTTATCTTTGTATGCGCATATGTCGAGATTGTACCAAGGCGTACCCACCTCCAGTTTTCAGGTATCTCAAATGGTATTTCATCATCTATACAAACGACTTTTTCACCCAACTTCTCATAATGAGAACTTTATGGAGCAAGGTGCTGTAAAAGCGGCAAAATTCCGTCTAACTTCTCAACAATACGATCTTGCTCCTGACGAGGAGGGACGGGGATGAACATTTGCGACAAGGTAACGCCATTACAATTTGGCTGTGCAGTAGCAGTAGTCCCCGACTGAAGCTGTGCCCAATAAAGGGGGCTTTCCATATAGTATTTCATATACCTTGGGTTCAGTTCGACACTATATTGAGTTCTTATCAAATACCCCGCATATACGGCAGCCACAGGAACTTCGGAAACAAGGAAGGATTTACCTACTGTACCGCCAGTTCTTGCAAACAGAATGTCCCGCGGTTTTAACTCATACGAAGCCATATCGGTTTCTGAAATATCGCAAAACGGAACAGTATCCCATAATACTTTGTTGTTTTGAATATCGCTTATTCTTACCATACGAATGCAGCCCACGTCTTTGGCAGGGGCGTTGTATCCGTATTGAATGTTAAACGATATATTTCCCCAACGCTCCCAGCGCCATGTTTTGGGGATGTCAAAAGGCAAATAATCGTCTATGCATTCTTCGTATTTGCCCCGCTTCTCATAATGAGAATTATCCCGTCTAAAAATGACCGATTCGTGCTTGTCTTTCTTGATTTTGCCTTCACGCACGAGCCGTTCCTTTTCACCCCTGATACGCTCAAGCAAAGCCTCTGCAGGCTCGTCCGACGGGTCCTGGGGAACGAGCCTTCCTTGTACCGCCCATTGGAGAATGGACTTTTTTAGTTCACTTGGAAACGTAGTATGCAATGCATCCAGTTGCGTGTATTTGTCATTGTATGAGGAAAGCAATGGTTCAAGGGTTGACAGAAATTTCACGATTCGTTCTTGCTCGGACAGCGGGGGAAGAGGTATTAAGTAATTATTGGCACGAACTATTGTAATTGTTCCAACAGTAGTGCCAGACGCGTTGTCATTTATTTGGTTCATCATATAAGGGGTAGCCATTAATACTTTAATATATTCTGCACATACTTTGCCATAGTTTTCAAAACAAATGACGCTTGCATCTTTGTAGTAAAAACGATCTCCAGGCTGAACAATGTACGTTTTTCCCAAGGTTCCAACTGCGGTAACCATCAAATCACCCGGTTGAGGAACCCCGCTCACGGCGTATTCATCAAATAGCTTCTGCGAAATAAACAATTCGTTATTGACATAACCGCTATCAGAAAGTTTAACAATCTCTCTCGCTCTGTAAAACGGCACGCCTTCTGTTCTCCAATCGGATTGATGAACTCGTCTTGCGGAAACAATGTTGACGATATTGCCTAATCTCACCCACTCCCAAGAATCAGGAATGTCAAACGGTACTTCAAGTTCAGCGGTCTCATCACCGATTTTCTCATAAGGAGTATTATAAGAACGGGGGAGAGCAAAAATCCAACGACTACCCATAAGGATAACGATTACACCCCATAAATCCAACGATTACCCCATAAGGATAACGAATACCCATAAATCCAACGATATATCCTTACAACGAAAAATCGCCACCGCGGAAAACTATCCGAAGTGGCGATTTTCTTTAGTTCCGGGGGAGTGAAGTACGGGAAATGCGAACTGCAAGACCTTAAACCCCCGTTAAAACAAAAAATAAGCACGATTATTCTATCAAAATAACCGTGCTTATTTGGTCTGAGTGACAAGACTTGAACTTGCGGCCTCTACCACCCAAGGTAGCGCGCTACCAGCTGCGCCACACCCAGATAACCAACGGTTGATATTATATCACCTTATTTATCATTTGTCAAGTGTTTTTTTAAAAAAACTTATTTTTTATTTAATATATTATCGGTTGCAAAATATTATCAAATATGTTACACTATTTTTGTAGGATTTACCTTTTTACTTACTTTATCAAATTAACAATAGAACTTGCGTAATTTCATGTTTTTGAAAATTTATAGATTGAATTTAAATGAAAAATTTTGGACAATAGGGCTATAATGCTTTGATTTTCATATATTTTTCAGGCTGCGAGCTTAAAAGCAAAACCCTAATTAGAAAAAATGTGCTGCGCAATTAAGGTTGATATTATGACTTTAGCGATGGGATTTATTTTTTGATGTGTTGAGAAAAACGAAAAGCAGCCTAGAAGAATACAAAAAACTTCAAGCTATAGAAAAATGGGAAATTTCGATAAAAAAAACTGTGCTTTTCTCCTTATATGTGGAAAAAACGCCAAAATGTATAAATATTCAAAAATCCCCCTTGACTTTTTAGAAAAATTCATTATAATATATAATGGTTATTGTTTGTGTTTAATGCATATTTATCCGCTGAAAGGAATTAACATTCATGAAAAAAGTTTTTATAGATGGTAGTGCGGGAACAACGGGACTTCGGATATACGAGCGTCTTTCAATTCGCTCCGACATCGAGCTTATAAAGATTCCCGAAGAAAAACGCAAGGATACCGATGCAAGACGTGAGGCACTGAACAGTGCAGATGTTGCTTTTCTTTGTCTTCCCGACGCCGCAGCAATAGAAGCAGTTTCAATGGTTACGAATAAAAATACAGCAATCATAGATACCTCAACAGCTCACAGAACGGCAGACGGTTGGGAATACGGTTTCGCAGAGCTTTCGGGCAGAAGAGAGAAGATCGCCGCTTCAAAGCGTGTTGCCAATCCCGGATGCCACGCAAGCGGCTTCGTTTCTCTTGTGGAGCCTCTTGTGAAAGAGGGGATAATTCAAAAGGATGCGCTTCTCAGTTGCTTTTCGCTTACGGGATACAGTGGCGGCGGAAAAAAGATGATCGCACAATATGAAGACGAGAAAAGAATTGTTGCCCTTGATTCCCCTGCAATGTATGCAAACGGACAGAGCCACAAGCATCTACCCGAAATGTCAAAAATATGCGGTCTTGATAATCTTCCCGTGTTTTGTCCCATCGTTGCGGATTTCTATTCAGGAATGCAGGTGACGGTTCCGCTCTTCAAGGATCAGATTAAGGGTACTGCCGAGGATATAAAGGCGCTTTACAAAGAGTATTATAAATCGGGACTTGTTAAATATGTTGAAAATGATCCTGCCGCATCACTCTATTCAAACGCACTTTCGTTTAAGGACAATATGGAGATAAGCGTCAGCGGAAATGAGGAGAGAATACTTCTCGTTTCAAGATTTGATAATCTGGGAAAGGGCGCGTCAGGAGCGGCAATACAAAATATGAATATAATCATGGGAGTTCCGGAGAATACGGGACTTGATATATAAGGAGTTTTGAGAATGAATATTATCGAAGGCGGAATTTGTGCCGCAAAGGGGTTTACTGCAAGCGGAGTTCATTGCGGTGTGCGTAAGAACAAGACAAAGAAGGACATCGCTCTCATATATAGCGAAAAGCAGGCAAGCGCAGCGGCGGTATACACAACCAATCTTGTAAAGGGAGCGCCTCTTATCGTTACTAAAAAGCACCTTGCAAACGGCAAGGCACAGGCTATTATCTGCAATAGCGGAAATGCCAATACTTGCAATGCAAACGGCATTGAGATTGCAGAGAAGATGAGTGAGCTTTGTGCTGCAGAGCTTGATATTTTAGCTGATGACATTGTAGTTGCTTCAACAGGCGTTATCGGTCAGCCCCTTAATATCAATCCCATTGCAGAAGGAGTTCCTGCACTTAAGGCGGCACTTTCAAAAAACGGTAGTGACGATGCCGCAGAGGGAATTATGACCACCGATACGGTCAAAAAAGAAATTGCAATAGAGTTTACCGTGGGCGGAAGAATATGCAGAATAGGCGGTATTGCCAAGGGCAGTGGAATGATTCATCCCAATATGGCGACTATGCTTGTTTTCATTACAACCGACTGTGCGATCTCGCCCGAAATGCTAAAAAAGGCACTTTCGAGTGATATCAAGAACACATTCAATATGGTAAGCGTTGACGGCGATACTTCAACCAACGATATGGTAACGATCCTTGCAAACGGCATGGCGGGAAATGACGAGATTACGTCGGACGGTGCAGATTTTGATGAATTTATGAAGGCACTTAATACGGTTACGGTTTATCTTTGCCGAATGATCGCCGCTGACGGCGAGGGGGCAACAAAGCTTCTTGAATGTAATGTAAGCGGAGCAAAGGATGAGTTTACCGCAAAGACTGTTTCAAAGAGCGTTATTTGCTCAAGCCTTCTTAAAGCTGCAATGTTCGGTGCTGATGCAAACTGGGGCAGAGTTCTCTGTGCTATTGGTTACAGCGGTGCAGATGTTGATGTTAATAAGGTAAGCGTAAGCTTTAAGAGTGAAAAGGGAAGCATCCTCGTTTGTAAAAACGGGGCGGGGGTTGATTTCTCCGAGGAGAAGGCAAAGGAAATACTTCTCGAAAATGAGATTGAGATAAATGTTACTCTGGGTAGCGGAAACGGAAGCGCAACGGCCTGGGGGTGCGACCTTACTTATGATTATGTTAAGATAAACGGCGATTACCGCACTTGATAGGAGCAGAAAATGGATAGAAATTTTACAAATGCACAGCGTGCCGACGTGCTTACGCAGGCACTGCCCAATATCCGCCACTATAACGGCAAAACGATCGTTGTAAAATACGGTGGAAACGCTATGATAAACGAAACACTCAAGCAGCAGGTCATGGAGGATATCGTTCTTCTCTGGCTTATCGGTGTGAAAATTGTTCTTGTTCATGGCGGAGGTCCTGAAATAAGCGATCTCATGTCAAAGCTTGGCAAAAAGCCCGAATTTGTTGACGGACTTCGCATTACCGACAAGGAGACTGTCGATATCGTTCAGATGGTGCTTGCGGGTAAGATAAATAAGACACTTGTAAACCTTCTCGAAATGAAGGGTGGAAAGGCAATGGGAATTTCCGGCATGGACGGCTGTCTTATTGAATCAAAGATGAAGGACGAGAGGCTCGGATATGTTGGAGAGATAACAAATATCAATATAACCCCCGTTGTTGACCTACTTGAAAAGGGATATATCCCCGTAATTTCAACAATCGGTTGCGACAAAGAGGGAAATGCCTATAATATTAACGGTGACACTGCGGCGGCATATATCGCCGGTGCTCTCGGAGCTGAAAGACTTATAATGATGACTGACATTGCGGGTATTCTCCGAGATAAGGACGATGCTTCAACTCTTATCCCGATAATTACCGTTTCCGAGGCGGCAACGCTTCGCAAGGAGGGTATAATTTCAGGCGGGATGATCCCAAAAGTGGAGTGTTGTATCGAGGCACTTCGTGAGGGTGTAAATAAGGTAATAATAATGGACGGCAGAGTTCCTCATTCCATTCTTATGGAGCTTCTCACCGACGAAGGTGCGGGAACGATGCTTATGGGTGATGAAAATGAATGATATTCAGATAAAGGATAAGGAATATATAGCGGGCACATATGCCCGCTTTCCCGTTACGATAGTAAAGGGTAAAGGCTCTCTGGTTTATGATGAGAATGGAAAGAGATATATCGACATGGGCTCTGGAATCGGTGTTACGGCACTAGGAATCGCAGACGAAAAATGGCAAAAAGCAGTAAACGAGCAGATCTCAATGGTTCAGCATATGTCAAATCTCTATTATACCGAGCCTTGCGTGTGTCTGGCTGAAATGCTCTGTAAAAAAACAGGGATGAAAAAGGTGTTCTTCTCAAATTCCGGAGCAGAAGCCAACGAATGTGCCATAAAAGTTGCAAGAAAATATATGGCACAAAAAAAGGGAGCTGAATATTCCACAATAATCACGCTCAAAAATAGCTTCCACGGAAGAACTCTCACAACTCTTGCAGCAACGGGGCAGGATCATTATCACGAGCTTTACCAGCCCCTTACACCGGGATTCGTACATGCAGAGGCAAACAATTTTGACGATATTAAAAGGCTTTGCGAGGAGAATAAGGTTGCGGGAATCCTCATCGAATGTATTCAGGGCGAGGGCGGTGTGAATGTTCTTTGCGCTGATTTTGTAAAAAAGACTGCAGAATATGCCAGACAGAATGACATCGTTATGATGGTTGACGAGGTTCAGACCGGAAACGGAAGAACGGGTGAAATGTACGCTTATATGAATTACGGCATAAAGCCCGATGTGGTTACAACAGCCAAAGGACTTGGCGGAGGACTTCCTATCGGTGCGGCAATTCTCGGTGAGAGGGTTGAGAGCATTCTTGCTTTTGGTGACCATGGCTCAACATACGGAGGAAACCCCGTTTGCTGTGCGGCAGCTCTGAGCATCGTTTCGAGAATTGATGAAGCTTTCCTCGGTTCTGTCAAGGAAAAGGGAGATTTTGTTTTTAATGCTTTTAATGGAGCAAATGGTGTTGAGAGTGTCAGTGGAATGGGACTTATGATAGGCATAAAAACTGTAAAAAGTGCCTCAGATATCGTTAAAAAATGCGTCGAAAAGGGTGTTCTTTGCCTTACTGCAAAGGATAAGATAAGGCTTCTTCCGGCATTAAACATCCCGATGGAGCTTCTTGCCGAGGCGGTAGAAATTATCAAAAAGGCTTGTGCGGATTAAATGGAAAATAAAAATAATAATAAGTAAGTGACAAATAAGATATTAAGGAGCTTTTCCTAAAATTTAGGAAAAGCTCCTTAATATCATAATTTGGTATAGGTAAGATATGTGTATGGGATTCTTCCTCTGATATGTGCTACTATTTCCTTTTTGTAAGCACTGTCTTCAAAGACGGGGAAGAATGTGTCGCCATCAAAATAAGCATCAATTTCAGTTATATAAAGCTTTTTGCATAGGGGGAGGGCCTCGGCATAAAGAGCTGCACCGCCCGATATAAAAATGTCACCCCGAGCCATTTTGATGGCTTCATCAAGCGATCTTGCCGTCCTGCAATTTTCCTCATCAAAAATTGAGGTTTTTGAAATAACAATCGTATGTCTGTCAGGGAGCGGTCTGCCGATCTCCTCGTAGGTTTTTCTGCCCATGATGACGGTGTTTCCAAGGGTAAGCTCCCTGAATCTTTTTTGCTCGTTTTTGATATTCCACGGAATTTTTCCGTTCTTGCCTATCACTCTGTTTTTATCATATGCAACTATCAGTGCTATCATTTTCATTCTCCAAAGGTTTATGGTGTTATTATATCATCTTTGTTCTTTTTAGTCAAGCCGTATAAAATTTATTATTTCTAATAATACTCTCTTAGAAAAATATAAATAAGAGAACGTTTGGGACATGGGAGAAAAATAGTATAAGCATAAGAACGCAGTGGCAGGTCGCCAAAAAAATAAGAGCATATGCAATAAATCAAAAAGATGACTTCCTGTAAGGGAAGTCATCTTAAAATATCTCCGAAAAAGCAGGATTTTCGTCACTACAATGAATAGAAAATTTTCACTGTTTTATTATACCTGTGGCACTTTGAAACATACTTGATTTTTTATTTAAGTGTGGCAAGCATAACGGCTTTTATAGTGTGCATCCTGTTTTCTGCCTCGTCGAAGACGATAGATGAAGGGGATTCAAATACTTCATCTGAAACCTCCATTTCGGTAAGTCCGAATTTATCATATATCTCTTTTCCGACTGCAGTTTTAAGGTCGTGGAAGGCGGGCAGGCAATGCATAAAGCGGCACTGCTCGCCTGCTGTTTTCATGATATCCGACGTAACGCGGTAAGGTGTGAGATCCGCTATCCTTTCCTTCCATACCTCTGCTGGCTCGCCCATTGAGACCCAAACGTCGGTATAAATAACGTCAGCACCCTTTACGGCAGAGGTGTCCTCGGAAAATTCAATGGTCGCACCCGTTTCCTTTGCTATATTCTTGCACTGGGCAACGAGAGAAGCATCGGGAAAATACTTTTTATTCGTACAAGCGACGAAATGCATACCCATTTTTGCACATCCCACCATAAGGGAATTTCCCATATTGTATCTTGCATCGCCCATATAAACGAGCTTTTTCCCCTTAAGAGAGCCGAAATGTTCCTTTATGGTCAGAAAATCCGCAAGGATCTGGGTCGGATGATATTCGTTTGTAAGACCGTTCCAAACGGGTACTCCTGCGTATTTTGCAAGCTCCTCAACTATCTCCTGACCAAATCCACGGTATTCGATCCCATCAAACATACGCCCAAGAACTCTTGCAGTGTCAGCAATGCTTTCCTTTTTGCCGATTTGCGATCCCGAGGGGTCAAGATAAACGGGGTGCATACCAAGATCTGACGCCGCAACCTCAAATGCACAGCGTGTCCTGGTACTCGTCTTTTCAAAAATCAGAGCGATATTCTTGCCCTCACATTCCTTGTGGGAAACTCCTGCCTTTTTTTTTGCCTTGAGAGATGCGGCAAGGTCGATAAGTTCTTCTATTTCTTCGGGAGTAAAATCAAGTAATTTTAAAAAGTGTTTTCCTTTGAGAGATAACATATTAGCCTCCTTGTGGGATGTTTTCGTGTATTTTTCCTTTGACGAAATTGATCTGTGCTTCAACCGACTCAATAGATGTTCCGCCCTCGCTGATCCTCTTTTTAACGCAGGTCTCAAGACTTATCTCATCAAAAAGATCTTCGTCAAACAGCTCGCTGAATTTTTTATATACTTCAAGAGAAAGCTCCTCGAGAACAGTTTTTTCGGCAATGCAATGAGCAACGATAGTCCCCGATATTTTATATGCGGAGCGGAAGGGAAGCCCTTTTTTTACAAGGTAATCCGCAAGGTCCGTTGCATTGATAAAGCCGCTTTGTGCTGCCTTCTTCATATTCTCTGGAATAGCCTTCATCGTGCTTATCATGCCGCAAAATACCTGCAGGCACATTTTAACCGTTTCGCAAGCATCAAAAATGCTTTCCTTGTCCTCTTGCATATCCTTGTTATAAGCCAAGGGAAGTCCCTTGAGAGTTGTGAGAAGTGCCATGAGGTCTCCGTAAACTCTGCCCGTCTTTCCTCTAACTAGCTCTGCCATGTCCGGATTTTTTTTCTGGGGCATGATGGATGAGCCTGTCGTATAGGAATCCGAAAGCTCAACGAATTTGAATTCCCAGCTTGACCAGAGGATTATTTCCTCGGAAAATCGCGAGAGATGCATCATAACTATGGAGAGGGAAGAAAGAAGTTCAAGACAAAAGTCTCTGTCAGAAACGCCGTCAAGAGAATTGAGACAAATTCCGTCAAAGCCAAGCTGTTCAGCCTCGAAGCGGCGGTCTGTATCGTATGTCGTTCCGGCGAGGGCACAGCATCCTATGGGTGAAAGATTCATTCTCTTTTTGCAGTCCTCGATTCTCTCGATATCACGAAGAAGCATCATAGCATAAGCCATAAGGTGATGTCCAAAGGTTATGGGCTGTGCTCTCTGCAGATGGGTATATCCGGGCATAATGGTGGCTTTATATTCTTCTGCCTTGCCTGTGATAGATGAGATGAGGTTTTTAAGCAGACAGATCATATCATTTGCCTCATCACGGAGATACATACGGATGTCAAGAGCCACCTGGTCATTGCGGCTTCTTGCTGTGTGAAGCTTTTTTCCAACATCGCCAAGTCTTTCTGTCAGCACCTGCTCGATGAACATATGGATATCCTCGCAATCAATATCAAATTCCAGCTTTCCGCTTTCAATATCCGAGAGAATACCGTCAAGACCGTTAATAAGTGCGTCTGCTTCTTCCTTTGAGATTATATTTTTTGCCGCCAGCATTGCCGCATGAGCCATGCTTCCTTTTATATCCTGGCGGTACATCTTGCAGTCAAAGTGTATTGAGGAATTAAAATCGTCTGCGAGTTTATCAACTTTTCCCGCAGTCCTTCCCGCCCACATTTTTGCCATTTTTATTTACCCTTTCTTTAGAATAAGGTTTTCGGTCAGAAAACCAGAAAACCTTATCTTTTTGATTATTTTCAATATTATTTCTTGCCGTCAACCATTGCCTGTACCTTTATAGGCAGACCGAAGAGGTTGATAAAGCCCTCGGAATCCTTCTGATTGTAATCGCTCTCTCCAAAGGTTGCGATCTCCTCGCTGTAAAGCGAATAGGGACTCCAAACACCTGCATTTATCATATTGCCCTTATAGAGCTTTAGGCGAACCTTACCTGTAACTCTTTCCTGTGTCTTATCAACAAATGCAGAAAGAGCTTCTCTTAGAGGTGTGAACCACTGGCCGTTATAAACAAGCTCTGCAAATGTTATCGAGAGCTTCTGTTTTTCGTGAGAAGTCATCTTGTCAAGACAGATAGATTCAAGAACACTGTGTGCCTTATAGAGAATAGCACCGCCGGGAGTTTCGTATACGCCGCGGCATTTCATGCCCACAAGACGGTTTTCAACGATGTCGAGAAGTCCGATTCCATTAGCACCGCCGATTTCATTTAATTTCAAAATAATGTTCTTTGCGCTCATTTTTTCGTCGTTGAGAGCAACAGGAACACCCTGCTCAAAATCGAGGGTGATATATGTGGGTACGTCTGGAGCCATTATGGGAGAAACGCCCATTTCAAGGAATCCCGCCTTTTCGTATTGTGGCTCATTGCCTGTATCCTCAAGGTCAAGTCCTTCATGGGAAAGATGCCAGAGGTTTTTGTCCTTTGAATAGTTTGTTTCACGGTTTATCTTTAAGGGGATGTTATGCGCCTCTGCATATTCTATCTCCTCTTCTCGGGATTTGATATTCCATTCGCGCCATGGAGCAATGATAGGCATATTAGGAGCAAAATGCTTGATCGCAAGCTCAAACCGGACTTGGTCATTTCCCTTACCTGTACAGCCGTGGCAGATAGCGTCTGCGCCTTCCTTCAGCGCAATATCAACGAGTCCCTTTGCAATGCAGGGGCGTGCATGGCTTGTTCCAAGCAGATATTCTTCATAAACTGCACCCGCCTTCATTGTTGGCATTATGTAATCATCAACATACTCGTCTGTAAGATCGAGAACATAGAGCTTTGATGCGCCTGTTTTAATAGCTTTTTCTTCAAGTCCTTCAAGCTCGTCTGCCTGACCTACGTTACCCGAAACGGCAACGACCTCGCAGTTATTATAGTTTTCCTTGAGCCACGGGATGATTATGGATGTATCAAGACCTCCCGAATATGCAAGAACTACTTTTTTGATGTTTTCCTTATTCATAATATTGGTCCTCCGTGAATAAATATGCAAAAAATAATTATTGTGTGAATATTATACACCAAATATACAGTTTTGTCAAGGCTTTTATCCTTTTTTATATAAATATAGCAATTTGATCAATGCTTACACGAAAAACGAGTCATATTTTGGCAATTACGACAGTTTATAACTTCTTCTTCGGTGATTTTTTATTAATTAAGCTCTGATAAAAGGTCGAATAGTTGTTTGAGTTTGCCGTATTATTTCATCAGTGTGCTTAAAATCGTTTCAGTGATTTAGTATAATATCCGCAATTAAAAAACAAAAGAATATATTGAAAAAATGTATTTATTAACTATATTTGCCTATAAAAAAATCAAAAAATAGCATATATAGTAAAAAAAGACATAATTCCCCCTTTTCAAAACGAATTTTTTGTGGTATAATAATTTGAGAATAAATTGTAAAGAGGTTGAAAATGGCAAAAAGCAAGGATACCGCAAAGCAATATAACGATCAAAGCATAGTTTCGCTGAAGGGTAAGGACAGGGTCAGATTAAAACCTGCCGTTATCTTCGGTTCGGACGGTCTTGAAGGCTGCGAGCATTCTATCTTTGAGATACTTTCAAACTCGGTGGATGAGGCGCGAGAAGGCTACGGCAAGGAGATAATCGTTACCGCATACCGTGATAGATCCATAAAGGTGGAGGACTTTGGTCGCGGAGTGCCCCTTGGCTATAACGAACGAGAGGGAAAATATAACTGGGAGTTGGTTTACTGCGAGCTTTATGCGGGCGGTAAATATAATAATAACTCGGAGGATGCGGCTTACGGTTATTCTCTGGGTACGAACGGTCTTGGTGCTTGCGCAACTCAGTACAGCTCCGAATATATGGACGTTTATTCCTATGACGGCGCACGTTTGAGCGAGATACATTTTAAAAAAGGCGATCCCGTAACAGAGCTTCAGGTGCGTGATCTTGAAAAAAAAGAAAAACGCACGGGTACCGTTATAAAATGGCGTCCCGACCTTGATGTTTTTACCGATATTGATATCCCTCATGAGTTTTTCGATGATGTTATGCACCGTCAGGCAGTAGTGAACTCGGGTATAAAATTCGTTTTCAAGTATGAAAACGAAAACGGCAAGTTTGAGGAAAAATCATATTACTATGAGAGAGGGATAGCCGATTATCTCACCGAGCTTGCAGGCGAAAATACACTTACTGCGCCCGTTCTTTGGAGTATGGAGACAAAGGGTAGGGATAGGGAGGATAAAGAAGAATATAAGCTGAAAGCAGAATTTACCTTCTGCGTTTCAAATACTTCAAAGGGACTTGAATATTATCATAATTCAAGTTATCTTGAGCATGGAGGCTCTCCCGATAAGGCGGTTAAAACAGCTTTTGTTTCCTCGATTGATAAATATCTGAAGAATTCAGGTAAGTATAATAAAAACGAAAAGAAGATAACCTTTGAGGATATCTCAGACTGCCTCGTTCTCGTTATAAACAGCTTTTCAACCGTCACATCATATGCAAACCAGACCAAGAAGGCGATAACGAACAAATTCATCTGCGACGCAATGACCGAATATCTGAAGCAAAATCTTGATATCTATTTCATAGAAAAGCCCATGGAGGCGGAGATCTTTGCAAATCAGGTGCTTTTAAACAAGAGAAGCCGTGAGAGGGCAGAGGATACCAGAATAGAGGTCAAAAAGAAGCTGACGGGGACCATGGGTGTTGCTGACAGAGTTGACAACTATGTTGATTGCCGTTCAAAGGATCCTGAAAAAAGAGAGGTATATATCGTTGAGGGAAAGAGTGCGCTTGGTTCATGTAAGCTCAGCAGAAATGCTGATTTTCAGGCGATAATCTCGGTAAGAGGTAAGACTCTTAACTGTCTCAAATGCGGATATGATAGGATATTCAAGAGCGACATCATAGTGGATCTTTTAAAGGTCATAGGATGCGGTGTTGAAATAAACGGAAAGATAAAAGGCAATATTCCCGCCTTTGATTTAAATCAGCTTCGTTGGTCAAAGATCATAATCTGTACCGATGCTGATGAGGACGGATTTCAGATAAGAACTCTTCTTTTGACTATGTTTTATAGACTGCTTCCAACACTTATAGAAGAAGGGAAGGTGTTTATTGCCGAAACTCCGCTTTTCGAGATAACGGTTAAGGACGAGACATATTTTGCCTATGACGAATTTGAAAAGGCGGCTATTCTTAAAAAGATAGGCGATAAGAAATACAAGCTTCAGCGTTCAAAGGGACTTGGCGAAAACAGTAAGGAAATGATGGCACAGACCACCATGAATCCCGCAACAAGACGTCTTATTGCCATAACTCCCGCAGATGCTGCGGCAACCGAAAGGATATTTGAAACCCTTCTCGGGGATGATCTTCCCGCAAGAAAGGAATTTATTTCCGCTCACGGATCGGAATATGTTAAGGATGCGGATATTTAAGCTTACCCGCAAACAAAAACCAAGGTTGGTTGATCTGACCTTGGTTTTTTTTAGATAAATAGATTCTTATTGGAGGGATATTCCGTACCCTTACCTTATATATCCGAGCTTTTTTTGAATCTGATATAAAGCTTTAAAAGTGCCTTACCGTTAAAGGGAATAAGAGGGTAAAGATAAGACCTCTTGCCGTTGACGGTTTTGTTTGTGGCGATGAGAATAAGCGTTAGAATTATTCCTGCGGCAAATCCGTAGAAATTGAAAATAGAAGTGAGTATAAGGATTGCTGTTCGCAAAAATTTAAAGGCATATCCCAGCTCATAACTGGTCTGTGTAAAGGTGGCTATGGAAACATAAGCCATATAGAGAATGACCTCGGGTATAAGCCATCCGATTCCCACCGCAAAATCACCGAGAATCAGTCCTCCGACAATGGAGAGGGAATTAGAGAGCATACTTGGAGTGTTCATCGAAGCAAGTTTAAGCCCGTCAAGGATAAATTCAACAAGCAAAAGTTGAGCCAATATGGGTATTTTTGCCTGTGATGTAGGCAGTACGAAAAGAAGCCAATCCGGTACGATCGAGGGATTTTTGATAAAAAGATACCATACGGGTATAAGAAAAAGTGTTGACCAAAATACCAGATGACGAACAAGGCGCAGATAACTACCCGTAAGGGGCGGAAAATAAAAATCGTTTGTTTCCTGCATAAAATCGAAGATTGAGGTGGGCAGGATCATTGCCTCCGGGGAATTATCGCAGAGAATAATTATACTTCCCTCAAGAAGCTGTGCCGAAGCTACATCGGGTCTTTCGGTATTCCTGATCTTTGGAAAGGGATTGAACCAGCCGTGAGGTATAAGACATTCTGCAAGAGACTGATGGCCGAGGGAAAGGGCAGTTGTTTTTATATTTTTCAGCTTTTCCTTTAAAAAGTCAATGTATTTACCGTCCGCTTTTCCTTCTATATAGCATATTACGACATCAGTTCTGGAGCTTGTGCCAACGCTTACATATGACATTGTAAGGGCTGTATCTCTTATTCTGCGGCGTATGAGTGCAGTGTTTGAAATGAGAGTTTCAACAAATCCGTCTCTTGATCCCCGCATAACTCGGTCGTTTTCAGGCTCGTCCGTGCCTCTGGCGGGATATGATCTGGAATCAATAATAATTGCTCTGTCTTCAAAGCTGCTTCCTATCATGAGGGTGGCTCCGCTTAGCACCATGCCAATCATTGTGTCGAGATCTTCGCAGACCTCTGCTTCAACATAAGGGATATTTGTTTTTAGGAATTCATCTGCACATTTTGGAGAAGGCTGACCGATAGTTTTGAGCGATACGAAATGAGTCATAAGCTTTCCCATTACAGTGTCCTTTACAAACCCGTCGATATAGTACATTGTCAGCTCGTCACTGCCTATCTTCATGCACTTTTTCAGTATATCAAAGCTCTTGTTTATACGCAGAGCCATGTCAAGATATGAGAGGTTTTCTCTGTAAAATTTACTGAGTCTTCGCATATATTTTTTACCTCGCAAAAATAAATTTTGCTGTTATTTTGTACCGAAAGCATTATTTTAATACAAAAAAAGCGGTATATTTGTCCTTTTGGTTTAATAAATTTGAATAGGTACTTTACGAAAAGTCAGAAAGGTGGTATAATTTATGAAAAGAATGATTTTGGCGGCACTTTTGCTTGTGTTTTGCGTAATGCTTGCCGTTTCTGCCTCGGCTGTGGAGACGGGTGCGTTTTCACATGGTCTTCTGGTGCTGGCAGCAAGGACGGATATGGCAAAAACAGCTCTCATTGGAAAGGATATTTCTCTTACACAAGAGGATTTTTGCAGGGGGCTGAATTTAAAAAGTGTTGAAAAACTGACGATTGTCAGTGCTCCCGCTCCCGAGGACGGAAGTCTTATGGTTGGAAGGACGGCTGTTACGAGCGGTCAGGAAATATCGGGAGAAAATCTGAATCTTTTGACCTTCGTTCCCAATTCCCCTGAGATAAAACAAAGCTCCTTTGAATTTTCGGTATTCGATGGATATTCTATAAAATGCAATCTTTATTTTGTGGAGAAGACCAATTACAGTCCTACCATTAGCCTTGCTTCTGAAAAATCCCTCGCTGCAAATACTCACGATATGGTATCGAGAATGAGTAAGCTGGAAGCATATGACCCCGAGGGAGACACTTTTGTTTATGAAATAGTTTCATATCCTAAAAACGGTGCAGTCGTAATGCTTGACAGAGAAGAGGGCAGATATGTTTATGTTCCCCGTGATGATTTTACGGGAAGCGATAGCTTTTCCTATGTTGCAAGGGATGTTTACGGGAACTACTCATCGTCTGCTACGGTGACTCTTGATGTTAAGGCACGTCGCTCCTCCGTGACCTTTGGGGATATTGACGATTGCAATGTTTATAATGCGGCACTGACGATGGCTGAAAACGGACTTATGACTGGGGCAGAGATCGACGGAGTTACTTATTTCACACCGGATCAAGGCATAACAAGAGCCGAATTTCTTACCCTTGCCATGAAAAGTGCGGGAATTAAAGATCCGGGAAAACTGAGCGAAACTGTTTTTGCTGATGACGGTGATATTTCGGGTGAATATAAGGGATACGTTGCCACTGCATACGAGCTTGGATTTATTAGCGGCACAGAGGTTGAGGGAGAGCTTTGCTTTATGCCAAATTCGGGTATAACGAGAGCTGAGGCGGCTGTTGTTCTGAAAAGCGTTCTGGGTGCAGAGGGGGCAAAGGAAAAGGATGTTATTTTGCCTGTTTTTGCCGATAGCAGTGAGCTTCCTTTTTGGGCAAGTGATGCAATTTACAGCATGAATTCCCTTGGAGTTTTTCATATGATAGATGGATATGCGGCGCCGAGTGCTTTTGTAACAAGAGGAGATGCGGCGCAAATGCTTGAGGCGGTAATCAATTTAGTTGAATAGAGGAAAGACAAAGTGGAAATGAAAAATAAAGAGATCGAAAAGAAATTTCTCATAAGATACCCCTCGGATGAGCTGCTTTCTTTGATAGATGAAAAAAAGAGAAGCAGGATAGTTCAGACCTATCTTCTCTCTGATGAGGGAATAACCGCAAGGGTTCGCAGGAGAGAGTATTCAGACCGAGTAGAATATACAAAGACCGAGAAAAAGCGGATTGATTTTATAAGCTGCTTTGAGGACGAGACAGAGCTTTCCGAACCTGAATATAAAAAAGAGCTTGAAAAGGCAGATCAAAACAGAACCCCTATCGAAAAGGAAAGGGCCTTGCTCGATTTTGGCGGTCATACCTTTGAAATTGATCTTTATCCGTTCTGGAATGACAGAGCTATAATGGAGGTGGAGCTTCAGAATGAGGATGAAGCATTTGAAATACCCCCATCCATTGAAGTTATAAAGGATGTTACCGAGGATAAGCGGTACAAAAATGCAAGACTTGCCATTGAAATTCCATACGATAAAATATGATAAAAATGGTCTGAGACGAAAATTCGGCTCAGACCATTTAAATTTTTTTGCGATAAATAAGGATATGCTGATGCTTGAGAACGACGCCGTATGTCACGCATCCCGGTGTGGTTCTGTTTCTCGCCCAGTAGCAAGAAAATGAGCATAAGCAATTTAAAATCATGCTTTTATATACCGATTATATAGCAAAACAGGGCGTTATTCCCGCATATATATCTCTTTACTTTTATAGAAAAATGATAAAAAATTGGATAAAATGCCTTTTAACCATCAAAATTAACAATATGTTCAGCAATTAGATATAAAAATCATGTATAATTACTGTGTATGCAAAAAAAGGATGGTTTTTTTATGAATTTTAAGAGACTAATTTGCCTCTTTTTTACTTTTGTATTTGTATTCACCGTTGTTCCAAACTCTGTCCACGCAGCTTATAGCGCAAAGAAAACTGCAAATCTTGAGAATGTTCTGAAAAGCGGAGTTTACAGAATAAAAAACCGCAAAAGCGGTCTTTATATAGATCTTTACGACATGATGTATGATGCAAAGGGGTCAGCATATCTCGATGAGAGAAACGGTGGCGAGGCACAGGATATCTACGTTGAAAGGCTTTTGGACGGTACTTATATCCTTCGTCCCCAGAGCGAGAGCGGAAAATATTCCGTATCTTTCAAGGGACTTATAAGCGAGGGGCAGATACTTACAAAAAGGGAGGCTGCCGAAAAGACCGAACGATTCGTTATTTATTCAGCCGATGAAGGTTATTACAGCATTTCTCCAGCCATCGGTAGTGATTCCTTGACTCTTGGTATTTCCGATAAGAAATCACGCTATGACCATAATTATATTTCGCTTTGCAAGTATATCGGAAGTGCAGACCAACAATGGGCTTTTGAGCCTATCGAGCCTGATGGTATTTCTCTCTCTTTTGTAAGTACGACTGTCAAGATTTATACTGTCGGCACTCTTTACGCAACTCTTACGCCATACAATTTTGGCACCGATGATATAAAATGGACATCGGATAACGAAAGCGTTGTTCTTATCGACTCAAAGGGCAATTATACCGCTTTCGCACCGGGCAAGGCTAAGATAACAGCCGTTTCGGGCGATAAAAGTGCAAGCTGCACAATAACCGTTTCAAAGGATCCCGCATTTACGTGGTACAGCCAGCACAGCTCCACGGGAAGTGACTGGAACGCTTCTCTGCTTTCGAACATATCATTTACCGCAGGTGGAGTGAGAAAGCGTTTTATGATAGACAAATACGGAAAGGGCAAGGACTGGATGGATGAGGGCTGCTATCTTGCCTCCGTTGCTATGGTATTAAATAACATGGGTGCAAGGCTTACTTGCGGATATGATTTCAGAAGCGGTCAGTCTGGCAATCTGCCTGCCGATCCATATACGGTTGCTTTGGCAAATTCGGGGAATAACGGTGCAACGACGTCGAGAAGTGTTCTTTACGGAAATCCGATACTTATTTCAAGGTCTAATATAGATGCAGGATTCAATGTTCATGGAAAAGCAATAAAATCTGTGATGACATATGATGTCAGTCCCAAAGCGATAAAGGAAGCCCTTGACGAGCATCCCGAGGGAGTTATAATTTATTTTTCGATTCCATCCCGAAACAGAACGCACTATATCGTATTTACGAAATGTATAAATCCAACCGAGAAGAATCCGAAAAATTTCAAATTTGAGGTCTGTGATTCCGCTTCTTACGATGCGGCAAGAGGCGACCATGTTCCTTTTGAAAGATCCATCTCATATACCGCCGAGGGCTATAGAATGTCAAATGCGGTGAGTATGATATCATGGGATATAATAGACTGATAAGTGAGATACCTTAAAAGAAAAGATGAAAACGGTATCATTTAGAAATTTGTTTTAAATGGATTTTGATATGGCGCATTATTATATTAAAGACTGTGGATGTTTTTAAATATGCGTCATTATGTGCAAAAAATGAGTCTGAGCCTACAAATTGGCCCAGACTCGTTTTTATTTTTCAATAGCTTTGCTCATTTTAATTACCACAGCTTGAGATTCCATTTGCTTGTATCTCAGTTCAAAGGTTTCAATATCAATGATAACGGGATCGTTTTTTAACGGGTCGGTAAGCGTTACCGTACCTTTTTCGAGATCATATCCCGAGATGACCACACAATGAAGAGGATATTTCCACCAAAGAGTTTCGCCCGCCACGTTCCAAGGCTTTTTAAGATATGGCTCTGCAAAGTCCATCGTTACCCAAACGATGGCGGGATGTCCCATTGAGAGCTGATGATAAAGCTCGGAAACGTCATATCCCGAATAGTCATATGCTCTGTAATAGCTTTTCATGTCATAAAGATATTTGTTAGCGGTCTTGACGATTACCGGGGCATAGCATCCCCAGCTTTTACCCTTTTCTCTGGGATTTCCAACATTTTTTTCATAGAAATTTGTATCACCCACTTCGCCTTTATCAAGATAATTATCTGCGAGATATGTATGGGAAACATCAAATCCGAGATAATTAAGAAGGATTGAAAGGGATGTGACCTCACAGCCCTCGGGAAGCTCGGGAAGCTGAGAAATGTTTTCCACATCGTAGCTTACACTGCTTTTAAGCGAAGCATATTTTTCTCCTATCGGTATCTTTCCTTCAAAGGAAATTCCGTTGTAGCTTCTTCCCTCTATCTTGCCAACAAAATCCCATTTTATATAAATATCGACAAATTTGCTTTCGCCTGACTTTAATGGGATTTTCACCTCCGCCGGGCAGATCCATTCTCTGGTAAGTCTTGATGAATTATACTCATAAAATGGTGACATAAAATAAAATTCCTTGCCGTTTACCGTCATAATTCCGGGGAAATAGTTTGAATGGATAACCTTATGCTCAACGGCAGCATCAAGTGTAAGTGTAACAAAATCCTCGCCCTCATCTCTTGTTGCAAACCATTCGACGATGATGTTAAGAGCTGTTCCCGTTGCTGTGCGAAGCGTGCCTTCAAGGTTAAAAGGGACGCTTTTTCCGCTTCCGACAGCAGATACGTCTTCATGACTCTCCTCATATAGAGCGGGATCTGTTGTGAAATCATATATTGGCTCGGTTTCCGGCGGCGCAGTTTCCGTCTCCGTTTCTGTTACCGTAACGGTCGTTTCGGAGGGAGCTGTGGTTTCGGTATCAGACGAAACGTAAGCATTTTCACATGATGAAAAAATCAATAAAGAAGCGAGGAGAAAAAAAATTATGCAATATTTTCTCATTATATACCCTCCTTTTATATTTTTCGACAAAATACTGACCTATTTTAACATATAATAAGAGAATTGTCAACCGAAATCTTTTTTTGTTTTGAAAGTCAGGCTCTTTTTTAGCGTATAATTTGATGGGTGATGAAAATGAAATATGAAAGGCTAGAGAAAAGAGCTGCGGGACTTGCAGCAATACTTATTTGTGTTTCCTTTGGGGTTCTTGCACTTTATTTGTTTTTGAAATACGGACTTTCGATCCTTCTTCCTTTTTTTATCGGCTGGGCGGTGGCAATGGCAATCTCGCCTCTTGCCAAAAAGCTTTCCGGTAAGGATGAAAAGAGGCAGAGAATAATTTCCGTTATGCTTTTTATCACGCTGATCCTTGTTGCTTCCTTGCTTCTCATTCTTATATTTGACCGACTTATGAGCGAAGCGCAAAGGCTTCTGGAAAGGCTTTCAAAGGATTCCGAGGAGCTTTATTCTCTCATCGGAAACGCACTTGATTTTGCCCAAAGCATAACCGAGCATATTCCATTTTTTGACGGTCTTGGTTTTGGAGAGGATGCTTATTTGTTGCGAAATAAGATTGATGATTTTGCAAAAAAAGTGATAGGGGATATTGCAGAGAATCTGGGTGCAAGATTACCTATATGGATTGGTGCTATCGCAGGTGCAGTACCTTCGTTTATGCTATTTATAATAGTAACTCTCATTTCGGGCTTTTATTTTTCCATAGATCTTGGGAAAATCCATACTTTCTTAAAGGAAACGCTCCCAAGCTCTGTCTCCAAAAGGTTATCATCCTTTAAACGTGGGATGACAGGCACTGCGCTTAAATATCTGAGGGCTTATTTTCTCCTTCTTTTGATGACCTTTGGAGAACTTTTTATTGGATTTAGTATTTTGGGAATAGATTATGCGCTTCTTCTTGCCGCTCTTATTTCTCTTATTGATATTTTGCCGGTTTTCGGTGTTGGAGGTATTGTTTTACCATGGGCTGCGGCAGTGTTGATATCGGGAAATTATTATCTCGGTATAGGACTTATAATAATTTATGCATGCGTTACCGTTATAAGACAGCTTGCCGAACCTAAGATCGTTGGAGGAAGTCTTGGTATACATCCTCTTTTAACTCTTTTTTCAATATATGCCGGGTTTAAGCTTTTTGGATTTTTTGGAATGATAATAGGACCGATAGTTTCCATGGTTATTAAAAGTGCTTTAGTCAATAAAAAACAGGAAGTATAAATGAAAAACATTATCTATAATAAAAAACCAAGCTCTGCTTGGTTTTTTATTATAGATATTAAGGCGTTTTTATAAACCGAATTTTCTGTTAAAATTGTGACTCTGATCACCTTTTTGTCAATTTTTATAAAGCGGTGTTGAAAGGTATCTGTCGCCGGTATCAGGGAGTATGCAGACGATGTTTTTTCCCTCATTTTCCTTAAGTGAGGAGAGTGAAAGAGCAACATGGAGTGCCGCCCCTGAGGTAATACCCGTCAAAATGCCTTCTTCTCTTGCAAGCTCTTGTGCGGCAGAGTAGGCATCCTCTTCAGTAACGGTCATAATTTTATCTATAAGGCTAAGATCAAGCAGAGAAGGAATGAAATTTGCTCCTATCCCCTGAAGCCCGTGTGCGCCGCTTTTTCCCTTGGATATAAGCGGAGAGGATGCAGGCTCTATGGCGATTATTTGTGCTTTGCAGTTTTTTTCTTTAAAAAATTTTGCAAGTCCCGTAATAGTGCCGCCCGTTCCGGCCCCCGCAACTAAAATATCGACCTTTCCGCAAAGATCCTCAAATATTTCAGGACCTGTTGTTTCAAAATGAGCATTTGCATTTGCGCTGTTTTCAAATTGATGGGCAATAAAGCTTCCGGGGGTTTCAGCCTTCAGCTCCTCAGCTCGCTTCACAGCACCCGCCATTCCTTCTGTTCCGGGGGTAAGCACGATCTCCGCACCGTATGCAGCAAGGAGAAGCCTTCTTTCCTCGCTCATGGTATCCGGCATGGTGAGTACGACTTTATATCCCCTTGAAGCAGAGATTGCGGCAAGTCCAATACCTGTATTCCCGCTGGTCGGCTCAATTATGGTAGCCCCTTTTGTGAGAAGTCCTTTTTCTTCTGCATCAAGTATCATAGAAAGGGCTGCTCTATCCTTTATACTTCCTGCGGGATTGAGATATTCAAGCTTGCAGAATACTCTTGAATATGAGCGGTGCTTTTTTTCCAGATGAGTAGGCTCAAAAAGGGGAGTTTTTCCCACGAGTTCACATATATCCTTATAAATCATCGTAAATCTCCTTTCGGGAAAAGAAAAGGACGGCATTCGCAAGTTGCCGTCCGATTTCTTTTTGCTTTAATTACATAGAAGCAAGCTTCTTTGTAAACTGGCTCTTTTTGTGAGCGGCTGCATTCTTATGGATGATACCACGGCATGCTGCCTTGTCGATCTTTTTAACGGCTGCCTTATAAGCTGCCTCTGCTGCTGCCTTGTCGCCTGCAACAAGTGCTGCCTCGTACTTTTTCATCTCTGTTTTAAGAGCTGTACGGAAAGCCTTGTTCTGGAGAGTCTTGGCTACTGTAACCTTTACACGTTTCTTTGCGGATTTGATATTCGGCATATCATTCACCTCCCTTTAATAGACATTTTTAATTAGGATGCGATACCGCCTGAGAGGGTGCGGTATCGCAGTACATACCACTACAGCTACATATGATACCATATATTTGGAAAAAAAGCAATAGATTTTTGAAAAAAATTCAAAAAAATTTTATTTTTTGGGAAAATAGCATATTTTGAAGATGAATTTTGCCTTTTCGATGCTCTA